>JBEKPL010000079.1:0-11236 GCA_049520815.1 Candidatus Limnocylindrales bacterium
GACGTAGCCGCCGCCGGGGGCCATGATTGCCAACACTTCGTGCGTTCGCTGCCGTACCGTCTCCGGCGTGCCGGCGATCCCGGTGCCGGCAAGCGGCGAGACCGCGGAGGCGGCGGCAGTGACTCCGGCGGCAGTGACTCCGGTTGCGGCGACCGCAAGCGGCGAGGCCGCGGTGCCCGCCCAGGGCGACTCCACGGCGCCACTGGCCACGACGCCTGGCACGTCGGCCTCCGCCCCCTCGACCCGTGGCTCCGTCGCCTTCAAGCCCAGTACCACGTACTGGCCAGACCGGAATTCGAACGGCAGCTTGTCGGGCGCGACCCGCAGGATGATGAGGCCAGGTGCGACTTCTACCCGGCTGACCACCGTCGCGTTGTATTCGGCCGCCATTCTGCCCTCCGACTCGCCCGTGAGTTCCGATCAGCGGAGTCTCCGGTGCGAAGGATACGGGGCCTCGACCGAGGTGTCAGCAGCGCTCGCCGGCGGTGCGCTCTCGGCGGCGCAGCTGGCTCGGCGCTCTCAGCAGCGCTCGCCGGCTCGGCGCTCTGGGCGGCACGGCCCAGGTCCGGCGGCCGGGGGCTCCCGGGCCGGCCAGCTACCCCGTTATGCCGGCCAGCTACCCCGTTATGCCGGCCAGTCTCGCGACCGGGCCGGTCCGGGCCATGACCGACCGCATGCTGGCCCACGGCACGACCACCACGGGCAGCCTGCTGAGGATCCTGGCGACCTGATGCTCAGCGAAGGTGATCTTGATGCCATCGGCGGTGATGGCCCAGTTGAGGAAGCTCGTCCGGGACGGCCTGGTGCCGTCGATCACGACCTCCTGGTCGTAGTTCGCTCCCAGCTCGTCGACGAGCTGTTTCTGCGCCTCGTTCGAGATGACGGCCAGAGCATAGTCAGGGTCGGTGAACAGGTCGTCGAAGGCGATCCGCTGGCCCGTGCTCAGGTCGTAGTTGAGCGTCTCCACGCCGTTCGCCGGTTCCGATGCCGAGGCATCGTCCACCCAGGTGAGCGTGAACGAGGCCAGTGCCGGTGTCAGCAACTCGGTCTTGAAGGTCCCGGACAGGACGTTGACCTTCCCGGCTACCTGGCGGTTCGAGGCGGGCCCCTGCTCCCATTGCGTGGCCCGCGTCTGCATCTCGGTTCCGATGTCGGCGTCGATCGCGTCCGCCCATGGCGTCGTGCCCGCCAGGAAGGCCGGATACCCGAGGTAGACCGTCCAGATGCCGTTGGGATCGGATTCCTTTATGGCCGAGTTGATGATCGTCGGCCGGAAGTCCGGCACGGAAGCGGACGGGACCGGCGTTGGGATCGAGCTGTCGGTGGCGAACGGTATGGCCGACGGCGATCCGGGGAGCGACGGTTCGACGCTGCCGGACGGCGACTGCGAGTTGAAGTTCAGGGTGATCGGGGCTGCGGTCACGAGCACGTTCATGGCGACGAAGACGCCGACGACGCCGAGGCCCAGGACTCCGAGTATGGGCAGTGTGTCGAGAGCGCGGGAGAACGCCGATCTACGTCGTGGCCTCATTCCCCGAGTATGCGGGACCGGGCCGTGACGCGCATCTCACCCCAAAGCTGGCTCGGCAATGACGCGCGACTCACCCGAAAGCGAGCTAGGCCGCTTTCGCCGGCGCCTGCGCCGGGGCCTGTGGAACGGTCGCCTCGGCCGCGGCTGCGGCCTTCGCAAACGCCTTCTGAGCGGGCACCTCCGACCACGGACCCGCCGCCCGCTCCAGGCGGCTCACCATGGCCACGACCTCTTCCGCCTCGCTCTTCGTGAGCTGGCCAGTCTGCAGAGTCTGGAAGAGCAATAGCCTCCGCGTCGGCTCGTCGCAGGCGAGGAGCAGATCGATCAGGTCCGTGTGCTGGGGCTGCGGAGGCTTTCGGCGGAACACGTCTCATACCCTCCAGGGCACCGGCCGCCGAGTCTCTGAAGAGCGGCCGCTGGAGGTGTCGGCCGCGTTCGGTCCAAAGGCGTTCCTCGATGGTCCCGGTCCGAGGCATTCTTTCGGGCTCCGCCATGCCTACGCAATCTGGCATCGCCATCTCCCCAGAAACTCGCAAGACGGCGCATGATTGGGCCATGACAGACCGCGAATCTCTCGACCGATCGCCACAGACCGAGCCGGCAGTACGCGAGGTGGATTGCGCCATCGTTGGCGGCGGGGCGGCCGGCCTCTCAGCCGCGATAAACATGGGGCGCATGCGCCGCAGCGTCCTCCTCGTCGACGAGCGCGACCGCTTCGGGTGGCGGCACGTCGTTCACAACTACCTGGGCTTCCCGGAGGGGATCCGGGCCGTGGAGATTCGCCGGCTCGGCTGGCACCAGGCGGCCAGGTACGGAGTCCGGCTGCTGATCGGCCACGTCGCCACTGCGACGCGCGAAGGCGATCGTTTCCAGCTGCGGATCGAGCGGCTGCCCGAAGTCCCCTGGCCGGGCGCGCCCCCGCGCGACGCCGAGATGGCCCGCATGTTCGGCGAGGTCCCCGATAGCGGCTCGCTGGAGGTGCTCGCCCGGGCGGTCATCCTGGCCACGGGTGTCGTCGGCCACTTCCCCGAGTTCCCCGGTCGCGACGAGTGCGTAGGGATCAGCCTCTTCTGGTGCATCCATTGCGACGGCTACGAGTCGATCGACCGCGCCGTGGGCGTCGTGGGCCACGACGAGGAGGCGGTCGAGACCGCCCTCGACCTGCTCGACTTCTCCAACCGCGTGACGCTCGTGGCCGGCCGGCCGGAAGGGTTCAGTGTCCCGGCCTCACGGTTGGCCGACCTCGAGGCGAGCGGGATCCCCGCCCACCCGTACGGCGTGGCCGAGTACCAGAACCGAGACGGGCAGATGCAGGCGCTCGTCCTGGACGATCCGGCCCGAACTCGCATCCCCGTCGAGCACGTCTACACGGTCCGGCCCTCGATGGCGGCCAACGACCTCGCCCGCCAGCTCGGCGTGGCGCTGAACGAGATCGGCCAGGTCATCGTCGACACCAACCAGCACACCAACGTGCCGGGTGTCCTGGCGGCGGGCGATGTCACCAGCCCTCACGACCACCAGCTCAGCGCCGCCGTCCACGAGGGCAACCAGGCCGCCTGCGCGGCCAACTACCGCCTCTACCGCCCGGAGCAGCGGGAGCCCGGCGCCGAGGATCTCTGACTGTTCGCGGATTGGCGACAACGGGCGGTGGCACCGTCCGTTGTCGCATTCATGGGCCGGGTGACTGCTGTCGCCTCGCGGCAGCAGAGGCGGCTCAGCCTCCGGCCGGCGTCGTGGACCCGGAAGGCTGGGGCGCGACCTGAGCCGCCTTGGCACGCTGGGCGTCCATGTGATCCTGCAGCTTCCGAGGATAGGGTCGAAGGGCGTCCTTCTTGGCCTTCACGGCCTCGAAGTCCTTGACCGCCTGCCGCGCGGTCGCGCGAGCCCTGGGCAGGTTCGACTTGACGGCCTCGAGGGCATTCTCCAGCTCGCCCAGAGAGTGCCCGTATTCAGCCGATAGCGGCGCGGCTTTGAGAGCGCAGTCGCCATATCCCCTGATCTTCGGGATGATCGCCGCAGCGGCAGCGGCAAATGCCATCGCGCTCGTAGCCAACTGGGCCCACGGGTCGTAATGGGAGATGGTCCCCCAGATCGCCAATCCGGTGACGGCGCTGATCAGCGCGGCGGCAATGGCGTACCTGTCGTTTACGGTCTGCATCCAATCCGAATAGAGCTGCATATGGTCCGCCCAGAACCTGGCGCTCTCGATGGATTCGTTGAGCCCGTCCTGGGAGTAAGCCCTGGTGTCGCCCGGCACGGAATCCCCCCTTGTCTTGCTTCGACCGGCCGACTCGGCCCACCCGGTCGACTGCGGTCGACGCGGGCATTCTAGGCGCGCCGGACCCGCCGCGGAAGTGCGCTTATGCTTATCAACGACTCGGACCTCGGTAGTCGAAATCCCCAATACGGATGAGGACACAGGCAGGGTGGCGCCTGCAGGATTGGGCCGGGGAGCGAAGGCCAGAGGCCCCGTGAGTGAGCAAGACTGCGTGGGGCGAATGTCCCCGACGAGGAGCGTGCAGAAGGTGAACGACTACCCAGGGTTCGATCTGGCCGGATGTCGAGGCTCACGCATCGGCGCGCCGGCCCGCAGGGCGATCCGGCTCGGTCTCTGTCTGGTCCTGTTCGCGGGCCTGGCCGCGGCGTGCGGCAGCGGCAAGCCGAGTGAGCAGAGCGGCCAGCCCAGCCTCAGCCCCGCGGCCTCCGCCCCCGGGCCCTCGGTGAGCTTCGACCCCACCGCATTTGCGTCCGACGGCGGCGGATTCGGCTCCAACGGCTCGGCGATCGAGGACGCCGGCTACACGGAGCGCTACGGGGGCATGGAAGGGCTCGACCACCTGGCGGAGGCCTACGCCGTCATCGTCCACGGCCTGCCCACGGCCATCGATCTGAACCAGGTCAAGGCCGAGAAGCCGGGCATGGTCTCGTGCGAAGTGACCGTCGAATGGGAGCCGATGGGGCGCCGTGACACCGTCCTCCCGCCCGGCGGCCACGGCGAGCGTATCTATGAGATCGACGTCGACCTTGGGCCGTACATCAAGGGCGGGGACGCCGTCGCGTACGTGTGGTTCCTCAGCCGCGCCGAAGGCGACGCGCTCGACAAGATCGACCTCACCGCGACGCCCCAGGCTTATCCAAACCAGGCCTTCAGCTTCAAGATCGACAAAGAGGCGGCCGGCGCGCTGCTCGACCTCTTCTGGGTGAAGGGCGCGCCGCCAACCGACTAGCCCGCCCGGGAGCCCGGCGGCGCCTCCGCTTTCGTAGGCCAGTCAGAGCGTCGGCGACCACTGCAGCAGGATCACCGCCAGCTGCTGGGTGCCGCTGTGGGTGGCCCATCCCTTCCACACGCCGTCGCCGTTGGCGATGGGCACGGGACTCCGCATCGGCCGCAGTCGGGCTCGCGAGACTCCTTGTGCGTAGGATGGCCGTCCATCGGCAGCCGGCCGTCCTCTTCGGCCGAAGGCCTGTCGGTCGCGGAAGACGCCCGGACGTCTCATCTAGTCGTCAGATGACTGCTATCCGCCGGCAGAGGAGCAGGAAGGTTGTGCGGCCCGGCAAGAGGCGAGAGTCGGTCCCGGCGCGAGCGTGGGACGGGATGAAATAGGCCGAGGCCAGGTTGTCGAGATTGAGGCGGGCGCCGATCGGGCCGGATAGTAGTCGTGCCATGAGTAGATGCGACATCGGGCTCGTCCTCGCGAGTCTCGCCGGCGCCGCATGCCGCCCGGTCACAGCACGACCCGTGAACAAGGGTCCCGCTCCCCACCGTCCCGGCGATCCGAACGCGTCCGCTCCGCCGAGCTTAGCTCCGGCGGCGCCTCCGCCCCTAGTCCGTGTCTTCGGTGAGGGCGTCGTAGAACTCGACATAGTTGTCCGGCGTGCTGCTCTCGCGCAGCTTGATGGCCATGCGGGGGTGGATGTTGAGCTGGCCGGTCAGCATGTACGGGATCGAGTAGCCCCAATCGAGCTCCTGGCGCAGCGGCACGAACAGATCCTGCACGCACTGCAGCACGGGGCGAAGGTGGAACTTGGGGTTCTTGAGGAAGCCCAGCAGCAGCTCGAGCGGGCAGTTCCCGGCTCCGCGGCCGAGACCGCACATCGTGGCGTCCAGCCAGGTCGCGCCTGCGAGCATCGCCTCGATGGTGTTGGCGTAGGCGAGCTGCTGGTTGTTGTGGGCGTGGATGCCGACCTCTTTGCCCGCCTCGTGGGCCAGCTTCACGAACTTGCCGGTCAGGTCCCGGATCTGCTCGGAGTAGAAGGCGCCGAAGCTGTCGACCACGTAGACGACGTCGACCGGGCTGGCGACGATCACCTCCAGCGCGTCGAGCAGATCGCGCTCCTGGACCGTGGAGAGGGCCATCAGGTTGAAGGTGGTCTGGTAGCCCTTGTCGTGGGCGTCCTTGACCATGTCCAGCGCGGCGGGCACCTGGTTGACGTAGGCGGCGATCCGAATGCCCGACAGAACGCTCTGCTCGCGCGGCAGGATGTCCGTGTGATAGTCGGTGCGCTCGGCGTCGGCCATGACGGTCAGCTTGATGCCGTCGGGACTGTCGCCGACGATCCGGCGCAGGTCGTCTTCGGTGCAGTATTTCCACGGGCCGGCGTCCGCGAAGATCTTGCGGTCCGCCTTGTAGCCGAGCTCGACGTAGTCGATCCCGGCGGCCACGTCCGCTTCGTAGATGCGCTGCACGAACGAGTCCTCGAAGCGGTGGTCGTTCATCAGCCCGCCGTCCCGGATCGTGCAGTCGAGGACCTTCAGCTCCGGCCGGAAGGTCACCCACGAGTCGATCTGTGGGGCGCTGGGGTCGTGGGCAGCGCCGGGGTGCTGTTGCGTGCCGGGGTGCTGTTGCGTGCCGGGATCATGTCGCGCGCCGGGATCATGTCGCGCGCCGGTGTCGCCGCCCTGGGCAGTCAAGTGGCCGCTCCCTGTGCTGTTCGTCTGGGTACGCTGGGATTGCGCGGCACACCCTACCGGGCTCAGGCGCTCGGAGTCAACGCCGGAGGGTTCTGCCCGACGCCAGAAGCCAACGTGTCGTGCGTGTCAAGACGCGCGGGCGTGTAGAACTGGCCGCCCTTCCGGGGCTCACGTGGGCCCCGTCCCCTTCTGCCCGGTCTAGTTCTCCCGCCACTTGTGCCCGCAGGCGTGGCAGAGGCACCTGGCGCCGCGAAGCCGTAGGTGATCCTGGCGACGTCGCGGGAGCCGCAGCGGAGGCAGGGCTGGCTCCGGCCGGTACGGGTAACCCGGGCGGTTTGGGGCGCCGCCGGTTCGGGCGCAGGTTCGGGCGTGGGCGCCCCCGGTCGGTCCTTCTTCGATGTCACGTCTGCCGACCTTCCGAATCGTCGCGGTCCGGCGGTCCGAGCCGCCAACGTGGGCTCCTCGCTGTTCGTACTGCGAAGAGTAGCCGTGTTCGGCGCTGGGTCGTCGGTGAAGTCGCAGTCGAGCCCCGATGAAGCCGCGTGAAGTAGGTTGCCCGGAACTGGGCCGGGCTTGACTGTGGTTCGGCAACAGATAGACTTCGGATCATGACGGTGGTCCGAATAGCAACCGTAGACGCTCCGCTCAACGGACCGGCACTGCTGGCTCCGGCAGTCGGGCTGGTTAGGCGTGCCCTTGCGCTCGGGCTGCTGGCGGACCAGCCGCAGATAAACAGGCTGGACCTGGATCTGGTGCGAGACATCGCTCGGGAGGCGTCGCGGGCCGGCGTGGGGCAGGACGCAGCCCTGGGGATCCTGCAGGGCGAGAACACGCCCGAACGTCTGCGGCTGCTCATCGGGCGTCTGGACGGCGCGCTCGCCGAATCCGCGATGCCCGATCGGGAGCTCCGAGGGCTGCTGGGCGTGTTCGATCTGGACGGTCTCGCGACTCTCCTGGGGACTTCGGCGATGAGCCTGCGGCGCTACCTTGCCGGGACTCGAGCCATGCCGGACATGCTGGCGGCCAGGACGCATTGGCTCGCGCTGGTAGTCGCGGACCTTGCGGGCGCCTACAACGCCTTCGGCATTCGCCGATGGTTCGACCGGCCTCGGCCTCAGCTCGGTGGACGACCACCGCGCGAGGCGATGGGTGCCGGATGGACTCCCGAAAGCGTGGGGGCGGCGCAGGTTGCGGCGCTCGCCGGCGCCCTGGCGGGAGTCGGTGCGGCAACGTGATCGTCTTTCGCCACGCCGATCCTCGCTTCCCGTTCCTGTGGGAGACGGCCGATCAGCCGCCGGCCCGCTGGCACAGTGAAGGCGAGGGACCCGCCCACTACTTCTCCGCAACGCCGGACGGTGCCTGGGCGGAGTTCCTCAGACACGAGGCGATCACCGATCCGGCCGACCTGGCCGGAGTTGCGCGCTCCATCTGGGCGATCGAGCTGACCGGTGCGCCGCGGGCCACGCCCTCGCTGCCCGACGCGGTCCTCCTGGGGGGCGAGTCTTCCTACGCCGAGTGCCGGCAGGAGGCTCGCCGTCTTCGGGCGCAGGGAGCTCGGGGGCTGATGGCGCCCTCGGCGGCGGTCGATGCGACGACTCCCTCGGGCTTCCGAACCGAAAGCGGGCTCCGCCCCGGACCGAGCCGTAGCGAGCGGGTCTTCGTGCTCTTCGGCGCCCGCTCCGACCTCGTGGGCTGGGCCGCTTGCGGCGAAGGCCGGCCGCGCGACGACCTCCTGGCCCGGGTCCGGCCGCTCTGACGAGGCCTGTCGGGCCGGCCACGCGCGCCAGCCGGCACGTCTGTCTGCCCCCGCTTGACGCCCCATTGCGACACGACCAGAGTACTTCCCAGGTGGCCGCGCCCCTCGAGGCGGCCACCGGCAAGGAGCGAACGATGATGGAGTTCGGTCCCCCTCCGCTGTTCCATGCCGCCGTGGCCAGCGAGGCTCGCCGCGCCGCTGAAGCCGACGCCGCCCAGGTAGAGCACGAGAACGAGGACTACGAGGCCGCGAAGGCTCGCGCCGAGGCGTCCCGTCCTCGCTCACGCCGAGAGCGCATCCGGAGGCTGCTCCGGCTCGGCCGGTGACCGCCTCGTAGTCGACCGGACCTTCTCGGTGGCCCACTGCCTCCGCTTCATCCTGGCGCTGTAGGACGCCGAGGAGGCCGGGGTATCCTGGAGCCACCCATGAGCTTCCCCCAACGCGTCTCGCTGACCATCACCAATGCCTGCAACCTGCGGTGCAGGATGTGCGGCCAGTGGAGCGAGACCGGCTACATCCGCGCGTCCGGGCAGCGCCAGCCGGGGCTGCAGCTCGCCGATTGGAAGCGCCTCGTGGACGAGATGGCCGATCACGGCGTCTCCTGGGTCCTCGTGCGTGGGGGCGAGCCGTTTCTGTTCCGGGGAATCATGGAGCTGCTGGGGTACTTGCGCGCGAAGGGGCTCCCGACTTCGGTCGACACCAACGGGACGTTCCTCAGGGACTACGCGGCCGATCTCGTAAGCCTCGGCGACATTCACCTGACGATCTCGGTCGACGGTCCCGAGGAGATCCACGACGCTACCAGAGGTGTCAAGGGATCCTTCAAGATGATCGAAGAGGGGCTCGCGGCACTGCGCGATGCTGAGGAGGCCGGCGGCCGCACCATCGGGCGCTCCATCTGCTTCACCATCAGCCCGTACTCCCTCCAGGGTCTGGGCGACATGCCCGAGGTCGCCCGCCGGCTCGAGATCCCGACGATTTCGATCGACCCCTACTACTACTTCCCCGAGGCGGTGGGAAGGAGATACGAACAGGAGCTTCGCGACCACCTGGGCTGCCGCGCGTTTTCCTGGGTCGGCTTCCAGCACGAGGATTCCGGCGTGGACTTCGAGGAGTTCCGGCGTCAGCTCGGCAAGTTCAGGGCGACGCTGGGCTCCGTGAAGGTCTTCCCGTACATGGACTTCTCGGAGGACGACTATCGGACCTGGTTCGCCGATGCCACGACGCCCGTGGGCTCACCGGAATGCTGGGCCATCGACGACCTGATCGACATCCAGCCCGGCGGTGAGGCCAACTTCTGCGTGGATTTCCCCGACTACACGCTCGGCAACGTGAGAAGCTCGACCATCGAGGAGCTCTGGAACGGAGAGCGGGCGGACAGATTCCGCGAATACCGCCGCCAGAGGCCGCTGGCGGTGTGCCATCGCTGCGGAGCGAAGTACATGTCCGCCCCGAGAACGCCATCGGGGCACTATCTGGAGATCCCGGCGCCCTGATCCCCGAGCTTCTGTCATCCTGGGGACGGCAGGCGGCGAGAACGGTGCCGCGGCCGGACAAGGATTGCCAATGTCCACACTGGACCTTGCGCCTCGAAAGCGCATCGGGCTCGTCGCCCACGACAACAAGAAGCAGGACCTCATCGAGTGGGCGCGGTACAACCGCGGCATGCTCGCGGCGCACGACCTGGTCGCCACCGGAACCACGGGCCTGATGCTCCAGCGCGAGCTGGACCTGCCGGTCACGTTGCTCCAGTCCGGGCCGCTCGGCGGCGACCTGCAGGTCGGGGCGATGATCGCCGACGGGAGCATCGACTTCCTGGTCTTCTTCTGGGACCCGCTCGAGCCACAACCCCACGACACGGACGTCAAGTCGCTGCTGCGGATCGCGGTGGTGTGGAACATCCCGGTCGCGTGCGACCGGGCCTCGGCCGACTTCATGATCAGCTCGCCGCTGATGACCGGCTCGTACGAGCGAAGGGTGCCCGACTACACGGCCCACAACGAGCGAGAGGTCCCCGGGCCCGAAGCCGACGGGACCGAAGGTGCCGACCGCGCCGAGGCGACCGACCGCGCCCCGCTCGATCCGTCCCTGGGCTCGCCTTCGTGAAGGAAGGAGACTCGATGCCATCGTCGCGAAAGGTCCGCTGGGGCATCCTGGGCCCGGGCGGCATTTCGGCCAGGCTCCTGCGCGACGCCGGCAGCGCGGCAAACGTCGCGGTTGTCGCGGTGGGAAGCCGGGATCGCGCCCGCGCCGCCGCATTCGCCGCCAGGTTCGGGATCCCGCGAATCCACGGCTCGTACGAGGCGCTGTTGGGCGACCCGGAAGTGGACGCCGTCTACATCGGCACGCCGAACTCGCTCCACCACCCCCTGACGATGCAGGCGCTCGCGGCCGGCAAGCACGTCCTGTGCGAGAAGCCCTACTCGCGCCATCCGGAGCAGGTAGTGGAGGCGTTCGACGCCGCCGCGTCCCGCAAGCTCATCCTGATGGAAGCGTTCATGTGGCGCCACACGCCGCAGGTGCGGCGGTTCATGGAGCTGCTGCCCGAGGTGGGCGAGCTGCAGTCAATCCGGGCCACGTTCAGCTTCGTCATGACGAAGACGAACGACGTCCGCCTGGACGCCGGGCTGGACGGGGGCGCGCTCATGGACGTTGGCTGCTACTGCGTCAGCGGGTCGCGCCTCGTCGCCGGGGCTGAGCCGTCCCGAGTGTCCGGCGAGCAGGTCGTGGGGCCCACGGGCGTGGACCTGTCCATCAGCGGCCTGCTGCGGTTCCCTTCGGGCCTGGTGGCCGAAATCGTCGCCGGCTTCACGTCTCATCATCGTCAGCTCGAGGCGATCGGAACGGCGGGCACGCTGCTGCTCCGCGATCCCTGGCTGGGCGAGGACGGCGGGATCCGGCTCGGCGATCGCGACATCGCGGTCACGTCGGACGACGCCTACCGCCTGGAGCTGGAGAACATCAGCGCCGCGATCCTGGGCGAAGGGCAACCGCTGCTCGGCCGGGACGATGCCCTGGGCCAGGCCCGCACGATCGA
>JBEKPL010000080.1:0-11195 GCA_049520815.1 Candidatus Limnocylindrales bacterium
ACGGCCTCGCTGATCTCGCGCAGTCTGATGCCGGGATCGCGGGCGATGCAGAGCATCCTTCAGTGCAGCCAGGAATCCCCGAAACCAGAAGGTGCGGGCGCACTGGCTCTCGATCTTCGCCAATGCGCGGCCCGCCCGGTTATCGCACTCGAGCCGCGTCGACCCACTGCAGACGCTTGGGCAACCGATCCGTAATAGGATGGGCGCAACGACTATGGCCAAACGTGTCGGTGTGCCTGCCCCGCGGGGGGGCTCGGTTGTGGCTGCGCGGGTTGGGCCGGGCGATTCGGGCACAGGCGCAAGGCGAAAGCCGCCAGCCGGAGCTTCTGTCGCTGCCGAGCCGGTCCGCCGCCGGACGGACGGCGCGGGCGGCCCGAGGCCGCGGCTCGCGCCTGACGAAGGCTCCGCTCAGCTCACGGCCGCAGATCTGCTCCGCCTGGATCCGATCCTGCTCGCGCTCGCCGAATCCGAACGGCATTTCCGGACTCTGGTCGAGCAGGCTGCCGACGGCATTCTGATGGTCGACGCCACCGGTCGCGTAACCCTGGCCAACGGCCGCGCCTGCGATATGACCGGCTACGGTCCCGACGAGATCAAGGGCCTGGACCTCCTCGACACCTATCTACCTGAGGAGCGCGAGATCGGCCGCCAGCGCGTGCAGCAGATGCCGGCGGGGACGACCCTCCGGTTCCAGCGCGAGCTCCTGCGCAAGGACGGGACGCGCACGCCCATCGATGTCAGCGTCGCCTGGCTTCCCGACGGGGAGCGCCAGTCGATCATGCGCGACATCACGGCGCGCGTGCAGGGCCAGGAGCTCCAACGCGTCGAGGAGAATCGGCTCCGGGCGCTGGTTCGTCTCTCGGAGCTGGAGAACAGGAGTCTGCCCGAGCTCATGGACGCCACCCTCGAAGAGGTCGTGGCCCTGAGCGACAGCATCTTCGGCTACATCTACTACTACAGCGAGGAAACCGAGCAGTTCACCCTGCACGCCTGGTCCAAGGAAGTGATGGAGTCGTGCAGCATCCCCAACCCGCAGCGCATCTATCGGCTGTCCGAGACCGGCATCTGGGGAGAAGCCGTCCGGCAGCGCCGGCCGATCGTAGTCAACGATTTCGCCGCCCCGAACCCGCTGAAGCGAGGTTACCCGGAAGGTCACGCTCCACTGACTCGCTTCATGACGATCCCGGTCTCCAGCCGCGGGCGGATCGTCGCCGTCGTTGGCGTCGCCAACAAGGGGACGGACTACACCCCCGCCGACGTCAACCAGCTGTCCCAGATGATGGACGTGGTCTGGAAGATCGCGGAGCGCCAGCGCGCGGAAGACGAGCTGCGGGCCCTCGCCGAGGAGCTGGAGGGGCGCGTCCAGGGGCGAACCCGCGAGCTCGAGCAGGCCAACGCAGAGCTCGAGGCCGCCAACATCGAGATCGGGGCGGCCAATGCCGAGCTGCAGAACCTGCTGCGCGAACAGGAGAGCATGCAGAGCGAGCTGGCCTACCGGGCCCTGCACGACCCGCTGACGGGGCTCGCCAACCGGACGCTGTTCCAGCAGCGGCTGAACTACGCCTTCCGCGTCAGCCGGCGTGGCGTGGCCGTGCTCTGGATCGATCTCGACCACTTCAAGGAAGTGAATGACCTTCACGGTCATGACGTCGGCGACGAGATGCTGGTGGCCGTGGCCGATCGGTTGCGTGGGGTGGTTCGGGAGACGGACGACATCGCGCGGATGGGCGGCGACGAATTCGCGATCGTTCTGGCGAACGTTGTCGAGACCGAAGCCCGGACCGCGGCCGAGCGAGTGCTTTCGGCGGTGACGGACAGGGACGTATTCCGGCTGCGGGTGGGAGCGAGCGTCGGCGTCGGATGGCAGCGCAGGGCGACCGGCAGCGGGCGACTTCTCGTTCGCCGGGCGGACCAGGCCATGTACCGGGCCAAGGCCTCGGGCGGCGGCACGGCAGTTATGTATTAGGACACTGGGCTAGGACACTAGACAAAGCCTAGGCCATGCGCGTACGCTCCGCCGGACGGGCCAATAGGCCCCGAATCCAGCGGCTGCCACGATCGCTCCTCTCAATGGTTCTCGGCGAGACAGACGTGTCGCTGAGGCCGCATGAGCAAGGAGCGTTCTTTGTACGCATCGGACAAGACCCTGGTTTGCCAGGACTGCAACCAGGAGTTCGTCTTCAGCGCCAGTGAGCAGCAGTTCTACGCAGATCGCCAGTTCAGCGAGCCGCGGCGCTGCCCCTCGTGCCGAGCGGCCCGCAAGGCCCAGCGCGGCGATTTCGGCGGCGGATCCCACACCGGTGGCGGCCGCGGCTACTCCTCCGGCCCGCGCGAGATGTTCTCGGCAACGTGCTCGAGCTGCGGCCGTGAGGCCCAGGTCCCGTTCCGCCCGAGCGGCACCAAGCCGGTCTACTGCAGCGACTGCTTCACCGCCCGTCGCGCGTAGATCCCGGCCGCGAGGCCACGGCTGAAGTAACAAGAGCCCGGCGATCTCGCCGGGCTCTTCGATTCCGGGCGCAGGGGCGGCGTTTGCCCCAAGGCCGGGCCCTACGAGGGAGCCGGCACCGGGCTCAACACGATCTTCGCCAGCGTGGCCGCGGCGCCGACCGGGTCCGCCCAATCCGCGTTCGTGAGGACGACGATCGTGACGTGCGATGCGGGCAGGTACTCCATGGCCGACCGGAATCCGTCGAGGTATCCAAGGTGGCCCCAGGCCACCTGGCCGGCGACCGTGATCTCCTCGAAGCCGAGCCCATACGCCCGCAGCGGCTTGTAGGGCAGCGTCTGCGAGACGTCGACCATCGACGCGAGGGTCGCCTGGTCCAGCACGTCCCCGCCGTAGAGCGCGCTGGCCCAGCGAGCCAGATCCGAGGGCGTGGACACGTAGGCGCCGGACGCCCCGAAGGCCGTCGCCTCGGCCGTGAAGGGGATCATCGTCCCGGCCGAGTTGTCCGTCGGCTTGGCGGCGGGCCCCATGTAACCGTGAGCCTTCGCGCCCTGAACCGTCTCCTCGGTCTGGAGGAACGTGTGGCTGAGGCCGAGCGGCGTCAGGAACTCCGAGCGTACGAGCGATGAGACCGACTGGCCCGTGGCTTTCTCGATCACCTCGCCGAGCAGGATGAAGTTGGGGTTCGAGTAGTGATAGCCGGTGCCGGGTGCGAAGTAGGGCCTGCCGATCCAGGAGAGGACCTGGGCGGTCGTCCAGGGCTGGCCGGGATGGGTCACGATGGCCTTGACCATGTCGGGATCGACGAAGGGGTCCCGGATGCCGCTGGTGTGGTTGAGCATCTGGCGCAGGCTGATGTTCTGCGCGTTCGGGAAGTCGGGCACGTACTTGGACAGTGGATCGTCCAGGCCGATGGTGCCGCGCTGGGCTAGCCGGCCCACCAGGGCCGCCACGAACGTCTTGCTGATGCTCCCCACCGAGAAGAGCGTGTCCGCCGTCAGCGGTGTCTGCGGCGAGAGGATCGCCTTGCCCGATTGGCCCGTCCACATCGATCCGTCGGGATAGACGATCGCGGCCGAAACGCCGGGATACTTGCCGCCCGCTCGGATGGAGTCGAGAGCCTTACGCAGCGCGGCGTCCGAGGCGGCGTCCAGAATCGCCGCGGCCGGCTCGGGCGTCGCGAGCCGCGACGTTGGGACCGGGACGATCGTGAAGCTCGGGATGGCGGCCTGGGACGGAGTGGCGCTCGGCGAGCCGGAGATCGCGGCCGTGGGAGTTGCCTGCGGCGACGGCGTGGGTGCCGTGGTTCCGCATGCGGCAAGGCAGATTGCCACAGCCAGGCCGAAGGCGGCGACCGGCGGCCCGGCGGCCCCTCGGCGGAATGGGTGGTTGCCGGGAATCACGACGCGAATGATGCACCCACGGCGGGCAATGGCGCCGCGCGCCGCCGGCGTGCTATCGCCGGCCGCCGCCGAACAGCCGCAGCATGAACAGGAAGATGCTCACGAACTCGAGGTAGAGAAGAAGGGCGCCCCACACGGCCGCCTTCTCGACTGAGCCCGTCAGATACGCGAAATCGCCGCGCGTGATCTTCTGGGTCGTCGACGCGGTCAGGGCGGCGTATATGACCACCCCGACGACCGAGATCAACAGGTCCAGCATGCTGTTGTTGAAGAGCAGGTTCAGGAGGATCGCTACCAGCAGCCCCCAGGTGGCCATCGCCAGGATGCCGAACATGTCGGCCATGTTGCGGCGAGTGACCAGTCCAAAGAGGGCCGCCCCTCCGAACATCGCGGCCGCGCTCAGGAACGCCTCGACGACCGTAGCGGCCGTGCCGTAGGTGGTCGTATAGGCGAGAACGATCACGCCGAAAGTCAGGCCGTTGAGGGCAGCGTAGACGAAGAAGAGCCCCAGGGCCGTACTTGCGCTCAGCCGGCGAATGCCAGCCTGAATGCCCACCGCGAGGGCCATCTCGGCGATCACGAGGACGATCCAGAGGTTGAGCGCGGACCTGGCCAATCCGAGGTTGTTCTCGACCAGGAACGCCACGAAGGCCGTGAGAAGCAGCCCCATGAACATCCAGAAGAAGGACTGCGTCAGGAGAGTCGACGACAGGCGCGCTCCTGTCAGGGCACCCGGCTGCCCGGTCTGGCTGACGGGTCCGTATCGATAGTTGTCGTTCACAAGTTCCTCCACGCAGGCATATCGGGTGGGTCGCGGATGCCCTCCGCCCACAACCGGGAGGTCCGGCTGCCGCGTCCCCAGATCGTACGCCTGATCGACGTGGCGGGGGCCGCGCGGAGGCGACTCGGATCCATCGCCCGCCCGGCGGAACTCCCCGTCAGCTTCGGACGCGAGTGCTGGAGGGAGTGGAGGCCCGGGACTCGCCCTGCTCGGCGGCTCGGGCGAAGACCCACAGCAGGTCCGCGAGGCGGTTCAGGTACGGCACGAGCTGGTCGTCGGGCAACGGATCGGACCGTCGGATCGCGACGGCCCGCCGCTCGGCCCTTCGAACGATCGTCCTCGCCAGCTCCAGCGCCGCGGAAAGGCGCGTCTCCCCCGGGACCACGAACTCACGAGGCAGCTCGATCGCCGCCTCGGTCTCCGCCAGCAGCTCGTCCAGGCTCGCCACCATCTCGGCGCTGACGCGACTCTCGCCCGCCTTCTGGCGATCGGCGGCTCCGGGAGCCGTGGCCAGCTGCGCTGCCGCCACGAAGAGCTCGCGCTGGAATCGCAGGATCAACTCGGGCAGGCGATCCAAGATGCGGGGCAACGTGCCGTATTGGGCCTTCAGGCCGAGCTCGGCACGGGCGAGACCCAGGGCCGCCACGGCCTCGTCGATGGCACCGTAGGCCTCGGTCCTCGGGTCGTCCTTGAACACGCGCTCGCCGCCGAAGAGGAGGCCGGTGGTGCCGTCATCGCCGCGACCCGTAGCCACTGCCGACTTCCGCTCGCGCTTCTCGCCCATGGCTTCCCCTCGATCTAGTGCGTCACCACATCAAGCCGGCGTCGCGGGGGTCCCAGCGCTCGGCCAGCAGCGTGACCTTGACCGGATGCTCGAGGACCGACTCGGCCTGGTCTCTGATCTGCTGGACCATCGACCCGGCATACGGACAGAACGGCGTCGTCAGGACCATCTTGATCTCGGACGACTCGCCGCCAATGATGATCTGCCTGATGAGCGCCAGCTCGACGACATCCATCCCAAGCTCGGGATCGACGACGGCGCGCAGGGCGTCCAGGATGGCCAGCTCCGTAGCCCGGCGTCCGGGATCGAACGCCGGCGCGGTTGCCTCGGCCTGTCCAACCGCCTCGTCTGCGGGTTCGGGGGCGGTATTGGGTGCGGCTTCGACGGCCGGTGTGGTATCGCTCATGGCGACGGATATCCTACCAGTTTCGTCGGAATAGTCGAATCGGAGGCCGGAGGCGGCGCGCGGGCGGGAGCGGACACGAATGTCGTCGCTGCGGAGCTGGGTCCTCGGGCCGCGGCAGCCGGGCGAGCCAGTGCGGGCCCGGGTCAGCTCCCGGCGCGGGCGGAGGCCTTGGGACGGGCGACCACGACGCCGGGGATGTGCAGCTCCTCCGGCAGAGCGGCCGCTTCATCGGCGGTGAAGCCGGGACCCAGGAGCGAGCCGTTGCGGTCGAAGAACTCGCCGTAGCGGTCGCGATGCCCGGCGGCGTAGCGGTAGGCCTGGGCGATCCCGACGACCCGCAACTCCGGATGCTCCCTCAGCAGTCGGGCCACGTCGTACCCGTCGCGGCGCATCTCGAGGACCTGGCGCACGGTCAGGCGCGTGTTGTAGAGGAACGGCTCGCCGCGCATGACGAGCGGATCGACCTTCACCCACTTGATCGTCATGGCAGCCTCCGGTTCGGAATTCGTGGCGGGATCTCGCCCTGTGCGGTCAGACGCCGCGGTACATCCACTTCCAAAGCGCGTTGCGCTTGTGGCGGTCGCCGGCCAGGCGGCTGTTGCGCTTCCAGATGGCGGTGGCAGCGTCCAGCGACCGCGCCGCAGCGGCGCGCTCGTCACGGCCGAGGTCCTGGGCGGTGGCCTGGCGGATGCCGTCGCCGAGAGCGCAGATGTCGAGGAGCGACACCCCGCGGCGGCGGTAGATCGGCGCGATCCACTCCGCGTACTCGACGAGCCAGCGGGGGTTGTCGCTGCCGAGGCACATCGCCAGCCGTTCGACGAGGAGCTCCGCGTCGCGCAGCAGGTGGCGCAGGCCGACTTCGTCGTAGCGGGTCTTGATGGTCGGGTCCTTCTCGACCGCGGCCTCGAGGGCGCGCCCGGCGATCAGGGCCGTCTCGCCACGAAGCTTCGCGGCCGCCTCCGGAAAGCCGGCTCGCATGTTCACCGGCGCCAGACCGAGGTTCGGATGACGGTGCGTCGCGGCGGCGGTCGGCTTCGAGACCGCGAGGCCGGTCTTGGTCCCGGCGCTCCGGGCGAGCTTGACCTGCTTGGCGGATGTGGCGGCCCTGGCAGGCGCGAGGGCCTTGGCTGGAGCTGGCTTCTCGGCGGCCCTGGCGGCCGGCTTTCGTCTGGAGGCGCGGCTCTCTGTCACGCGGCAAAGGATAGCCACAAGCGCCACGAGCCGCAGCCTGAGGCAAGTCCGGCCCGCACCGAGGTCCGCCCTCCTGCGATTCGGTGTGTTCGGGCGCTCGACGCCGGCGTTCTCGTCATCGCCGAGTGGTGAGCGTGGTCTCTATCCACCCAGCACGGCATCCGCCGCGGTCTTGAAGCGGAGCCAGTCTGTTCGGCCGTCGGCCAGCGCTCGCTCCCCCTCCGACGTCAGCCTGTAGTAGCGCCGTCGCGGCGCGGCCGCCCCCACGTCCACCCAGTGCCCCCCGATCAGCCCGTCTCGCTCGAGCCGCCGCAGAGCCGGGTAGACCGTCCCCTCCGGTAGGTCGATGTCCCCCTCGCTCGCCCGCCGCAACTCCGCTACGATCTCGTAGCCGTACATCTCGCGCCGCCCTATCAAGGCCAGGATGAGGAGCCCGAACTCACCGCGTGAGAGCTGCGGGCCGGTCTCGTGCCCGTCGCTCATGGCCCGATCACGTAGAGCTGCGAAACGGTGTGGCCCACGGCCGTCTGGCCGCAGCCGGCGGTCGCCTGGAGGTAGAACCGCTCCAGGTGGTCGTAGCCGAATGTCACGGGAGTCAGGTCACGGTCGCGAAGGCCCGGAGCAACCGAGTAGTTCCAGGTCACTTCGTAGCGATGTCCGGCCTGGAGGTTGGCGCTACCTGGGATGGTCAGGAGGGAGCGGCCGTCCTGGCCGCCCGAACCGAGCGCCAGTGTCGAGCCGTCGGTCGTGTCGCGTGCGGCCGCGGCTTGCGTGAGCATCGGCGTGATCATGGGGCCGCCGGCCGGCCGGCCGCCCTCGACGGCGAGCGCGATCTCGTCCGTTGGGCCGCTGCCCTGCAGGGCGTTGACCAGGCCGTTCGGCCACACATCGGTACGCCGGAACACGAACGACGCGGTTACCTCGACCGCTCGCACATCGCCTGAGTCGCCTCGAGTACATGCCACGGAGAGTTCCACCTGCATGTCCGCGGGCCCGATCTGGGTTGGGTCGTGGAGACTGAGGGCGACGGCGGGCATGGCCGACCCGACGATCATCATGGCCCCAAGGCCGACGAGCAGCCGCCGCGGAACCGGCCGTTCGTACATCCAGGCCGACAGTGACCGCAGGCGGAGATCCCGCCAGCTCGATAGAGGCAGCGGGCGAGGGGGCCACGAGAAGGCCACGCATGCGATCCCGAGCCCCGCGGTGGCGCCAACGAGGCTTGCAGGCAGCCCCGGCTGGTTCGCCCACCACAGGACGCCGAGCCACCAGAACAGAAGCGCAAGCTCGAGTCCGACAAACCTCAGCGTCCACCGCTGTCGCGCGCGGTAGGCCTGGAAGACCAGGGACGCGGCGATGAATGCGGTCAGGGTCCCGCTGAACCCGATCGCGGCCCGGAGCGGCGTCCAGCTCATCAGCGCCTCTGCCTGCCCGTAGGCCATTGCCCAGAACGTCGTGAAGAGCAGGAAGCAGATCACCCAGTAGGCGCGCGGCTTCCCCTTCGCGTCCGCCACCGTCGGCACCAGGACACCGATCGTGCTGGCGTAGAGCCGGGAGTGGTAAGCGAACGTCACATCCCGACCGAGTCGGGACGGCTCGCCAAAGGAGCGGATCGCCTCATCCGCTGCGGCCTCCTCGTCCAAACCCGAGGCGAGCGCATCCTGCCAGCGCTGCCAGAGATGCCCGTACAGCTCCTCGCTCAGATCCTGGCGGTCCCCCTTTCGAAACGACGCGCCGTTCAAGATCGACTCGACGTGGGCGGCCAGTCGCGCCTCGATGCCCGGCGGCTCATTCATGACCGCGCCGCCGATCCAGAAAGGAGCAGGTTGGGGCTGGGCTCGCTCAGCGCCTCGCGGGCCGCCACGCGCTTGCCCTTTGGCGTGAGGCTGTAGTAGCGCCGACGCGGAGCGCCCTCGCCAACGTCCACCCATTGCGCCAGAGCCAATCCGTGGCGCTCGAGCCATCTGAGCGCAGGGTAGACGGACCCTTCCGGCCACTCCGACCTCTCAACAGCGGGCGACCGGGGAGACAGCGCGGCTGCGATCTCGACGCCGCAGGCCTCCTTGCGAACGAGGACGCTCAGAACGAGCCGTCGAAGTTCCACTGGCGACGTCTGGCGATCCAATGGGTCCCTGCGGCTCTCAGCCAAGGCGTTCTCCTGTACCTAGAGACTCTAGGTACAGACGCCGACAGTGTCAACGTCAGAATGTCCCCGTCGGGGGCCGACCCTGTGCTCGCCCGCGTAAGCCAGGCGTTCGCCGATCAGAACCGCGGGCGTGTTCGGGAGGGCAACGCCCCAGCAAGAGAAGCGCTGTCGATCCAACTTTCCCGGGCCGCCCGCAGGGCCATCGTCAGCGGTCCGGGTTTGCCCGTTCCGATAGGTCGACCGTCTAGCGACACGACCGGAACCACCCCTGCGATGCTCGAGCAGATGGCCGCCTCGTCGGCCTCCAGGGCGTCCTCCAGGCGGAGGTCCTGTTCCGCCGTGCGCAGGCCGACGGCGCCGCCGTGCTCCACCAGCCAGGCTCGCGCGGTCCCGGCCAGCAGCCCCGTCCCCAGGCGGGGAGTGGCGCAGACGTCGCCGCGGATCAGCAACACGTTGGACGACGTCGCCTCGGTGATGCGGCCGTCCGTGGTCAGGAAGATGGCGTCGTCCGCGCCGGCCCGCTGGGCCTCGAGGCGCGCGTAGACCAGTTCCGCGCGCGACGTCGTCTTGATGCCCGAGATCGGGGAACTAGGATCCCGGCGGATCACGCTCGTAACGAGCCGCAGGCCGTCCGCCAGCGTTGCGGCGCCGGGCGGATTGAACGGCCAGGCCTGGATTGCGACCGACGCCGTCCCGCCCGAATGGGGCACCACGCCTCGAGTTGGATCGAAACCGCGGCTGATCGTGAGACGAATCGCGGCGTCGCCGGGCGGCTCCACTCCGTCCCAGCCCTCGGCCGCCAGCAGCTCGGAGATCCCGGCTGCGATCGCCTCGTCGCCGTAGTGGATCTCCATGCCCATCGACGAGAGGCCGCGGTGCAGCCGGGTGAGGTGGACATCCAGCTCGATCGGCACGCCGCGTCGGGCCCGCAGGGCCTCGAAGACGCCGTCGCCCAGCTGGAAGCCACGGTCGTAGGCTGAGACGTGCGCCCCGCCGGAAGGCAGGAGCTGACCGTTGAGCCAGACATGGGTCGCGGCGGGTTGGGTCACGCGCGTCTCCGAAGGTGCCGGGGCAAGGTGGGGCGCTCAGCCGAGGGGGAAGCCGGGCGCCCCATGGACCGCGACGGTGCGAGTCGCCCTGGCCTCCGCGGCCACCCACGAGTTCCGGCTCCTGGATCGGCTGGTCGGCTTGGCTGCCCGCCCCGTCAGTGGCGAATGATAGTTGCGATCCTCAGAGGGCCGCAGGATAGCTTCCCTGGACCCACGGCCTCGACCTGCGACTCGCATCGCGTGGCACAGAGATGCGGCGGCGCCGAGGAGGGCAGCGCCGCCGCTTGGGGACCGCTATGTGGTGCGTGGGTTGGGCGTGTGGCGCCGGCCGGGTATCTGAGATCGCTAGGCCCCGGCAGCCCCGAGGTCACTGCCGATACCGCTGCCCAGTCTCTCTTCCGGCTCGCCTTCGATCGTGATTCGAGGGATCCATCGCAGGAAGCGCGGCATCCACCAGTTCCACTCGCCCAGCAGCTTCATCAGCGAAGGCAGCAGCAGGCTCCGTACCAGCGTCGCGTCCACCAGGATCGCGACCGCCAGGCCAACGCCCAGCTCCTGGATGATCGCCAGCTGGATGGTGAAGAAGGCGCCGAAGACGCAGACCATGATCGCGGCGGCGCTGGTGACGGTGCCGGCGGTGATCGTGATCCCCTTGACGACCGCGTCCGTGGACGCGAGGCCGCGGTCGCGGGCTTCCTTGACCCGGGTCAGGATGAAGACCTCGTA
The DNA here is from genome assembly GCA_049520815.1 of Candidatus Limnocylindrales bacterium. Classification (GTDB taxonomy): domain Bacteria; phylum Chloroflexota; class Limnocylindria; order Limnocylindrales; family CSP1-4; genus Fen-1039. Next base: position 10,933 of record JBEKPL010000080.1, read on the forward strand.
ATCCATGGAGAGCCCGAAGAGGATCGTGAAGATCATGGCCGGCGCCCAGGCCTCGATGACGTTGGGTCGGATGCCCGTGAAGTCCTTGAACCAGCCCTCCTGGAAAAGCAGGACGAGGACGCCGAAGGCAGCGCCGGCCGAGAGCAGGTTGAGGATGATCGCCTTCAGCGGGATGACGATCGAGTGGAACGCCACGAGCAATAGCAGGAAGCTCATGCCCAGGACGAAGACGATGACCAGCGGCATCTGGCCGCCGTACCAGT
>JBEKPL010000081.1:0-10993 GCA_049520815.1 Candidatus Limnocylindrales bacterium
TCGGCGACGTATCGGCACACTCGCCGGGTCTGACCGTCCGGCGTGCTCCGGAATCTGGCCCGCCCCGGCATGATACGCACTCCCAGACCGGCCATCTGGCATCGCCGGGCGCGGGTGCCAGCTCACCATCTCCGCCGCGCGGGGATGGTCGGGGCGGGAGGATGCCGCCGGCCGCCCCGCCTCCGATACACTCACCGCACGACCGCCACTACTGGAGAACCCTGGGTGAGAGCGCTTCGATTCTGGGATCGGACCCCTTCCCTGCCACCGCTCCCCGAGGAGCAGGCGTCACCGCACGAGACCAAGGCGAACGCGGTGCTACGCCCGGCCGTGTTCGGCGCGAACGACGGGCTCGTCAGCAACCTCGCCCTGGTCATGGGCGTGGCCGGGGCGAACCCAGCGCCCGGCATCATCGTCCTGGCTGGAGTGGCCGGCCTGCTTGCCGGTGCCTTCTCGATGGCCGTCGGTGAGTACATCTCCGTGCGATCCCAGCGCGAGCTCCTGGATCACCAGCTGGCGTTCGAACGGACGCAGATCCGCGACACTCCCGACAACGAGTGTGCGATCCTCAGTCGGGCGTACCAAAGCCGCGGCTTCACCGCGGACGAGGCGTCGCGGTTCGTGAAGCGGGTCTTCGCCGACCCGGAGCACGCGGCCAAGCTGCTCATCTTCGAGGAGGTCGGCCTCGATGCCCGCTCCATCGGATCGCCGGCGGCCGCGGCTGCCAGCTCCTTCGTGGCATTCGTCATCGGTGCGCTCGTGCCGCTCATCCCGTACCTGCTGTTCGGCGGTGCCACGGCGTTCGCGACGAGCCTGGGCGTGAGTCTCGGCGCGCTCGCGCTCCTCGGATTCGGGATCAGCCGCCTGACCCATCGCCCGCCGCTCTACGCCAGTGTGCGCCAGGTTCTGCTCGGTGGCTCAGCGGCCGCCGTCACGTACGCGGTCGGCTCGCTAATCGGCGTTCAAGTCGGCGGCTGACGCACGTGGATGCCGGCGCGGCGTCGTTTCACGTTGTGGGAGGACCTCGCTAGTCCTCGAGCACGAGATCCCCGAGCAGCGTGCGCGCCCTCCGGGCGTCGCTCACGGCCAGGACCAGGCCACCCTTGCCGTGGGAGACCCCCGTCGAGAGGATCAGCTCGACATTGATGCCGGCGGTGGCGAGCTTGCGGGCGGCCTTGGCCAGCGCGCCGGGCTCGTCGGCCAGGGCGACCCGGATGACCTCGAGTTCCTGCGCCTCGATCCCTGCCGAGCGCAGCGCGCCGCGGGCGCCTGCCTCGTCGCTGACCAGAAAGCCGATCAGGCCGGCCGCCTCGCCCGTCAACCCCGCGAGCGCGGTGATATTGACGCCGGCGGTGCCTATCGCCTCACTGATCCGCGCGATTTCGCCCGGCCGGTCCTCGGTTGCTACCACGAACGCTTTCATGGGACACCCTTCCTCCGCCCGGGGCGCCGATCGACGAGTTGACCCGGCGACCGCGGGTCGGAGTCACATGGTACGCCCGTGCTGCCGGGGAACGGCGGAACCCGGCAACCTGCCCTGTCGCGCGTCTGACCCACCGTGTAGCCATGCAGTCCCACCTTGACGGGGTCAGGGTCGATCCGCGGCTGCCGAACCCCGCATCCGCGTCCCTCGTGACCGTCGCATTCTGTAAACTCGGGGCATGGCCTCGAACCCCAGTGGCAAGGGCAGGGACGCGAGTCCCGCCAGGCGGCTGACCATCGCCCACATCGCCCGCCGGGCCGGCGTGTCGGTGCCCACCGTGTCGAAGGTAGTCAACGGCCGCAAGGATGTTTCGGCCCAGACCCGCCGACACGTCGAAGCTGTCATCCGCGAGCAGGGCTATCGGCCGGCACGGCGTGCGGCACGGAGTGCGCCGTTGCTGGAGTTCGCCTTCCATGAGTTCGAGAGCGAGTGGGCGGGGGAGCTCATCAAGGGCGCCCAGCGGGTGGCGGCACAGCACGATCTTGGGCTCGTGCTGTCGGATCTGGGGGAATCGTCAACAAAGGGTCGCGGATGGATCGAGACCGTCCTCGCACGGCGCCCGAGGGGGGTGGTCGCGGTCTTGTCGGATCTCGACGATCGCCTGCGCGGCCAGCTGCGCACGCGTGGGATTCCGCTCGTCGTCATCGACCCGACCGGCGAGCCCCTGCACAACACGCCGTCAGTCGGTGCCGCGAACTGGAGTGGCGGCCTCACGGCGACACGCCACCTGCTCGCACTGGGGCACCGTCGGATCGGGGTGATCGCCGGGCCCCGGACCCTGTTGTGCAGCCGGGCGCGACTCGATGGGTACCGGACTGCGATGGACTCGGCGGGCATCGACGTCGACCCCGCGCTGATCCGCTATGGCAACTTCTACGTCCCCGAGGCGATCCGGGAAGGCCGTGTCCTGCTCGACTGCGACCCGTCGACTCGGCCCACGGCTATATTCGCGTTGAACGACCTCCAGGCTTTGGGTGTGTATCTGGCGGCGCGGGACCTAGGGCTACACATCCCCGACGATCTGAGCGTCATCGGTTTCGACGATACGCCGACAGCTAGGTGGGCGAACCCGCCCCTGACCACCATCCGACAGCCGCTCGTTCAGATGGCCATCGCTGCGGCGGAGATGGTGCTCCGCCTCGCCGCCGGTGAGCAGCCAGCCGAGACGCGCGTCGAACTTGCGACTGAGCTGGTCACGCGCTCGAGCACCGCGCCGCTCCGGCCCTGAAACGAGATCGACGGCGGCTACTGGCCGCCGTCGATCTCGTTTGCCCAGAGGCGAGAACTCAGACGCGGAGCTCCCGCGGCCCCATCGCCGCGGGGAACTCCAAACCCGCGGCGATGGGGCCCCCGCCACTGTAGGAAATCCTGCCGTGGTTGGACCTGGCCGCCATGACTGTGATCCTCACGGACGTGGACGATGGCAAGCACCCCATGTTGTTGCCGGCGAAGGCAACCTTGAGGGTGTATGTCCCGGCCTTCCACTGATCCGAAGGAACGGTGAGGTAGGCGAATCCCCAGCGGTTGGTATCGGCCGTGCCGAGCTGTGTGGCGCCCGCGTTCCCGGTCAGTGGATCGCGGTCCAGCGAGAAGGTCAGCGGCATCCCCGACATGCACGAGGGCGATGTGGCCAACAGGATCGCGCCGAAGGTGGCTGAGCTCGACTGGGTGACCTGCTCCCGGAAGCTGCCGAAGTAGAGAACGAGCGTCGGAACCCGTCGCGCGACGATCACGGTCTGCTGTGCGCTCGACGAGTTGCCGGCCAGGTCGGTCACCGTCCAGGTCACAACGGTGGTCCCGATCGGCAGGACCGCCGGCGCGTTGCTGGTGATCGTCAGCGCCGAGGGCGGATCGAAGGCGTCCGTCGCCGTGACCCCGGCGATAGCCGCCGTGAGCCCGTGATAGCCGTCCTTCGCCGTTGCGGTGAGATAGAGCGGGGTTGGAGCGGTGAGCACCGGCACGGTGACGTCCGGAGCCAGCCGGCCGACGCCCCAGCGCGAAGTGCTCTGGTACCCGTTGCCGGTGGGATCCGCCCAGTTCTTGATGCCGGTTCGCTTGCCGGCGGTTCCGTCGTTGACCTGGAAGTCCAGGCCCACCATGGAGCCGACGGTGTTGGTGTTCAGGAGGCTGATCGACGCCTCCACGATGTAGCCGTCGGAAACGACACTCGTGGCGCTGACGACGCGAGCCTTCTGGGCGGTCTCGTCGCCGGTGCCGAACGACTGGACGTTCAGGTAGTTGATGCGGATCTGAGTGTCGTCGGCGCGGTACGAGCCGTTCTTGGCGTTGACGTTGTCGACGTAGATCTCGACCGAGTCCTGCTCCCACGGATTGGAAGACGTTGCGTCCAGGGTCGGGTCGACCACGTGCGCGAGCACGTAGAGCGTGTTGCCCTGCCACAGCGCCTTGACCGATGCGGTCGCGCCGCCGCTGCCGGAGACCTGCTTGTCAGTCGACACGGTGTTCGCGAGCGACCAGACCGCGTCGACGCTGCCGTCGATCGTCGGGGCGACCGGAGTCGGAGCGACGTCTACGAACGAGAGCGGCTCGACGAGGGTGAGGGTGCCGGTCGCGCCCGGATCGTTCCAGCTGACCGTCGTTGCGCCGTCGGTGGCGCTGACGTCCAGCGCCAGCTGGTCACTCGCCTTGGCGCCGGTGAGCGGCAGCGAGACGACGGCTTGCCAGCCGTCGGCCACTTCCTTGACGACTCCGGACACGCTGCCGGTCCCATTGCGACCGAACGTGTACGTGGTTCCGCCGAGGTTGAACGCGACCGCGTCCGTGGTGTCGACAGTGGTGTCCTTCACCGCGACGTACGCGGTCAGGTGGTCGGTCTCCCAGCGCATCTGGAAGCCCACCTTGCCGTTGCCGCCGAAGGTGAAGAGCGGAAGCTTCTGCCACTCGAGGGACGAGGTCGCGGCGTTGTCGAGCGCCACGCTGCCCTCGAAGACGTTACCGGTGCGGATGCGCGGATCGAGCTTGCCGTTGATCGCGCCGTAGAAGGCCGGCTTGGCCTTCAGGCTGTCGTTGAAGAGGAGCGGGGCACCGGACGAGCTGCGCCAGCTGCGGCCGTCGTACAGGCCCCAAACCGTTACGGAGAACAGGTGCGACGAGTGGTTCCGGAAGATCTGGAACAGGTCGCGGTAGAAGTAGCCCTGGTCGATGAGCTTGGCGTTGTCGACCGGGGTTCCCGTCGGGACGTCCAGCTCGCTCACGTCCTGCTTGACCGGAAGATCCTCGAAGCCGGTGAGGGCGTCGTCGATCGACTGGATCGGGGTGGCGAGGCTGAGGTGGAACTGGTTGCCGACGATGTCGACCGGGAGGCCACGGCTGAGCAGGCCCGCGACGACGTCGTGGAGGCGCTGCCGCTTGCCGGACTGCTCGGTGTTGTAGTCGTTGATTGCCAGGCTGATCGGGTGGGTGACGCCTGAGGCCGCGTAGGTCTGGTTGAAGGCCTGGTTTGCGTAGGTGAAGGCGTTGTCGATGTATTCGGGGCCGAGGATGTTGTACCAGGAGCTACGGCGCAGGCCGTCGGACTCGGTCGTGCCGTCGGACACGACTTCGTTGACGACATCGAACCCGACGAGCGGGTTGGTGCTGCTGCCGAACGGCCCGTACATGTCGCTCAACGTCTTGGCGACGTTGAATATGTGGTCGTGCAGGCGGTTCCGCAGGATCGTCTTGTCGGCATCGCTGGAAGTCAGGGCGGTGCCGTCGTCATGCTGGAAGAACCAGTCCGGAGTCTGGTTGTGCCACACCAGGGTGTGCCCCCAGACCCGCATCCCGTTCGCCTGGGCGAAGTCCATCAGGGTCTTGGCGTCCGGGTTGATCCGGAAGTTCTTGCTCGCGTCGTACCACCCCTCGGGCTTCATCGAGTTCTCGGGGGTGATCTGGTTGAAGTGCTTGTCCACCAGCTGCGCGTAGGCGCCGAGGGTCTCGCGGTTGTCGATCGCGACGCCGACCGGGAAGGTGACCGTGCTCTTCAGGGGGGTCAGATCGGGTTCGATGACGGGGCCGGCCTGCGTCTGGATGACGATGTCGTCGACCAGGAAGGACGCGGCCGTGCCGTCCGGATAAGTCGTCTCGAAGTAGATGAACGCAGAGTCGGCCGTCCCCATGAGGTAGTTGACGTTGACCTGCGTCCATGTGTCGCCCGACACGCCGGTGATCTTGGCCACCGTGTCGTACGAGTCGGTGGTGCCGTTCGTGCGCTTCATGCTGAGCCACATCGTGTCCGTGGGCGAGCCGGAGACGAACGTGACCCATGCGGTGACCGTGTAGGTCGTGCCGGCCTTCATAAGACCGGTCACGTCGTGGCCGATGCCGTCGCCCTGGCCGGTGCGGTTGGAAACCAGCGCCGCGTGCGTGGGGCTGTGAGCCTCGGTCGTTGTGAGATCGACAGTGGGCGTGCCCTGGGAGTTGCGGGCAACCCAGCCATCCATGCCGTTCTCGAAGTCGGTGCTGATGACCGTGGCCGCGGGCGGGGGCGCAAGCGGCGCGGTGATCAGTATGTCGTCGATCAGGATCGTGTAGGCGCTGCTGTCGGCGGCGTCAGTGCTGCCGATGTAGATCTGAGCAGCCGTCGGGTCGACGCCGTCGGGGAGGCTGTAGGTGCCGGTGACCGTCTTCCAGCCGGAAGCATCGATCGTGGTGTTGCCGACCCAGTTGTAGTTGGGCTTCACCACGAACCGGACGTCGGTCGTGCCGGCCGCGCCGTCAGGCAGCTTGGCCCGCATCGAGAACGTGTACGTGGTGCCCTGGGCCAGTAGCCCCGTTGGCGACTGGATGCCCTCGTAGTCGTGGGCGCGCAGGATGCTGAGCGCCATGCCGCCCTTGCCGTCGTCGACGTAGCTCAGAGTCGGGCTGCCGCTCTGGGTCCAGGTGCCGGTGGTCGAGTCGTTGAAGTTGACGCTCGATACGACAGAATCCGCGCCCCGTACGACGGGCGGCGCGATCAAGGTGACGGATGCGACCGAACCGAGCACGGCGGCGATCGCAAGGAGGTTCGACCAAATGGAAGCTCTACGTGTCATCCCAGGACTCCCGTGACGGCTTGCCGGAGCGGCCCACATCGAAAGTTTCGGGCCGCTCACCGAAGTTGCGGACAGGATTCACCTTTGGGGGGTGCGCCGTCAAAGCGGGCAGCTGCCCGGTTGACCGCACGTCATGGCGAGTAGGACAATTACTGGTTGCACCTCGACCTTCGGGCGGCAGGCTGGTCGCTACGCCCAAGCACTGATCGAGAGCGCTCGTGCATGAGACGCCCCGGGCGGCGAAGAGCTAGGGTCCGCTAGTTGTCGAGCACGAGATCCCCGAGCAGCGTGCGCGCCCTCCGGGCGTCGCTCACGGCCAGGACCAGGGTGGCCTTGCCGTGGGAGATCCCCGTCGTGAGGATCAGCTCGAGGTTGACACCGGCGGTGGCGAGCTTGCGCGCGGCCCTCCCCAGCGCGCCGGGCTCGTTCGGCCAGGGCGAGTCGGATGACCTCGGTGCCGGTGTGTGTTGGCTCCTCTCAGCTGGTGATCTCGGCCCTCTCCGTCGCCAGGGCCGCGATCGCCAGGGAGCCGGCAAGCCAGGCCAGCGTCACCACTAGCGCGAAGTTCGGATCGAGGACGGGGCTCATTGTCGCGCCGCCACTCTGGGGTCCCTGGATGCCGATGAGGTCGCCGGAGGAGCTGAACGGGAGATACTTGAATATCTCCTTGATCGCATCGGGCAGAAAGAGCGGCGCGACGGCCGAGCCGATGTAGAAGCCGATGATGGCCCCGATCCCTGCCATCTGGCTCCTGGCCACCATGACCGCGGCATAGCCGACAGAACTGAGCCCAACGACGGCCACCCAGCACCTGGCAAGCTTCAGAGCCGTCTGGGTGAGGGCCGACCCGTCGGTCAGGCCATTGAGGGGCAGGCTGGCGAGAGCGGCACCCGCGGCTGCGGCGAGCACGCCGGCGGCGAAGACCGCGAGGACTCCGACCAGGAGGATGATCGCGACGGAAGCGAAGGTCGCCAGGACGTACCGGGAACGGCTCTCGCCCCGGGCGACCGCCACGCTGAGCGTCCCCCAGCTCCACTCGGTGCCCGAGACAGCGGCAACGTAGATCATGCCGACGAGTCCGCCGAAGACGAAGACGAAGGAGATGACGGCGTCGTAGGCGCTCGGGAAAGTAAGCATCCAGTCGTAGGTCGCCGTCTGGTCGGCGGGCATTGTCGAGCTTCTGTAGGTGGCGCCCACCACCACGAACTCAATGGCCACCAGCGCGACGGCGATGAGCAGGGCGACGAGGCTTGCCGATCGAGTCCGGAGCTTGCGCACTCCGGCGAGGACGAGAGTCATGCCGCACCTCCTCGCCAGCCCGGAATTGCGCCCGTCGGCGTTTGCGGCTCCGGTGGCTGGGTCGCGGTCAGCTCGAGGAAGAGTGACTCCAGGTCGCTGCCGGATGCCAGGCCGGATGCGTAGATGCCTGCGGCCCCGAGGGCCCGGTTCGCCTCGGCAGCCCGGTCGGTTGCCATCGAGGCCTTCAGCCAGGCGGCATCGGGGTCGTCGATCGTCACCCGATCGGGCCCGGCCAGGGCGGTCAGGATCGTCATCGCCCGGTCCACCTCGTCAGGTCGAACCCGAACCCGGACGACAGCCTGACCTGCGAGCAGCTCGTTCAGGGGACCCTCGGAGACGATGCGGCCTAGGGCGATGATGCCGACGATGTCGGCCAGCTGCTCCACCTCCGGCAGGATGTGGCTGGAGATGAAGACGGTCTTGCCGTTGGAAGCGAGCGTCCGGAGGGTGTCGCGCAGGGCCACGATACCGGCGGGATCGAGACCGTTGGCCGGCTCGTCGAGGAGGAGCAGCTCGGGGTCGTTGAGCAGGGCGACCGCGATGCCGAGGCGCTGCTTCATGCCCATCGAGTAGCCCGAGACTCTGTCCTGCGCACGTTCGCGCAGTCCGACCAGGTCGAGTAGTTCGTCGACCCGGCTCGACGGCACGGTCTTGCCGGTGGCGGCCGTGACGAGCAGGTTGTCGCGGGCCGACAGGTGCGGATAGAAGCTGGGTGTCTCAGACAGCGACCCGATCCGGAACAAACGGCGGCGATCGGACCGGACGTAGGGCTCGCCGAGGAGCTCGATCGATCCGGCATCAGGTCGGAGGAGGCCGGTCAAGAGGCGCATCGTAGTTGTCTTGCCGGCCCCGTTGGGACCGAGGAATCCGTAGACCGTGCCGCGTGGCACCGATATGTCCAGGCCTGCCAGGGCGACTTGTCGGCCGTACCGCTTCATCAGGCCGTGAGTCGCAAGAGCCAGGCCGCCGTTGGTCGCCATTCTCGCCTCATCAGCGGAGCTTGAGGCACGAGTATCGCCCACGGCGAAGAGCGGCGCGCGGCGCCCGGGAAGGCTCGTCCCGTCGAGCAGCGCTCCGCCCTAGTCCCGCCGATGGCGATGCGGGTCACACCATGCAGCTCGCCAGGCCTAGTATCGGGACGATTGGGCGAGAGGGTTGGCGCACGGCGGAGCGTGTCTTCGCCAGGGACAGCCGGCCTTCAGCGTATGGGACTGATCGGGGCGATAGGACTTGAACCGGCGATTCCCATATGCGGGATCGTGGTGCCGAACTGGATCGCAGACGCCCTAGTCGAGGCTAGAGTCCCCTGACCAGATTCCCCAGGGCGAGGATCACGTACGCCGCGAGTGCGATCCAGACCACAGCTACGTTCTGCAAAGGGTTGGTGATGACGTTGGCGGCGATGAGAAAAGCGATGACCGCCACGATGAGGGAGAGGATGAATGTGATCTCTTTCACACGGCTGAGTCGCATGGGTCTCCTAAGGCGATCAGTAGCGGACTTGCCAGTCCAGCATGAATCCTGACCGCCACTCTATGAGGCTAGACTGGATCTGACGCTGGCCGCGAGGATGAGAACCCTCTCCTCGCCGTGACTGTCTGGCCCGAGCGATTGCGCCTCCGCCGCGGCGGCGCCCCGAATCTCCGCGCAGAGCCCTCCGGCCGAGCCGGGCCGCCGGCCGTTTCCGCCAAGGCGGGGAGTGGCTTGATGTCACGCGCGATCACGTTCACGACGCCGGCTTCTCGCTGGAGCACGCCGTCTACGTACAGCAGCGCATGGCGTCGAACGACTCCCCGGAGCCGCGCCCAGGCATCCGGCCAGAGGGTGACGTTGACGATGCCCGTCTCGTCTTCCAGAGCCAGGAAGACCGTGCCGCGCGCCGTCATCGGGTGCTGGCGGGTGACGACCAGGCCGCCGAGTCGCACCGGTCCGGGTGCACGATCGGGCAGCGAGGCGTTCGTCACCGCGCCGAGCCGATCGAGAGCCGGCCGGAAGAGCGAGACGACCTGACGGTGGGCGTCGAGCGACAGCACGGCATACGAGTCGCCCAGCCGTTCGCGTTCGGTCAGCGGTGGCAGCTCCGGCGCCGGCGTGGGCGGCAGGCGCAGGTCCATCGGCCGGCCGGCGGCTCGCCCGATGGCACGGGCTCGACCTTTCGTCCGGCCCCGCGTCGCGCCCATGACCTCGCGCAGCTGCCAGAGCAGCTCGCGCCGCGGCCGGCGCAGCGAGTCGAGCGCGCCGGCTCGGATCAGCCGCTCGATGACCTCCTCGGGCAGCTCCGTGCGGGCCACGACGTCCGCCAGAGAGTGGTACGGGCCGCGGGCCAGCTCGGCGTCAAGCCGATCGGCCTGCTCGTCGCCGATGCCCTTCACCAGGGCCAGCCCGAGGCGGATGCCGTAGCCGCTCGCCGGCTCCGACCCTGGGTCGCCTCGACCGAGGTGTTAGGCCTCAGTCCTCTTTGCTCAGCTGCGGTTGCGCGGATGTTGACTTGCAAGGCGCTCGTTCCCGCGCTTGTAGTTGCCGGTGAGCCTGGCCATAAGGTGCTGGGCGTCCGATTCTGTACCCGTCTCGACTTCTGCCAAGAAGTCCGCGGCATCAGCACCCCGAAGGCAAGACGCCCGCCGGCCGTAGTGCAGGACTTCCACCTCCCCGTTCTTGCGTAGGCGATAGGTGAAACCAAGGTCTTCTCGCTCCCGATCTTGCTTCATGCCAGCTGTGCCTGCTAACGGTACGAAGATAGCTAGACGGGTTTGGACATAGGTATCGGCCCGTGGAAACCATAGTACGGGCCGCGTCGGAGCTCGGCGTCCAGGCGCGCTGCATGCTCCTCGCCGATCCCCTTCACGAGCGACAGCCCGAGGCGGATGCCATAGCCCGCGGCCCGCTCCGCCGCCCAGCGCTGCCGCGAAGCCTCCGACGGCACGACGCAGCCGGACGAGCGCACGGCCGCCTGCCGGCCCGGCCCAACCCATTCGGTCGCCGTCCTATACCCCGATGCGTTGATGTCCACCGGCAGCACCGCCACCCCGTGGCGCTTGGCGTCGTTGATCAGCACCTCCACCGGGTAGAAGCCCATCGGCTGGGCGTTTATCAGGCCCACGGTGAACTGGGCCGGGTAGAAGAGCTTCAGGAAGGCCGACTCGTAGGCCGTCCTGGCAAAGGCCGCGGCATGGCTCTT
>JBEKPL010000082.1:0-10925 GCA_049520815.1 Candidatus Limnocylindrales bacterium
CCGGACGCAGAGGGCCTCACGCGGGAAGCCGGCGATCACCTGCCGACCTCGCCAGGCGCCCGGCGCTGGCGCGAGCGAGCCCGCGTGGAGCAGGACGACGACCGGGCCGCGGAGCAGTACCGGCTGGCGTCCGAGCTTCTGGACGCCGACGGCTGGCGGGGCTACGAGATCTCCAACTGGTGCCGGCCGGGCCGCGAGAGCCGCCACAACCTGGTCTACTGGGAGCGGCGACCCTACGAGGCCGTCGGTCCGGGTGCCCACGCCTTCGACGGGGCCACGAGGCGCTGGAATGCCGCGGCGATGGACCCCTATCTGGCGTCCCTCGTGCCGCCACGCGGCTCCCCCTGTATGCCGCCGGGCGGCGAGGAGCGATTGACCGCCGAGACCGCGGCCGCGGAGCGGGTCATCCTGGCCTTACGGTTGGATCGCGGGGTACCGGAGAGCTGGGGCGAGGTGCCGCCTCTGGCCGCCGTCCGGTCCTGGGCCGAATCGTCGGGCTTGATGGAGCGCGCGGTGCTGGACGGCCAGTCTCGCCTGTATCTGACCCAGCGCGGTCGCCTCCTCAGCAACGAGTTGTTCCGGCGGTTGGTCTAGCGGCCGGTCGGCCCCTCGCCCCGCCACGCCCCTCGCCCCGCCACGCCCCGCGCCGGCCACGGCCCGCCGGTGCCGTTGACCGCTCCGGGAGAGACTGCTACCATCGGCGCAGCAAGTTAGCACTCGTATAGTGAGAGTGCTAACCAAGCCGGAAGCAGGCCGAACGGGGAATCGGCGACCGGCCGCGGACCCTCTGGTTCTTCGGGCTGGCGCCACACAGCCACCGCCCTGCACCCAGACCGGATCACCGGCCGGGAAATGGAGAGTCCGACATGGCGCGACGGCCACGCCGCACCATCGGCTTGCTGGACGCGCGATCGGGCGCCATCCTGCGAGCCGTCATAGACGAATACGTGTCGTCGGCGACACCGGTGAGTTCCAGCTCACTGGTGGAGCACTACCCACTGGGCGTCAGCAGCGCCACGGTCCGCAACATCCTGTCCGACCTCGAAGCTCTGGGTCTGCTCACGCATCCCCATACCTCGGCCGGCCGCGTGCCAACCGACGCGGGCTATCGGTACTACGTCCAGGTCCTCGCCGAGGAGTGGTCGCTGCCGCAGGTCGAGCAGCGCATGATCCGCCACCAGTTCGGCCAGGTCGAGCTCACCAGTGAGCATTGGTTCCGGCTTGCCGCGAGCACGCTGGCGGCCAACACCGGAACGGCCGGTCTGGCCACGACGGCCAAGGCCGAGGCGGCTCGCGTGCGGCGTGTGGACCTGGTCACGGTCCAGGACCGCCTGGCCCTGATGATGGTCGTCTTCCGTGAGGGGACGATGAAGCAGACGCTCCAGAACCTGTTCATGGATACGGACCAGGAGCAGTTGAATCGAATAGCGAGCCTGCTGAATGTCCTGGCAATCGACCGGACTGCCGGCGAGATCGAGGCCGCGCTCGCCGATCTGCCGATGGGGGACGAGGGCAACGACGACATGGACCTCCTCAGGCTGACCGGCCAGGGGCTCGTGCGGACGATGCGCGAGTTCGACGCGACCCTCATCGACGATATCTTCAGCGACGGCCTGCTGAACGTGATGGCGGCCCCGGAGTTCGACCGGACCGACAAGGTCCGGCAGGTCTTCGCGGCCCTGGAGAACAGGGCCTACCTGGGCTCGCTCGTAGAGAGCGTGGCTCGGGCGGGAAGTGTCCAGATCTTCATCGGCCACGAGAACCGATCCCCGGAGATGCAGGACGTCTCGCTGGTGCTTGCGCCGTACGGCCGCGTGGGCCGAGCTGTCGGCGCGGTCGGCGTCCTGGGGCCGACCCGCATGCCGTATGCCCAGGCGATCGCCTCTGTCGAGTTCGTATCCGATCTCATGAGCGAATTGGTGGAGCATCTGTATGCCTGATCGACACACGACGCCACGAACCCACCATCGGGGCGCGGGCGGCGATTGGCCCGGCCGTCCCGCGGTCGATGCGACGGCGCAGCCGCACGAGGAACTGACTGCCGAGATCGACCGGTTGCGGGCCGAGCTGGATGCCGCCCAGGCTCAGACGGCCGAGCACAAAGCCTCTCTGCAGCGAACGGCCGCGGACTTCGCCAACTTCCGGCGCCGGACCGCGGAGGACCGCGATCGTGAGCTGGGTCTGGCCAGCGAATCGCTGCTGCGCAAGCTGCTGGCCATCGTCGACGACTTCGATCGCGCCCTCGACTCCATGCCCGAGGATCTGAAGGGCGTGGGCTGGATCGAGGGGATCACCCTGCTGGACCGCAAGCTGCGAGCCCTGCTGGAAAGCGAAGGCGTGACCGCGATCGAGGCCGTCGGCCAGCCCTTCGATCCTCGCGAGCACGAAGCCATCGCCAGCGTCCCCGCCACCGGCAAGCCCGACGGCGAGGTCGTGGCCGAGGTCCAGCGTGGCTACCGATTAAGAGACCGAGTCCTGCGGCCGGCCATGGTCGCAGTCGCCGGCGGCGGCGAGGCCACAGGCGGCGACGCGATTTCACAGACCAACTGACACCAACCGATCAGCCAGGAGCAACCTACAAATGGGCAAGATCATCGGCATCGACCTGGGCACGACGAACTCCGTCGTGGCAGTGATGGAAGGCGGGGAGCCGACCGTCATGCCGTCCGCGGAGGGCGGCCGGACGGTCCCTTCGGTCCTCGCCTTCACCAAGAGCGGCGACCGGCTGGTCGGCCAGCTGGCCAAGCGCCAGGCTGTCACGAACCCCGGCAACACCGTCTACTCGATCAAGCGTTTCATGGGCCGCCGATTCGACGATCCGGAGGTCGCTCACTCGAAGGACCTCGTTCCGTACAAGGTCGAGCGCGACCCCAGCAGCGACGGCATCCGCGTGACTCTCGCCGACGGCAAGAGCTACACCCCGCCCGAGATCAGCGCCATGATCCTGCAGAAGCTCAAGGCAGACGCGGAAGCGTACCTGGGCGAGAAGATCACCGAGGCCGTGATCACGGTCCCGGCCTACTTCGACGACACCCAGCGCCAGGCCACCAAGGACGCGGGCCGGATCGCCGGACTGGACGTCAAGCGCATCATCAACGAGCCGACCGCCTCGGCCCTGGCATACGGTCTGGACAAGAAGCACGACGAGAAGATCGCCGTCTACGACCTGGGGGGCGGCACCTTCGACATCTCGATCCTCGAGCTCGGTGAGGGCGTCTTCGAGGTCAAGGCGACCAACGGGGACACGCACCTCGGCGGCGACGACTTCGACCAGCGCGTCATCGAGTGGCTGCTGGCCGAGTTCAAGCGCGACGAAGGCATCGATCTGCGGAGCGACCCGCAGGCCCTGCAGCGGCTCAAGGAGGCCGCCGAGAAGGCCAAGATCGAGCTGTCCACCACGGCCACGACCGAGATAAACCTCCCGTACATGACCTCGTTCGAGGGCACGCCCAAGCACCTGGTCATGACCCTGTCGCGGGCCAAGCTCGAAGACCTGACTGCCGATCTCATCGACAAGACCCGCGGGCCGGTTTCGCAGGCTCTGCGCGATGCGGGCCTCAAGCCGTCCGAGATCGACGAGATCGTCATGGTCGGCGGTCAGACCCGCATGCCGGCGGTGGTCGAAGCCGTCAAGCAGATGTTCGGCGGCAAGGAGCCGCATCGCGGCGTGAACCCGGACGAGGTCGTCGCGGTCGGCGCCGCGATCCAGGCCGGCGTCCTGGCGGGCGAGGTCAAGGACGTCCTGCTTCTCGACGTGACTCCGCTGTCGCTTGGCATCGAGACGATGGGCGGCGTCATGACTCGCCTGATCGACCGCAACACGACCATTCCCACCAGCAAGAGCCAGATCTTCTCGACCGCGTCGGAGAACCAGACGCAGGTGGAGGTTCACGTCCTCCAGGGCGAGCGCGATTTCGCCGCGGACAACAAGACCCTCGGCAAGTTCATCCTCGACGGCATCCCGCCGGCCCCGCGCGGCGTGCCTCAGATCGAGGTTACCTTCGACATCGACGCCAACGGAATCCTGGACGTCAAGGCCAAGGACCGTGCCACCAGCCGCGAGCAGCAGGTCAGGATCACCGCCAGCTCGATGCTGTCCAAGACGGACGTGGATCGGATGGTCAAGGAGGCCGCCACCCACGCCGACGAGGACCGCAGCCGCAAGGAAGACGTCGAGACCCGCAACCAGGCCGATGCCCTGGCCTACCAGGCCGAGCGGACTCTGCGCGACCTGGGCGACAAGGTCCCAGCCGAAGACCGAGCGGAGACGGAGCGCCGCGTTGAGGCGGTCCGGACCGCTCTCAAGGGCAGCGACCTGGCGGCCGTCAAGTCAACGTCCGAGGCGCTCGTCGAGCAGCTGCAGAAGGTGGGCACTGCCGCCTACCAGGCGTCGGCAGCCGACGGCGCCGCGGCCGGTGGTAAAGGTAGTGCCGGGGACGAAGGCGAGGATCAGTCCGGCGGCGAGGGCGGTCCGCCGGACCAGGGGAACGAGGAAGTCGTCGAAGGCGAGTACAAGGAGGCCTGATCCGGGCCTGCGTTGCCCCTGGGTTCTCCATTCGGGCCGAAATCCGGGCTGCCGCCCGGCTCAAAGCCCGGGTCGCCACCGGGGGCCTGTCTCGGGAAGTGCTCGATGACTCGATCGTCGTCGTAGTCGTCGTACGACGGATCCGCCTGACCCGGGTGCGCCGGCGAGAACCCGCGCTGACCGGGTCGGGAGACCCACGACCGCGAGCGGCCGATTCTGACGAGCGTCCGGCGAGTGCGCTGGCGGTGGACCAGCCCCACGGTGATGGGCACGAGCAGGGCCACGGCCCCCGCCGTCCAGGCCACGAGACTGCCGACCAGAAGGGCCACTCCAAGCTGGGCCGGTCCCAGGCCGGTCGACTGCCAGCCGGGGACGTTGTCCCGGCCGAGAGCATCCGACGCGTATGTCAGGACGAGGGCCAGCATCGGTAGCGCGTACGTGGCGATAGCCAGTACGTTGGCCGCGCGGAAACAAGCGGACCAGAGCGATGCCATCGGCGACTCGATCGAGCCCTCGATTCCGAGCTTGGCGTAGAGGTCGGGCAGGTGGCGATATGGCCTGGTCAGCCACCCGAACGGGTCGTCCATGTGGCGCTGGGCGATCTCGATGGCCACGATCGCGGCAATCAGCCCGGGGATGGGATAGTCGAGCCATATCAGCGCCGCGGGAACGATCATGCCGACCGCGAGTCGGACCTGGGTCCAGACGACCACGGGCCAGATGATGCCGGCGCCGTAGGGCGTGAGCATCGGCATGTCGGCTCCGAGGCCCGGCGCGTTGTGGGTCGTCAGGCCGAGGAAGACCGAGAAGCACAGGAGACTCGCGACACCGACGGCTCCGAAGACGATTGCCAGAGTCTTGGTCAGGCTCTGCTGATCGGTCGTGAGGTGCGCCCATGCGGCTGTGAGGCTCGCGTTCTGCAGCAGGTCCGTGAGCGCGGGGAGGACCGTGAAGACGAGGGCCGATCCGGCCACGACGAGCACGATCAGCAGCCAGACGGTCAGGTAGCCCAGCCAGGTTACGGAGACGGTCTGGCGCAGCGCGAGAGACGATGCGATCCGGCGCTTGACGGCCGACACCGGATTCGGCAGCCGCCGGGTTCCTCCTCTACCGGAGGCGCCGGCCGCGGCCCGGCCGGCGACCGCCAGTGACGGCAGTGCGACCGGGCGCGAGAGGTACGGCGGCTGCACCGCGGCGGCTCCGAAGTCGGCCATGGGCGGTAGCGCCGCGGGAGGCGGCGGTACCGGGGCAGCATTCTTGACCACCGGGCCCGTGTCGCTGGGCCGGCTGCCGTATTTCTGCTTGCAGCTGTAGCACTTGACGGCACTAGCTCGGTTGAGCGACCGACAGTGTTGGCAAACCCAATACTCTTCCACGCCTCTTCCTTGCTGCTACGCGTGGATGATATGCCGCCCGGACGGTGCTTGGTCCACGCCCAGATCGTCCCGGGACCGGCCGAACGATGGTTCTGACCCGGTCTACCCGATCGCACCTGGATTCGCAGTCTGACGATCACCTCCCGCCGGCCCCACGGACGCCGCTCCGGCCACTCGTCTCGTATCCTTCTCGATCAGATGGCCAACGAGCGCTCCTACTACGAGATCCTCGGCGTCGAGCGAAACGCATCCGACGCCGAAATCAAGCGCGCCTTTCGCAAGCTGGCGCAGCAATCGCATCCCGACGTCAGCGCCGAACCCGGCGCCGCGGAACGGTTCAAGGAGATCAACGAGGCCTACCAGGTCCTCTCGGATCCCAGGCGGCGGCAGGTGTACGACCTTGTCGGGCCGGCCGGGCTCGACGACCTCGGCGGGGCGGGCTCGCCTTTCGGCGATGGCTTCCCCGGCTTTGGCGATCTCTTCGACGCGTTCTTCTCGGGGATGGGCGGTGCAGGGGCGGGTGCCCGCCGGGGCCGGCGGCCTTCCGGCGCGGACCTGCGCTACGACCTCCGCGTCACCTTCGACGAGGCGGTGCGAGGCGTGGAGAAGGAGATCGAGTTCGATCTCCTCGATCGATGTGAGACCTGCGGGGGCGGAGGCGCGGCGCCGGGCAGCACTCCCTCTCCCTGCTCCTCCTGCGGCGGCCGCGGCGAGGTCCGAAGCGTTCGCCAGACGCTGCTCGGGCAGATGGTCAACGTCACCGCCTGCTCCCGCTGCCACGGCGAAGGCCGGGTAATCGACTCTCCCTGCCGGACATGCCGCGGCGAGGGCCGCGTATCGCGCCATAAGAAGATCCGGGTCACCATCCCCGCCGGCATCGACGAAGGCCACCAGATCCGACTGTCGGGCGAGGGCGAGGCCGGTGTGCGCGGAGGGCCGCCAGGCAACCTCTACGTGGCCGTCCACGTCACGCCCCACCCCGCCCTGCGGCGCGACGGCACCGAGATCTTCCACGAGCTGCCGGTCTCCATCGCCCAGGCGGCGCTCGGTTCGCGGGTTCGGATCCCGACCATCGAAGGCGAGGAGGACTTCGAGGTCCCTCCGGGGACGCAGCCCGGGACGGAGATCCGCCTCCGTGGGCGCGGCGTTCCGCACCTCCGGCGGCCGGGAACGCGGGGCGACCTTCACGTCATGATCCGCGTGAGGGTGCCGACGAAACTGTCGAAGAGGCAGCGTCAGCTGCTCGAGGAGCTAGCCGCGGAATCCGGTGAGCCGGTCCTGCCGGGCGGAATCCTCGATCGGATCAAGGATGCCATCGGATAGCGCGTCTCCGTCCGCGCTCGGCCCGGGGGTCTGGGTCGAGCTTTCGGTCGCAGCCGACACAGAGGCGGTCGAGGCCGTCAGCGAGATCCTGACCCGCTTCGCACCGGGCGGAACGAGTGTCGAGCCGGGCTTTCGCCTGACCGACGAGGGCCTGGGTGCGGCCGTCGATCCGGCGAAGCCGGCGATCGTGCGGGCCTACCTGCCCGGCATCGATCCGGACGGTGTCAAGGCCGCGGTCGCCGATGCGGCCACGGCCCTGGGTCACCTGCAGGCCTTTGGCCTGCGGCCGATCGGTGAGCTGCAGACCCGCCTGGTGCGTGAGGACGATTGGGCCGAGGCGTGGAAGAGCCACTTCCCGGTGTTGCGGGTGGGGCGGCGGGTCGTCATCCGGCCGACGTGGCGTCGCCACCGCCGCCGGCCGGACGACGTGGTCCTGTCGCTGGACCCGGGCATGGCCTTTGGGACGGGTCTGCATCCCACGACCCGGCTGTGCCTGGCGGCGCTCGAGACCCTCGCCGACGAGGGGCTGCTGGGGAGTGACCGGGCCACCGGCCGCGGCGGCGATGGGAGCAGGAGTGCCCGTGTCATCGACGTCGGCTGCGGTTCCGGGATTCTCGCCATCGCCGCCGGGAAGCTCGGGGCGGGCGAGATACTCGGCGTGGACACCGATCCGATCGCCGTGGAATCGACGATCGCCAATGCCCGCCTCAACGGCTTGACCCGCAGGGTGCGCGCTCGCCGAGGCAGCGTCCCGTCCGGCGAGGGGCCCTTCGATCTGGTCCTCGCCAACCTGATCGCCTCGCTGCTGGTGCAGCTGGCCGGCCCGCTCCGCGAGGAGATGGCGCCCGGCGGTCGACTGCTTGCCTCGGGCATCTTCCGTGACCGCGAGGGTGACGTTTGCGCCGCTTTCGCGGCCGCCGGCCTCCGGCTCGGCCGGCGCTGGGCCGAAGAGGACTGGGTGGCGCTGGAGGCCGCCCGACCACCGGGCTAAGCCCGCACCTGTCGTGCGCGACGCGCGCCGGGTCGAGCCTCGGCCGCAGGAGCTGAAAGACGCAGGCCAGGAGCAGTGCAGCTCCGGCGGACGTATGTCTCCCACGATCGTTCATTCCTCGTCGCCGGTCCCGGCGGGATACGATCTCGCCATGGATCGGGGTCCAGTCCACGCCAACGCCGTCCGGCGCGCCACGATCGCCAACCTCGGCTGCAAGGTCAACCAGGCCGAGATGGACGCGGTGGAGCGGCTGCTGCGAGCCCGCGGCGTCGAGCTGGTGGATGCGCGCCAGGCGGCGGACCTGGTCGTCGTCAACACCTGCACGGTCACCTCCATTGCGGACCAGAAGTCGCGTCACGCCGTCCGGCGGGCCAGGCGAACTAGCCCCGCCGCACAGGTGCTGGTGACGGGCTGTTCGGTCGCCATCGATCCCGAGTCGTTGGCAGCGGCCGATCCGGGGGCGCGCCTGTTCGACGAAGAGTCGAAGGAAGGACTGCTGGCCGAGGTGGCGAGACTGCTCGACATCCCCGAAGGAGCCGACCTGCCGAGTCTCTCGGGTGTGGAGCCGGCGGTCGAACCGGCGGTCGAGTCGAGCCGATCGCTCGGACTCGAGCCCCAGGAAGGTTCGGTCGAGGACACCTTCGAGCGGGACATCGATCGAACGCGGGCCTTCGTCAAGATCCAGGACGGCTGCTCGTTCCACTGCACCTACTGCATCATCCCGAGGGCCCGCGGCCCGGAGCGGTCGGTGCCCGCCGAGGCGGTGCTGGCCGAGGTCCGTCGCGCGCTGGCGGCGGGTCATCGCGAGGCCGTGCTGACCGGGATCAACGCCGGAACGTACGCCGAAGATGTCGGAGCAAGCGCCGGGCTGGGTCTGCCGGGTCTCGTGCGGCGCATCCTGGCCGAGACGGAAGTGGAGCGCATCCGCCTCAGCTCCATCGAGCCCCAGCACGTCACCGGCGATCTGCTCGACGTCTGGGTCGACTCCTCCGGGCGCTGCCTTCCCCACTTCCACATCCCCCTCCAATCGGGCGACGACACGATCCTGCGTCGCATGGGGCGCCGCTACGACGCCGCGTCCTATGCGGAGCTGGCGGCACGGATTGCGCGGGCGATCCCCGGCGTTGCCATCCACGCGGACCTGATCGTGGGCTTCCCCGGCGAAGACGATGCCGCCTGGGCCCGGACCGTGGCGTTCCTGCGAAGCCTCGACCTGGCGGGGATCCATGTCTTCCGATACTCCGCGCGGCCCGGGACTGCGGCGGCGCGCATGGTCGGGCAGGTCGACGGACGGACGAAGAAGCGGCGGGCGGCCGAAGCATTGGCTCTGGCGGCGGCGGCCCGGGCGCGCTTCGCCGCGCGGCAGCTCGGCGGGGAGTTGCGCGTCCTCTTCGAGCGGCAGCTCCCCGAGGGACGGTGGCTCGGGCATGCGGAGAACCACGTCCTGGTCGAAGCGGCCGCGGCCGGCGGCTCATCCCTGGAGAACGCCATCGGCCTGGTGCGCGCAGAGTCGATCGACTCGGCCGCCCCGGACCGAATCGTCGGGCGGCTGCTGGCGATCGATCCGTCCCGATCGCAGGCGGCGCGCTCGAATGCGTGGCATGAACCCCTGGCGGAGCCGGCGCTCAAGTAGCAAGATCGACGTGGCCACCGGCCTCGTCCAGACCTAGATCATCGGGGAGCGCGCCATGCCGTCCGACTGCCTGTTCTGCCGCATCGTCACCGGCGAGCTGCCATCGGCCCAGGTCCATGCCGACGAATCGGTCGTGGCAATTCGCGACATCTCGCCCCAGGCTCCGACCCACATCCTGCTGATCTCCCGCAAGCACATCGCTTCTGTGCGGGACGTTGGGCCGGCCGACAGGGAACTGATCGACAAGATCTGCGCCGTGGCCACCGAGCTGGCCATCCGCGAGGGGATCGCCGAGGACGGCTACCGCCTCGTCGTCAACGTCGGTCGCAACGGCGGTCAGACGGTCGACCACCTCCACGTCCACATGCTCGGCGGCCGGTCCATGGGGTGGCCTCCCGGCTGATCGGCCTTCCGCTACGGCCGCTTGCCCTTGCCGGCCGCCGCGGGGGACGGGCCCTCTTCACGGACCGGCAGCGGCTCGTCGACGACCGCCCAGGCGCGGACGCGGTCGCGCTGGATCTTGAACGTGTGCGTCCGAGGGAAGTCGGCGTCAGGCCAGAGGCGCCAGGCGACGACGCGCTGGTGGACCGCCAGCGTGGAGTTGCCGGCTCGGACGGCGGCCTCGATCTCCGCCCGCACGCGCACCGGATCTTCGATCTCCGGGGGCCGTGTGGCGTCCGCCGGTTCGCCGGGTTGGGGGAGCAGCGGTGAGCCGGGCGCCAGCACCACCGCCTCGATTCGGCCGGGCACCGTCTCCACCACGACGGCGTCGCGGATGCCGGCCGTCCGAAGGGCGTTCTCGACGTCCTCGGGATAGACGTTGAGGCCGTTGGGCAGGACGATGATGTCCTTCTTGCGGCCCATCAGGATCAGGTGTCCCGACGCGTCGTGCCGGCCGATGTCGCCGGTCTTGTACCAGCCGTCTGCCGTGAACGAGGTGGCGGTCGTGCCGGGATCGCGCCAGTAGCCGCTGAACAAGGTGGGTCCGGAGACCAGGACTTCGCCATCCTCGCCGAGCTTCACCTCGATTGGAGGTATGGTCCGCCCCACCGTGCCCAGCCCGTGGTCTCGCTGGCT
>JBEKPL010000083.1:0-10494 GCA_049520815.1 Candidatus Limnocylindrales bacterium
CGGGGCAGGCCTTTCCCTGACCGTCGGCCCGGCCGGGCTCAACTCGTTCACGATCCCCACTCCGGCCACCCAGACGGCAGGGGTCCCGTTCTCGGTGTCGATCACAGCGAAGGACGCTTACGGCAACACGTCGACGGGCTACACCAACTCGCAGTGCCTGACCTTCTCGGGGCCGGGCTCGAGCCCGAACGGCACCGCTCCGAGCTATCCGCCCCAGGGCTCCTGCGGCAGCGGCCAGAGCGCGGTCACCTTCACGAACGGTGTTGCGGCCGCCGTCCCGATCGCTCTCTACGACCCCTCCACATCGACTGTCCTGACGGCCACCGACGCGCCTTCGGGCAAGAGCGGCTCGACCGGCGCCTTCACCGTCAACGCGGGCCCGATCGCCTCGTTCACGATCCCCACTCCGCCCACCCAGACGGCCGGCGTCCAGTTCTCGGTCTCGATCACGGCCAAGGACGCCTACGGCAGCACCGTCACGGCCTACACCGGCTCTCAGTGCCTGACCTTCTCCGGCCCTGGATCGAGCCCGAACGGCACCCCTCCGACCTATCCGGCTCAGGGTTCCTGCGCCGCCGGCCAGAGCGCGGTCACCTTCACGAGCGGCGTTGCCGCCGCCGTCCCGATTACCCTCTACAACCCCTCCACGTCGACTGTCCTGACGGCCACCGACGCAACGTCGGGGAAGAGCGGCTCGACCGGCGCCTTCACCGTCAACGTGGGTCCGGTCGCTTCGTTCACGATCCCCACTCCGCCCACCCAGACGGCCGGCGTCCAGTTCTCGGTTTCGATCACGGCCAAGGACGCCTACGGCAGCACGGTGACGGCCTACTCCGGCTCGCAGTGCTTGACCTTCTCCGGCCCGGCCAACAGCCCCGACGGCACGCATCCGAGCTACCCGGCTCAGGGCTCATGCGCCGCCGGCCAGAGCGCCGTCACCTTCACGAACGGCGTCGCCGCGGCCGTCCCGATCACCCTCTACAACGCCTCGACCTCGACCGCGATCACGGCCACCGACGCAACGTCGGGGAAGAGCGGCTCGACCGGCACCTTCACCGTCAATGCGGCCGGGACTGCCCGTTACTCACTGACCGATTCGAGCGGCCTCCCGCTGGGCTCCCAGACGGCTGGAACGGCGTTCTCGGTCAGATTGACTGCGGTCGATGCGTATGGAAACGTCATCTTGAGCTACAGCGGCGCGAAGACGATCGCCTGGTCGGGCCCTGGCAACGCGCCGAACGGCACCCCGCCCAGCTATCCGCCCACCGCGACGTCCGTGACCTTCGCGAGCGGAGTCGGCACTGCCACCGGAATCACGCTCTACAAGGCCGAAACGCCGACGCTGCAGGCTCGTGACAGTGGCGCACCGACCATCACGGGCACGGCCGTCTTCACCGTCAATCCGCGCGCGATTAGCAGCCTCCGTTTGGCGGCCGCGACGACCACCCCGAGCGCCGGCCAGGCCGACAACCTGACGATCACCGCGCTCGACACGTATGGCAACACCGCCACGAGCTACACCGGCGCCCAGTGCCTGACCTTCTCCGGGCCGGGCTCGAGCCCCGGCGGCACCCCGCCGGGCTATCCGGCCCAGGGCTCCTGCGCCGCCGGCCAGAGCGAGGTCACCTTCACAAACGGCGTTGCGACGCCGGCCGTGACCCTGTACAAGGCCGAGACGGTGAATCTCGTCGTTAGCGACGGCAGCGGCCACAGCAACGGGGCAGGCCTTTCCCTGACCGTCGGCCCGGCCGGGCTCAACTCGTTCACGATCCCCACTCCGGCCACCCAGACGGCCGGGATCCAGTTCTCGGTGTCGCTCACCGCCAAGGACGCCTACGGCAACACGAAGACCGACTACACGGGCGCACAGTGCGTCGCGTTCTCCGGCCCTGCCAACAGCCCGGACGGTCAACATCCCCCGGTCTATCCGGCCCAAGGCAGCTGCGTTGCGGGTAGCGCCGTCACGTTCGCGAACGGAATCGCGGCGGCGGTGAGCATGACCCTCTACAACGCCTCGACCTCGACCGTGATCACCGCCACTGACGCGCCGACCGGCAAGAGCGGCTCGAGTGGTCCCTTCACCGTCAACGGCACCGGAGCCCAAACCCGCTTCGTGATTCTGCCCGCCACGACGACACCCGTGGCCGGCGCCACCGACAACCTCACGATCATCATGGGCGATCCCTACGGCAACCCGGTGACGACCTACACCGGCTCGCACAACCTGACCTTCGCGGGCGCGAGCACGATCGGAACCTACGTTCCGACCGTTACCAACTCAGGCGGTACCGCGACCAACTTCGGGACCGCGACGGCGATCACCTTCACGGCCGGCGTCGCCACAGTCTCCGGGTCGAGCAACGGCGTGATGCGCCTGTACAAGGTCGAGGCGGCGCCTGTCACCGTCAGGCAGAGCACCGGCACCGCGTACACGAGCAATGCGCTGACCTTCAACGTTCAGCCGGCAGCGATCACCACGTTCACGGTTGTGACCCCCGGAACGCAGACCGCCGGAACCACCTTCAACGTCTCGATCACCATCTCCGACACCTACGGCAACGGCAACGTCGGCACTCGCTGCCTGACCTTCTCCGGTCCGTCGAACGCTCCCGACGGCACGCCGCCGAGCTACCCGGCTCAGGGCTCATGCGCCGCCGGCCAGAGCGAGGTCAACTTCACCGCCGCGCCGACGCTCGTTCCGATCACCCTCTATCGCGCGGGCGCAACGACGCTCACCGTCACCGACGTCACAAGCGGCTGGTCCCGTACGACAGGCTCCTTTACGGTCAACCCGGCCGCGATCGACCACTTCTCGATGACGGCCGCGACGACCACCCCGACCGCCGGCGCAACCGACAACCTGACCATTACGGCGATCGACCCGTACGGCAACACTGCCACCGGCTACACGGGCAATCACGACCTGACCTTCTCGGGCGCGGGCTCGATCCGCACCTACAACCCAACGGTGACGACACGCCTCGGTGTGGCTACGAGATTCGGAACTGTCACCTCGATTACCTTCACAAACGGCGTCTCGACAGCCGGCGGCGTAATGACCCTGTACAAGGCCGAGACCGCCCACATCGTCGTCAGTGACGGCAGCCACAATAATGGAGCCGGTCTCGAGGTCACCGTGAGCCCGGCGGCTCTGAACACGCTCTCGCTGTCGGCCGAGAAGGTCGTCGTCAGGCCCGGCGCCCCCGACCAGCTCACGATCCGTGCGGTCGACACCTACGGCAACACCGCCGCCGGCTACGGCGACGGCCCTCACAACATCACCTTCGCCGGCGGAACCGGGACCAGAACCGTGACCAACTCCGCCGGTAGCCAGATCGCCTTCGGCACCGCGACTTCGATCACCTTCACAAACGGCGTCTCAACGGCGGGCGGTGTCATGCGGATCAACGACGTCCAGGTGGCCAGCATCACCGCGACCGACGGAACTCACACGAGCCCCGCGCTCCGGATCGTCGTGAGCAACGTCTCGGCCATCGGCGTCAGCGCCGGCGCCTTCCACACCTGCGCCATTCGCTCCGACGGCGCCGTCGAGTGCTGGGGCAGCGACGACAGCGGCCAGCTCGGCAACGGCGGCGCGATACCCGGAACCAACAGCTCGAACCCGGTCATGGTCAGCGGACTCACGAACGCGACCCAGATCAGCGCCGGCAAGTACCACACCTGCGCGGTGCGCTCCGACGGCACCGTCTGGTGCTGGGGCCTGAACGACTACGGTCAGCTCGGCAACGGCTCGACGACCAGCAGTTCTACACCAGTACAAGTGCACGGCGTCGGCGGAACCGGAAACCTCACCGGCGTCAGCCAGGTGAGCGCCAACGGCAAGTTCACCTGCGCTCGGATCTCGGCCAGCCAGTCGGTCGTCTGCTGGGGCCGCAACGCCTCGGGTCAGCTCGGTACCGGAACGGCCGATGGCAACGACCAACCACACGCGAACCCGGCTGCGGTCGTGGGAGTCGGCGGCGTCGGCACGCTCACCGGCGTGAGCTCGATCACGACGGGCGCCAACCACGCCTGCGCCCTGCTCTCGGGCGGCGGCGTCGATTGCTGGGGCCTCAACGACCACGGCCAGCTTGGTAACAACACGACCACCAACAGCGCGAGCCCGGTGCAGGTAGTGGGAGCCGGCGGCTCCGGGACCCTGTCCGGCGTGAGCGAGATCAGCGGCGGCAGGATGCACGTCTGCGCCCGCATCGGCGGCCAGGTCTGGTGCTGGGGTCGCAACGAGAGCGGCGAGCTCGGCGACGGGACGACCACCACCAGGTCATATCCAGTCCGGGCGGGGAGCATCGCCACCGCTGCCCAGATCAGCGCCGGCGAGTATCACAGCTGCGCCCGCCTTGCGGACGGCACCGCGATGTGCTGGGGCGCGGCCGCCTACGGCCAGATCGGAGACGGAACGACCATGGACACCCCCAATCCTGTGACGGTCATCGGCCCCGGCGGCTTCGGTGTTCTCGGGGGTATCGGCGCGATCAGCGCCGGAGGCGGCGACATCAACGAGGCCAACGACTACGAGCACACCTGCGCGCTGATGAGCGACGGCACCGTCGTCTGCTGGGGGCAGAACAACTACGGGCAGCTCGGCGATGGCACGACCACGATGGCCACCTTCCCGGTCGGCGTAGCCCTGCAGTAGGCGAAAGCCACACCTGACTATCGTGGGCGTACGCTGCAGCTCTCAACTCCGGGCATGCGTCGGATGGCGAGGTAGGCGTGAGCGGCACTCTCTCTGGTGAGGTGGAGTCGGTTCGCCGGCGGGCGGCAGACCTCGCCGCGGGGCTTTCGAAGACCGCCCGCCGTTCGGCGACCATCGCCCAGGAACGGGCGGTGCTCCGGATGCTCGGCGTCGACGGGCTCGACCGAGGGGGGCGGCCCCTCGCGGCCTCGCTGGCCGAGCGCTACTGCGGCTCCGATCCCGCCCGGCTTGCGCACGGTGTGATCCTGCCCTTCGCCGTGGCGATGCTCGAGTACGACCTGCCGGCCCGCGAGCTGGCTCTCGAGGGGGCGCGGGGCGCCGTGGATCTGGGTCTGGAGGCCGAGCTGCTCGATCGGCCCGACCGGCTCGCGGGTGCCGAACGGCTGGCCTCGCAACTGCTGGACTCGGCCTTTGCCCGGTTCGACGCCAACCGGACCGCCACCCGAGAGATGCGCGAGGTTCTCGGCGTCTCCGACGAGCCGTGGCTGGCCGTCGCCCTCCGCGCTTCCGAGGTGGAAGCGGCGGCCGGCGAGATCCGAGCCGTCGTGGGGGAGGGCGCCGACGTCGTGCAGATCCGCGTGCCGGCGAGCTGGGAATTCGCCGAGGCTCGTCGCCAGGCCGGCCTGGACACCCCGGACGCCTTCGAGGTGAAGGGACGCACGGGGCGCGAGCCGCGGCCTGGTGGCCGCCGCTGGCGAACCCGGCCGGCGCGATCGGCTCGGCCGGCGCGATCCGGCTCGGACCCGGTGCCAGCGGGAAGCCAGCGCGGCCTGGCATCGCTGCGCATGGCGGCCGACGAAGCCGCGGCCGAGCGCGGCTGCTATGCGAGCCTGATGACGGTCACCTCCGCTTTCGCCGCGCCGGAGCAGGCGGTTGTAGCGGCCTTCGAGCGCATCGACCTGGTCGAAGCGGACCCGATCCGTGAGATCGTCGAGGACAACGTAGATCCGGAGCGGGCGCTCGCCGACCACGCCTTCGCCCACCAGCTCCAGGCCAGGGCGGGCTGCCGCGTCGTCATGGGGCCCGGGCCGCTGGCCCTGGGGGCAGACGTCGCCAGCGGCCTGCCCTCCGATGCGGCGACCCAGGCCGGCCGCGGCCTAGCCCTCCAGGCGCTGGGTGTGGAGCTGGCCCTCGCGGACGGGCTGCCGGCGGAACGCCTGCTGATCGGTGCCTTGCCGCGCTGGGTCGCCGACGAGGGAGATGCGTGCGCCATCCTCGTCCAGGCCTGGCTTCGGCATCTGGTCTTCTCTGGACACCGGCTCGTCGTCGCGGAGTCGGACGCGGAGCCGCAGCCCGATGCGGCCATGGCGGCGCTGATGACGGCCATGTCCGGCGCTGCGGCGTCCCTGGTCGTGCGGCACGTCGGCCCCGGCAGAGTCTCCGCCGCGTCCCGCGACCTGCGTACAGCGGCCTCGGCTGCGGCGGCGGTGCGGGCCTCGCTCGGAGACGGAGCGCTCCGCGGAGACGCCGCAGACCTGGCTGCGCGGACGCTTCGCGCCGCCGGGGCCACGCTGGAGAGGCTGGCGGCGGAGGGCTGGTCGAGCTTGCTCGGCCCGAACGGCGGCGGTTCGGAGACAGAGCGCCTGGGCCGTGCGGCCGTGGTCGAGCGCGCCGACGGGCCAACGTCCGGAGCTCGGATTCTGAGGGGCGCTTTCTAGGCGGTCGGCCGGGCCACTTGCCGGCCCCTTTCGGCGAGGAATGCCGCATAGGCCCGGCGTTCCGAAGCCGTGCTTCGGCGACCGTCGATGCGGGGCACGCTCCCGGGCGAGTACTACCTGCGGAACGCCATTCGGGTCATGGCGCTCCCAGGTGGGCAAACTCTAGGGTCATGCAGGCTGGCGCCTGGTGGCCCCGGCTCACGTCTTGCTGGCAGTGTGACGATTGGGAGGAGAATCGGGAGCATCAACAGGGAGATGGACGCCCACCAGCGCCGCGGAAGGCCCCTAAAGGGACTGTTCGCCCGGGTCGCGGCCCCGCACTCGGGCACGGCGCGCGTCGTCGGCCTCACCGTGGCCCTCTACTTAGTCGGTCTCGCTGGTGCACTCGCTCTGCATCACGACGACGTTCCGTTCGTCGCCCCGGTCCCGCTGCCGTGGTGGCTCGTGGCCGGCGCTTTCTTCGTGACCGAATCCATCGTCATCCACCTGCACATCGGCCGCAGTGCGCAGTCGCTGTCGATGACCGAGATCCCCCTCGTATTCGGCTTGTTCTTCCTCTCCCCGACGGCCTTCCTCACCGCCCGGATGATCGGGGCGGGCCTGGCGCTCATCGCGGTCCGCCGTCAGCGTCCCACCAAGCTCGCATTCAACCTCTCGTCTTTCTTCCTCTCCTCGGTCGTGGCCCTCTGGATCATCCACGCGTCCGGCTCCGTCAGCGGGACCTTCGGGCCTATCCAGTGGCTGACCGCGTTCGGGGCGACCTTCAGCGAGAACGTGATCGGGGTCCTCGCGATAGCGGCCGTGATCTCTCTCGCCGAAGGGCGTCTCGACCGGCGGGTCCCCCGCATGCTCGCGATCGGCTCGATCGTGGCGTTTACCAACACGAGTCTCGCCCTGCTGATGATCACGGTTCTCTACGATGAGCCGCTGGCCGGCGTGCTATTCGCGGTCCCGATCATCCTGGCGTTCGCGGCCTACCGAGCCTATATCGGGGAGCAACAGCAACACGAGAGCATGGAGATGCTCTACGAGTCGACCCGCATCCTGCAGCGGGGTCCGGCCCTCGATCGCGCCCTCGTCGAGCTCCTAGACCATACGCGCAAGATGTTCAGGGCGGAGATCGCGGAGGTCTTGCTCCTGCCCCCGGCCGAGGGCGGGGATGTCCTGCGAACGGTCGTCGGCCCGGGAGACGAGCGTATGCTCATGTTCCCGATCGGGCCTGCCATCGATGACCCGGTGCTCCTGCGCAGCATGTCCGAGCGGCGAGCCCTGTTTGCTACCCCCACCGGCCGCGGCGTCGGCGGTCCCGGTAGCCGGCGGTTCCGCAATGCGATCGTGGCGCCGCTCGCGGGCGAAGCCCGGGTGATCGGCACCATCGTGGTGGCGGACCGCCTGAGCGACGTCTTCGCCTTCAGCAGCGACGACCTCCGTCTTCTCGAGGCGGTCGCCAACCACACCGCGGTCGCGCTCGAGAACGGCCAGCTCGAGCAGTCGCTCGATCAGCTGGCCAAGCTCCAGGAGGAGCTGCACCACCAGGCCTACCACGACGTGCTGACTGGCCTGCCCAACCGGTCCCTGTTCGCGCAGTCCGTAAGCCAGCGCCTCGCCGAGGCGGATTCGGAAGGGCGTATCCCGGTCGTGCTCTTCCTCGACCTGGACGACTTCAAGATCGTTAACGACTCGATGGGCCATGAGGCCGGGGACGCGCTGCTCAGCGCGGTCGGCGGCCGGATCCGATCCTGCCTGCGCGGCACCGACCTGGCCGCCAGGCTCGGCGGCGACGAGTTTGCCGTGCTCCTGTGGGACACGCCCGATCTGGCCGCCGCGAGACTCGTCGCGGACCGGCTCGTGGGCTCCTTTGACGACGTCTTCCTGATCGACGGCGAGGCCGTGGTAGCGAAGGCCAGCATCGGCGTAGCCGCCGGCCGTCCAGGTGAGGGCAGCGGCGACGAGATGCTGCGCAATGCCGACGTTGCGATGTACGCCGCGAAGGCCGCCGGCAAGGACCGGGTCGCTTACTTCGAGCCGAGCATGGCCATGGCCGTGAACAATCAGCACGAGGTCACGGCGTCGCTCCTGCGGGCGATCACGGATCAGGAATTCGTTCTCTACTACCAGCCGGTGGTCGATGTCACGAGCGGCCGCGTTCGGGGAGCCGAAGCGCTCCTCCGGTGGAACCATCCGGTCCATGGGCTCGTGCTTCCGAGTGACTTCATACGCACGGCCGAGCAATCCGACCTGATCCTGCATTTGGGTGGCTGGGTCCTGGCTCGAGCCTGTCGGCAGCTCCGAGCCTGGCAGGACCGATTCCCCATCGCGCGGCAACTGACCGTCAACGTCAACGTCGCGGGTCGCCAGCTCGCCCAGCCGTCCTTCGTGGACAACGTCGTGGAGATCGTCACGGCCTCCGGCGTGGACCCGGCGTGCATCGTGCTCGAGATGACGGAGAGCACGCTCCTCGCCGACGTCGACGCCTCGCTGGAGAAGCTGCGGCAGGTGCGGGCCGCCGGACTCGGCATCGCGATCGACGACTTCGGCACGGGCTACTCTTCACTGAGCCATCTCCAGCTCTTCCCTGTCACGGAGCTCAAGATCGCGCGGCAGTTTATCAACGTGGAAGGAGTGGATCCGGAGGCCTGGGCGCTCGCCGAGGCGATCGTGGCGATGGGCCGGGCGCTGCACCTCGACATCGTCGCCGAGGGGGTCGAGCGGACCTCGCAGCTCGAGCGGCTGCGGGAGCTCGGCTGCCAGCAGATCCAGGGCTTCTACTTCTCTCGACCTCTGGCTGCCGAGCAGTTCGAGGAACTGCTCGAGAACACCCCCGGCCTGGTGATCGGTCCCGCCTCCGTCCTGCCGCCGCTGGTTCCGCCCCGGGTCGTTCTGTGGCCGACGACCGAGGTCGCCGGGGTCCGGCGTCGCTGGCGAAGGGAGGGTCCCGGCCTCCCTCCCTCCCCCTCCGAAGGCTCCGGTGCGGACGGGCACCGAACGGTACGGAAGGGCTATTGAACCGCCGGATGACCCCCCTTACACCCACTACTAACGGCGGCGAGGTCCGCGGCCGCAGGTACGGTCTGTAAACTCGGCAAACCCGCCGAGACGCGGGGACGCAAAGCCAGGGATCTTCCGGGGCCCCTCCCAAAGACCGCCCGGCTGCCAGGCGCCGCACCACGGGATCCTCCGGGGTAGGGCTCTCATGGTGCTAAGAGGCTGGTCGGCCCGCAGAGGGCCTCGATCAACGCGTGAAACCGCCACGCTTCATTCCCGGGCGGTGCGCCGATGAAGCCGAGCAGCGCCTGGAGTGTCGACTTCGCGGCGACCCGCCGCCTGGGCGCCGTCCTCGTCTTCTCCCTCATGGCCTCGGCCGTCGCGCTGGCCCTCCCCGCGACGCCGGTGGCGGCCGCATCGTACGACCCGGCCGCCGACATGTACTCCATGTACAACACCACGGCCTACACGGGCGCCGCGGCATGGTGGGACGCCGGCTACACGGGTGCGGGCGTCGACGTCGCCCTCATCGACACCGGCGTCTCCCCGGTCGCCGGGCTCGACGCTCCGCGCAAGATCGTCTACGGTCCCGACCTCTCGCTCGAGTCGCAGGCGCCGAACCTCACGAACCTCGACACGAACGGGCACGGCACGTTCATGGCCGGGCTCATCGCCGGCCAGGACGCCACACTCACGGCGCCCTACTCCAGCGCCTCCGCCTACCGGGGCATGGCCCCCGACGCGCGCATCGTCTCGCTCAAGGTCGGCGTCGCCGACGGCGGCACGGACGTCTCCCAGGTCATCGCGGCGATCGACTGGGTCGTCCAGCATCGCCACGACAACGGCCTGAACATCCGGGTCATCAACCTTAGCTACGGGACCAACTCGCCGCAGGCGTACACGGTCGACCCGCTCGCCTATGCCGCGGAGCAGGCCTGGAAGGCCGGCATCGTCGTCGTGGCGGCCGGAGGCCACCTCCGCTTCCAGCGCTACGGGAACACCGCGCTGGGGCTCGCCGACCCGGCGTACGATCCCTACCTGGTCGCGGTTGGCGCGTCGGACTCGATGGGCACCGCGACTCTCGCCGACGACGAGGTGGCGTGGTTCTCGCCCTGGCCCGGGATGGGTGCAACC
>JBEKPL010000084.1:0-10294 GCA_049520815.1 Candidatus Limnocylindrales bacterium
GCCGGAACCCGGCCTCGCCGGGGGCGCGGCGACGGGAGCGGCGACCGCTCGCGAAGCACTCTGAGCCGCTTGCGGCTTTGTGCGAAGCGACGGTCGACCGCGAGCAAGCGCCGCGCGGCGCCAGGTGCTGCCGCCCCGCCCCCTCAGACCGGCAAGCGCGCCCGAACGCTCCTCAGCCGATTACGGAACCCGTGGCGGCGAGGCCCCGCCACGACCAGCGCCGACGACCACGCCAGCAGCGAAACCATGGCGATGCCGTAGACCGGCCAGTAGCTGCCGAACCGGTCGTACAGGATGCCGCCGGAGTTCATGACGATGATCCCACCGGCCGGGTAGGCGATGGCGATGACGCCGAAGATCGCCCCGAAGTTGTGTCCGCCGAAGACGTCGCTGAAGGCCGCCGAGCGAATGGCGATCGTGGCGCCGATGCCAAAGCCGTAGACGGCGTTGCCGGCGACGGCCAGGGCCAGCAGCGAGCCGGTCGAGGCGAAGATGGCGGTCGCGCCCACGGCGATCAATCCTGCGCAGATCAGGCCGATGTACCGTCGCCCGAACCGGTCCGATAGCCCGCCGCCCACCACCTGCCCCGCGACGTACGCGTAGCACTGCAGCGCGAGCAGCGTTGCGGCGAACCCCGGGTCGATCCCCTGCCCGATGGCATGGCGCGAGGAGGTCTGGAAGATGCCCTCGTCGATGCAGCCGATCCCGACTGCGCCCACCAGCAGGATAAGGAAGCGGCGAGTTCGCAGAGTCCTGCGGAGGGCGTCGGGACGAGTGCGGCTGCCCGGCGGGACCTGCTCCTGCGAGGCGGCGATCGCGCCCGGAGCGGCGGTCTCGTGCAGGCCGCGCGCGGCTGCTCCTTTGCCGGCCGCTCCCTTGTTCGTGGCGCCCTTTGTCGGGACGCCTTCTGCCGGCGCACCGTTCGCCGCCGCACCCGGCACGACCACGGCCGGGCCGCTCGTCATGAGCCAGACGAACGGCAGGGCCACGAGCGAGAGCCCGGCGAAGCCGACCGCCGCGGACCGCCAGCCCAGCTCCGGGATAAGCCCCGCCGCCAGCGGGAGCGCCAGCGCCACCCCGATGCCGGGGCCGGCGTATGCCACGCCGAGAGCCAGACCGGTCGCCCCGGCATACCTCCGCGCGATCGCCGTCGTGGTGCCTACGAAGACCAGCTGCAGCCCGAGCGCCAGAAAGACCCCGTACGCAGCGATGAGGAACGCGACGTCGGTGGACATGGAGGCAACGGCCCAACCGATCGCCGATAGCAGCGTGCCGACATACAGCAGAGTCCGGTCGTTGAAGACGTCGTAGGCGCGGCCCAGGAGCGGAGAGGCGAGCGCCGAGACCAGCAGGAACATCGTCCACGGCATCTGCCCAAGCTCGCGCGAGGCGTGGAAGGTGTCTTCGAACTGGGGTGCGAGCAGCGGGAAGCAGTAGAGGGGCGCGTAGGCGATCGCCCCCACCACGAACGCCCCGAGAACCGGAACGCTCAGCGCCAGATCATGCCGGGAGACTCGCAAGCCGGGCATGCGCTCATCGTAGGCGCTGCCAAAGCGCCCGTAACAGGGCGCATACGCCGCGCGCCGCCGTTCTGAGCGGTTGCTGGTTGACAGCGGCCGCCCGCTCGAGACCGCTACTCCTCGGTCTTGGCCTCGCCCTCGGCGGGAGCCTCGGCAGCTGCCTCCTCGGCCTCCTCAGCCTCCTCCACGACCGGCTCCTCGACGACGTGCGGCGCGGCGACCTTGGCCACGACCTCGTCCGGGTCGGAGAGCAGGGTCACGTCCGGAGGCAGCATCAGCTCCCGCAGATGGATCGAGGTCTCGAAGTCGACGAGCGACTCGATCGAGAACTCGATCGCCTCGGGCAGCTTCTCGGGGAGGGCGCGAACCTTCACGCGATCGATGTTGTGGAGCAGCGTGCCGCCCAGGCGGGCAACGGCGAACGACTCGCCGAGGGGGTGCAACGGGATCTCGACCGTGACTTCTTCGCCGCTCTTGAGGGCGAACAGATCGACGTGGAGAAGGCGGCGGTTCCGAGGGTCGATCTGGAAGCCGTGGATCAGGACCCGGCGCTGGTCCTTGCCGTCGATGTTGAGCTCGATGATCGTGTTCGAGTGGACCACTCGACGCAGGTGGTCGAACTCGTGCGCGTCGAGCGAGACGGAGACGGAGGCGATCCCGTGGCCGAAGACCACGGCCGGGATCTGACCGGCCTTGCGCAGGTGGGCAACCGACTTGCCGGTTACGGTCCGGCTAGTCGCAGTAAGTGCTATCGGGGCTGAACTCACTTGCGGAAACCTCTCTGCGCGGGCCATCGGGGCGCCCGGCGGCTCACGCCCTGGCGCTGCGGGGTACGAGCCTACCACGGGTGGCCGCGCTCAGGCCACCTGAGGGGCCGGCTCCGCCTGCCGGGCCGGCCCGTCGGCCAGCCGCCTGACGCGCGGATGGAGCGCCCGCGTCGTGGCCGGACACCGGTCGGGTGTAGATTCCCGCCGTGGCCGCAACGATCCTGATCGTAGAGGACGAATACGCCGTCGCTCGTGGCATCCAGTACGCGCTCCAGCAGGAGGGCTACCAGGTGGCGGTCTCCAGGTCCGGCGAGGAGGGCCTGGAGTTCGCGCTGCGCGAAGGGCCGGACCTCATCGTGCTGGACGTTCGACTGCCGGGCATAGATGGCTTCGAGGTCCTGCGGCGACTGCGGATCAGCGGCTCGAAGGCCCCGGTTCTCATCCTCACCGCCCGCGACGAGGAGATGGACAAGGTCATCGGCCTAGAGCTGGGTGCGGACGACTACGTCACCAAGCCCTTCGGACTGCGCGAGCTGATGAGCCGGATCAAGGCCCTGCTGCGGCGCGCCTACGGCGACCTCGCCGACGCCGGCGGAGGGCGGCTGCTTCGCCACGGGGATCTCCTGATCGATCTGGAGCGCCGGCGGGTCCAGCGCGGCGACCGGCGCATCGCCCTGACCGCGACCGAGTTCGAGATCCTGCGCCACCTGGCCAGCAAGCCCGGGCGCGTCTACTCCCGGCGCGAGCTGCTCGAGCTGATCCGCGACTACGAGGCCCTCGATCAGGACGAGAAGACGATCAACGTCCACGTCAGCCACCTGCGCGAGAAGCTGGAGGACGATCCCTCGAGCCCGCGGTTCGTCCTGACGGTCCGCGGCGCGGGGTACGCGTTCGCGGAGCGCTGACATGGCCGTGAGGAGGAGGAAGCCGGCCTCGCGCGCCGGGAAGGCCCCATCCGCGACCCCATCCGCGACCCCGTCCGCGACCCCGTCCGCGACCCCGTCCGCGACTCCGGCCAAGCCACCCGACCAGCCGGCCGGCGCCCCGCGGAGGAGAGTCTTCCGGGGTTCGAGCCCCTCGATCTGGCGAGTCTTGCCCCGAACCTTCCAGGGTCGCCTTTCGCTCGCCTTCGTCATGGTCTTCGCCCTGGCCGTTGGGACGGTCTCGATCATGACCGTCCTGGTCCTGGACAACGACCTGCGCCAGCAGGTAGAGACGAACCTGCAGGCCCGGGCCAACGCCATATCGGCCGTCGTCCGCGTCAAGGCGGAGGCCGCGGCCGCGCTGGACCCGGCCAACGCCACGGTCGTGTCCGCGGGCAACAACCTGAACGGGTATGTCCGCGCGGCCATGTCCGACCCCACCACGCTCACCAACTACGCCAACGACGTCGCTCAGGCGGACCTCCGTCTCCGTTTCGGCCTGGGCTCCGAGACTCCCCAGGGGATCGTGTTCTACCCGGCCGGAGAGCCTTCGACGTTCAGCGCCTCGCTCACGGCGGAGCCGGGCCGGGGGCAGGCCCGCGACTCTGTCAGCTACGCTGAGACCTTCAGGTTCGTGGACCCGGGAGGTGCCAAACCAACCTGGTATCTCGAGGTCAGCCTCTCGGCGCCGTATACGACGCGGGCCAGCACGATCGCCTCCGTCGTCGGTTTCCTGCTCATCAGCGCGATGGCAGGTTTGCTCCTGGCCGTCGTCGTGTCGTTCCTTCTCGCCCGCCGCTTCACCAAGCCGCTGCGCCGCCTGACCGACGCCGCCCGAGCCCTGGCCGAGGGCGACCTTGCCCGCCGGGTCCCCGCCGACCGCGCCCGAACTGGAGCCGCGGAGATCGCCGAGCTGTCGCACCAATTCAACGCCATGGCCGACCAGGTCGAGGAAACGATGGAGGTCATCCGGCGCGATCGCGACATCAGCCGCGAGTTCCTGGCGGACGTCTCCCACGAACTCCGTACGCCACTGGCCGCGCTTCGGACTTTCAACGAGCTGTTGCAGGAGAAGGCCGGCAGCGACCCCGCCGCCCGAGCGGAATTCCTGGAGGCGAGCGCCCAACAGATCGAGCGCCTGGACTGGCTGGCACAGAACCTGCTGGAGCTTTCCAAGCTGGACTCCGGGTTGGTGCGGCTCAACCTTCGACCGGACGACCTGCGGGCGACGATCCTCTCGGCCGTCGAGCAAGCCCAGGTCTCGGCCACGAGACGCGGCATCGATCTTGCGACCGAGCTCCCCGAGACGCCGCTGGTCACGCGCCACGACCCGCAGCGTCTTGGGCAGGTCGTGATCAACCTCATCGGCAATGCTCTCAAGTTCACGCCGCGTGGCGGTTCTGTCCGGGTCACTCTCGTTCCCCACGGGCGCGGAGCTCGAATCCAGGTCAGCGACACCGGCGTGGGAATCGACGCCAGCGAGCTGCCCCACGTCTTCGAGCGCTTCTATCGCGGGTCGCGGGCCAACGAGGCGCGCAGCAGCGGAAGCGGCCTGGGACTGGCGATCGTCCGCTCGATCGTGGAGATGCACGGCGGCAGGGTCATGGTCGAGAGCCGCATCGGGTCAGGATCCACGTTCACCGTGACGCTGCCGGCCGATCCACGCAAAGTCGGCGAGAGCGCGACGACCGGCGCGCCCACCGCGGCCGGAGCCACGAAGCCCGCCGGCTCCCCCGGCCCGGCCGAGTAGCCCGCCGGCCCCGTGGTCGCTTCTGTGCGTCAGATGCACGAAGCCGGCTGTCGGGCCCCTTTGACCCGGGCCGTGTGCGTCAGATGCACGAAGCCGGCTGTCGGGCCCCTTTGACCCGGGCCATGTGCGTCAGATGCACACATACGACGAGCCCAACCCGAGCGGACCCGCTGACGCGTCGCGGGTGTGCATCTGACGCAAGGTTCTGGGTCTAGAGGACCCAAAGGCGTCGGAACCGTGCATCACCCGCACGGACGCGACCAGACACTCCTCGCCGCGGTGCCGGGTCGTTCGGTGTGTGCATCTGGCGCAAGTCGGGCCCTCGCAACCAAGCCGAACGGAAGATCTGTGCCCCCGCGTGCAGAGGCGGTGTCGGCGGACCTTCCGGCCCGGCCGAGTAGCCCGCCGGCCCCGTGACCGCCCGACCGGCGGGGGCCCCGGCCCTGTGGCGAATTCTTTATCGTCCCCCGGCTCGAACCTCAACATCCTTCGACGCTATCGTCACGCTGTCGCAGCCGCCGCAGCGGGTAGGCTCTTTCGGGCGCGATTCGCGCTTTGTGAATACCATTCGCGGCGCCACCACCCGCAGGTAGAAAGCCGGCTTCATGTCCGACCCAAGCCCCCAGACCGAATTGCCGGGGGCCGCGTCAGTGGAGACCCAGCGGTTCGAGCCCCTGCCTGAGCAGCGTCTTCACTGGAATGCAGTAGTGGACCGCGGATCGGCGCACGGCGCCGATCCGGAGACACCGGAGCGCTGGTTCGAGTCGCTTCCGGCAGCGCCCGACCAGCCGCCGGATACGGCTCCGGCACCGGCGGGGTCCTACGGCCGTGGCCTCGTCGCCGTTCTGCTGATCACGTCGCTGATCGGCGCCGTGCTGGGGGCCGGTGGCACGTACTTCGCCCTCCGGGCGTCGGGCGCGTTCGATGGCCGGCAGACGGCCCCGCCCGGCGTCACCAGCCAGAAGGTCACGGTCGAGTCGGATTCATCGACCGTAGTCGCAGCCGTGAGCAAGGTGGGTCCCGCCGTGGTGCAAATCGTGGCCAACGATGGGGCCGGCACCACGTCCATCGGCTCGGGGATCATCTACGACGTACGCGGCTGGACCCTGACCAACAAGCACGTCGTCGCCGGCGCCAAGACCATCACCATCCGCCTCCCGGACGACCGCCGCGTCGCCGGCACGACCTATGGCCTGGACACTCTGACGGACCTCGCCATCGTCAAGATCGACGGCGTGCTCGATCTGAAGGCGGCTCCCATCGGCGACTCGTCCACGCTGCAGGTGGGCCAGATGGCGATCGCGATAGGCAGCCCGCTCGGGCTCG
Organism: Candidatus Limnocylindrales bacterium; assembly: GCA_049520815.1. GTDB lineage: Bacteria > Chloroflexota > Limnocylindria > Limnocylindrales > CSP1-4 > Fen-1039. The sequence continues at coordinate 6,287 of JBEKPL010000084.1, forward strand.
GCTACCCGAACAGCGCCACGGAGGGGATCGTCTCTGCCCTGGGGCGGGACATCTCCGTCGGCGGCGACACTCCCGCCACGGCCAACGACACCACCAACCTGCACGGGTTGATCCAGACCGACGCGGCCATCAACCCGGGCAACAGCGGCGGCCCGCTGGTCGACGCGTCGGGGCGGGTCGTTGGCATCACGACCGCGTCGGCCTCGTCCGCGAGCGGGATCGGTTTCGCCATCCCCATCAACACCGCCAAGCCGATCATGCAGCAGGCTCTTGCGGGCGAGAAGCTGTCGCGGCCGTTCATCGGCGTCACCTACGAGCTGATCGACCGTGGCCTCGCAGCCGACCTCAGCCTGCCGTTGAATCAGGGCGCATGGGTCCACAAGGAGGACTCGTCCGGAACCTCTCTCGAGGCGGTCACGCCCGGAAGCCCCGGCGACATCGCCGGCATCAAGACCGGCGACATCATCACCAGTGTCGAGGGCCAGGCGATCGACGGATCCCACCGGCTGGAGGATCTGCTTGTGCAGTACGCCCCCGGTCGAACGATCAGCCTCCAGCTATACCGTGACGGCAGCTACATAACGGTGCGCGTCACGCTCGGCACTCGACCGGATTCGGCGGGCTAGCTAGCGCCGACTCCGGCCTCGCTACAACGCCCGACGGCGGGTGATCTCGACGGAGGCGCCATCCAGTTCACCGGGCAGCAGGACCCTGGGCTTCCGGACCCGAACCACGACCTCGGTCGCGCCCGAGCCCGCGGAACGCTCGAGCACGCGATCGGCGATCGTCTCGGCCAGGGCCTCGATCAGCCGGCGACTCGGGCCCTCGACGACGGACCGGCAGATCTCGAAGATGTCGCGGTAGTCGACCGTCCGGGTCAGGTCGTCGGCGACGCCGGCCGGCCGGAGGTCGAGCGCAAGCTCCACGTCCACTTCGAATGGCTGAGCCTCGGCCCGCTCCCCCTCATCGATGCCGTGGCGGCCCCGGAAGGTCATGTTTCTCAGGACGATGCGGTCCGTCATCGCCGGCCCCCTCGGACGACCTCGTCGCTCACACGGATACTCCTCGAACCACCGCGTCGGAGACGCGGGCGACCTGGACGTTAGCCCGGACGTCGTGAACGCGCACGATGTCGACCCCGGCGGCGATGCCGAGGGCGGTAGTGGCCAGGGTCGCGTCGAGGCGTTCCTGGGGCGGCACGCCTCCGAGGACGCGACCGAGAGTGGACTTGCGGGACGTGCCGAGAAGGATGGGCCGGCCCAGCACGTGGAGCGCCGACAGCTCTCGCAGGATCAGCAGATTGTGCTCGGGCGTCTTCCCGAATCCGAAGCCCGGGTCGACGATGAGGTTATCGCGGGGGACGCCCGCGGCCATCGCCCGGTCCAGCGCGGCCCGGAGGTCGGAGAGCACCTCGGCGACGAGATCCCGGTACACGGGCTCGGCCCTGTTGTGCATGAGGATCAGCGGCACCCGGCGCGTGGCGGCGACACGGGCCACGGCGTCGTCCAGCGAGACGCCCCAGACGTCGTTGAGGAGCACCGCTCCGGCATCGATGGCCGCCGCCGCGACCGCGGGCTTGGAAGTGTCGACGCTGATCGGAACGTCCGGCAGGGCAGCGTGCATGGCCGTCACGACCGGAACCACGCGCGCAATCTCCTCGCTCTCGGGGACGGGCTCGTGTCCCGGTCGAGTGGACTCGCCGCCCACGTCGAGAATGTCCGCGCCCTCTTCCACCATCCGGCGGGCCTGCATCACCGCGGCCTCCACGGCCGCGCCCCGGCGGCCCGCGATGCTCGCCAGGAGCCCATCCCCGGAGAACGAATCCGGGGTCACGTTTACGATGCCCATCACGAACGTCCGGCTGCCCCACTCGAAGAGACGCCCGCCGATGCGAGTGGGTGCGATTGCAGCCCTGGCGTTGGTCATTGCGTGACCTCCCGGTTGAGCGGCGGCGGATCGGGCTGCAGGCGCGGGTCGTGCACGAGGAGAGCTCGGACCGCCCCCACAAGGTACAGCGAGCCCGCCACGATGACGGGGCCGCCGGGGCCGCTTCCGGGGCCACGGCCGGGGCCGGGGCCACGGCCGGGGCCGGGGCCGGGGCCACCGCCGGGGCCACTGCTCCCAGAGAGGGCCGCGTCGAGCGCGGCCGCCGCCTCTGCGATCGCCTCCGCCGGCCGCCCGGTCACCGTCTTCCAGCGCGCCGCCAGCTGCTCCGGCGGCAGGGCCCGCGCCACGGCCGGCGCGGTGGCGATGACCCGAGCCCCGCCCAGGTACGCGGCGGCGGCCAGCGCCCTCATCACACCGTCCACGTCCTTGTCGGCCATGATGGCCAGCACCAGCGTCGGCCGGCCGTGGGCCAGAAAGGGGGCCAGGTCGTCGAGAGCCTGGGCGAGACTGGCGGCGCCGGCCGGGTTGTGAGCGCCGTCGAGCAGGATCTCCCGTCCGGCGGCCTCCACCAGCTCGAGACGCCCCGGCCAGCGGACGGCGGCATAGCCGGCCCGGCGCCGCTCCCCGTCGACGCGGGCGATCCCTGCCGTCTCGAGAGCGTCCAGCGTGGCGTCGGCGACCGCCGCGTTCGCGGCCTGATGGCGGCCCCGGAGCCCAACGCGCACCCGGCCCAGCCGCCCCAGCTCAACCTCGATGCCGTCACGGTCGGAACCGCGAAGCGGTGCCGGTGGCGCCACCACCAGGGGAGCCGCAACGCGCCGGCTTCGGCGCTCGATGATCTCGAGCGCAGAGCCCGAAGCTCCCGTCACCGCCAGGTCGCCGCGCACGATGATCGCCGCCTTCTCCCGGGCGATCGACTCGATCGTGAGGCCCAACCGGTCCGTGTGGTCGAGCGACACGTTCGTGACGACCGCCACGCCGCCGTCCCAGGCGTGAGTGGCGTCCAAGCGGCCGCCAAGCCCAACCTCGACGACCGCCAGATCCACGCCGGACTCGGCGAACCAGCAGAACGCAACGGCCGTCAGCAGCTCGAACTCCGTCGGTTCTCCATGGCGCCGGGCTACCCGATCCACGATGGCCAGCACCTCGCCGGTGAGCCGCGCGAACGTCTCCGGATCCACCGGCTCGCCGCCGATCTGGAGCCGTTCGCGGTAGGTGACGAGATGCGGCTTGGGGGTCTCACCGACCCGGTAGCCGGCGGCCCGGAGAGCGGCGCCCGTCAACGCCAGGACGCTGCCCTTGCCGTTCGTGCCGGCGATCAGGGCTCCGCGCAAAGCCCGCTCCGGATGATCGAGCGCGGCAAGCAGGGCTCGTGTTCGGGCGAGTCCAAGACGCACGCCGAACCGGCCTCGGGACTCGAGCGCCTCTAGGGCCTCGGGATAGCTGAGAAGGGCCGGACTCAATCCTTGGTCAGGTCGTCTTCGTAGAAGACGCACTGGTTGAACCTCGGCGTCAGGCAGACGTCGTTGACGAAGCCCTGCTCGAGGTGGACCCCGCCCCGGAGCTGACAGCGCGAGACGTTCTGCTCCTGCCGGATCAACGCCTTGAGCAAGTGCGGCGCCTGGATGGGGATGGCGCCGCGACTGCCGGTCATGTAGAAGTGAGGGCAGACGTTGCGGCGCAAGCTCGGCAGCCCGAAGGTGCCCCGGCCGGCGGGGAGGCCCGGGTAGCGCGGCGGCTGACCAGTCTCGGCATGAGTGATGGTCGGCAGCCGCGGGGCGAATCGGGTCGCGATTCGTCCCTCTGGCAGTCCGTGCGGCAGTCTCGGGTCGGGTCGACTAGATGTCGTGGGGGCGATCGGTTGCCGCAGGCCGGGCGCCGGGCGTGCGCCACCGGTCTCCAGGGTACGGGGCCGATCGAGCTTGGGATCTCGAGCCTGCACTGTCGCCTCGAACCTAGGCGAACGTTCCTGAACGCTCGCTCTCTCCCGCAGAGTACATCGTTCCGCCCCTCGCGCGCGTCTCCCTCGTGCGTAACGGCGGAACGTCTACTTAGGAGTAGTCGGCTGGGTTTGGGTGGACCCGAGCGATCCTTTGGTGGCCCGGCCTTCACGGATGCGAC
>JBEKPL010000085.1:0-9968 GCA_049520815.1 Candidatus Limnocylindrales bacterium
GCCGGCGGCGACACCCTCGCCCTCGCGGACGAGGCCGAGGAGCAGATGCTCGGTGCCGATGTAGCGATGGCCGAGCCGTCTGGCCTCGTCGATCGCCAGCTCGATGACGCGTTTGGCGCCTGGGGTCAGCCCGACTTCGCCACGCGTGGGTCGGTCGCCCCGTCCGATGATGAACTCGACGGCCGTCCGGACCTTCGGCAGCTCGACGCCCAGACTCACGAGGATCTGGGCAGCGACCCCTTCCTCTTCCCGGATGAGCGCCAGCAGCAGGTGCTCGGTGCCGATGTAGTTGTGATCAAACCGCTGCGCTTCATCCTGAGCCAGGGTCAGGACCTTGCGCGCCCCGTCGCTGAACTTGTCGAACCGGTCCATCGGCGCCTCCCCCGGCAGCTTGTTCCGAGATGATAGGCCGGGTTCGACGCCGGTTCGAGTCCGCGTTCGCGGTTAGCTCGGGGCCGGGATCGGAGGTCCGCTCGGCGGAGGTTCCGGTGCTGATGGCTCACTGGGTCGGCCGCCGGCGACACACCCGCAAGCGCCACGATCGCGGCATCGTGGCCGACCCGCCTCGGAATCTAGGTCTCCTCGCTCGCCCGACTCCGGGCCCGTTTGCTGGCGAAGTTGAGCGGGTCCCATAGAACACGACTTGGACCGTCGGCCATGGGCTCGACGGCGGCTTACACGCTTGGAATTGCCGTACCATCGTGGCCCGGAGGATATGAGTCTGTGGGTTTGCCATTCGCCGCTCGTGTCCGAGCGTTGCTCACGACTCCATTTGCGGCCGCGCTGCTGTCTTTCCTATTCCCGGGCCTTGGGCAGGCTTCGGTAGGGAATCGCGGCCGCGCTGCGATCGTGGCGCTCCCGATGCTGGCGGTCCTGGGCGTCTTCGCACTGATCCTGATCTTCGACCGCAGCTCGCTGTTCGGTCTGACTCCGGACCAGGGGTTGCTGACGAGCCTTCTGATCCTCGATCTGATGCTGTTCGTCTACCACCTGTGGGCCGTCCTCGACGCATACGTGCTGGCCGGCAAAGCGCGACCCGACAGGCTCCAGCGAGGCGCCTTCCCGAGCAAGTGGGCTACCGTCTTGAGCGTCGGCGTCCTGGTCTCGGGCACTATCGGGGTCCACGCGGCCGTGGCCGAAGTCAGCATCAGCTGGCAGCATGCTCTCAGCTGCAACACGGGGGCGACACCGTGCTGGTTCGATATCTCCTACCCGCAGTGCGGCAGCCCATTTCCCGCCAACGCCGAGTTCGGGATCGTCGGCGTGAACAAGGGGATCGTCTTCAGCGCCAACCCCTGCCTGAGTACGGGCGATGGCCCGCCCGAGCTCGCGTGGGCAGGCGGAGTGAGGGCGCAGCTCTACGCCAACACCGGCAACCCCGGACCTGCTCTTTCCTCCCGCTGGCCCAACAACCAAACCTCCCCGCGCCAATGCGACGCGTCAGCGGTGCCCGGATCAGATACCGCCGATTGCGCCTACGACTACGGCTGGAACGCGGCGGCCGACTCCTACAGGACGGCGGCCAGCGCTTATGTCTCCCTGGGCCTGGCCCAGGCGGGCGCGACCAGCACGCCGTCCCCAAACATGTGGTGGCTCGATGTCGAGATCATCAACAGCTGGCGGCCCGACACCACCCTCAACGTTGCGGTTCTCAAGGGTGCGGTCGCGTACCTTCAATCGGTAGGCGCTGCCGGCATCGGTTTCTACTCGACTCAATACCAGTGGAACCAGATCACCGGCGGCACCTCTGACTTCTCTGCCTATCCGAGCTGGGTTGCCGGTGCCAACTCCGCCAAGCAGGCGGTAGGCATCTGCAGCGCCAAAGGTTTCACCGGCGGCCGTGTCGCACTAGTCCAGTATCACGCCGGCGGCTTCGACGCGGACTTTCTCTGCCAGGGCAATAGCGGGTAGGTAGCAACTGCCGCCCGGGCTGGGGACCGGATCGGCTTTGGTGATCATCACGATGGCTTGATCGCGCGCGGTCGTCGTGGGCACAGGGGACTTGATCGAGCGGTTCTAGAGATCCCGGGGCCGGCCAGCCCGACGGTTGATGGCCAGCGCCGCGAAAGTCACCACAGCCGTGACTGTCAGCGTTGCTGCGAGGGCCAAGACGAACGTTTGTAGGTGCGTGGTAGAGGAGCCAGCGGCGGACACGGCGGCAACGAAGGACACGATGATTCCCGCCGTTGCGCCCTGCCTGACGTTGAGCCGATGCGTGGCATTCGCGCTTCCATCGACGACGTTCCGGACGACGACCGTTGCTCCGATCTTGTCGTGCCACCCGCGCTTGCGCGAGTCGAACGCGACCCAGATCACGCCGATGTAGACGCAGGCGAAAGCCACAAACAACCCAACGAAGCGCAGAACGGCGTTGCGCCATGTGATCTTGCCGCCGTCGACGTCACGCACAACATGCAGACCGAGCAGCATCATTCCTACCGTCTGACCCGTCGTGCCCCACAGGCCAATGAAATAGGCGATGAACATGAGCGCGCCCATCGCCTGCCCGGCCGCTCCGAGGGCTGAGGATAGGACTACCCCGACGATCCCAAGCAGGCTCATATCGATGAGGTAGGCCACCACGCGGAGCCAGAAGCCACCGAAGGCCAGGCCCGGCGCCGGCCCGACCTGAGTTTGCAGTTCCCACGGGCCAGCGGGCGGTTGCGGCCACTCTGCGCCTTGAGCCGACAGCTTCCTCATTCTCCAGGGCAGGAAGTCGATCGTGAAGCCCAGCATCATGGCGCCCCAGGACGCCCAAAAGGCCGCGATACCGACAGCGTGCAGGGGCCCCTGTGCGACCGTCACGAGCATACCCACAGCGCCGACCAGCGTGATCAGCAGGCCCAGCCTGTCGAGCAGTCGATGCCGGCGCTCCCAGTCGCCACGCCAATCGATGACGCGCACGCCGGCTCGCTCCATGGCACCCGTGAGGGATGTTGCTTGCCCGCGCGCCACATAGATCGGGGGTCCGTACGGCCGGATGCGCCAGCCGGTCCTGGTTTCGTGCACGATCACGAAGTGTGGGCCGAGCTCCATCACGGGGGATGGGTTGCTGCCGGGACGGGACAGCCAGCTCCTGCGGCGCAGCTCGTGGCCAGCGATGGTCCACTCCGCCGCGGTTCCTACCATGACGAGTCCGATCGCAATGACGAAGGGGATTGGGAACAGCATCACCAGGTCGACCCAATCGAACCCTTGGGCGATCAACGATCGAGCGCTCACAAACTCCAGGACGCAGACCGCAAGAACCCCGAGCCCTATCCAAACCAGGACACCCCGCCGCGTGCGCTCGTTCAGTCTGACGGACTGCCCCAATGCGGTGACCGGCTGGTCCGTTGCACCTCCGGAGTCGATCACGTCTCCCTCCCGTTGATCTTGCGCGTCTGCCTCAGGCTAGCATCGGCTCGCAAGCAGCACCCCCTGGACGACTTCAGTAGAAGCCGGGTTCGATTCCGAGCGCAGAACCCCAGCCCGCCATAATCCGTTGGTTGGTGCGCCTCTCAGGCAACACCGAGACCACATCGTGCGGGCCCGCGAGCCAAGATGACTTGGCCACCGCTCAGGACGCCGCCGGCACACCCAGCCAGAGGTCGAGGCCATCGGAGCTGAGGATCACGACTCCAGTCGGCCCGAGGGCGGTAAGCCAGTTAGGACACACAGCCGCCGAGTAGATCGGGACATCTCCGGTCTGACTTAGGGTCTTGACCGTTAGGTCGTCTCCGACGATCGCGACCGTCGGGCCACCACGAGGATCTGAGCGCTGCGGCTGCTCGTTGTCGAGGCGCGGACCGGGCTCGACTCGCAGATGGTTGACGGGGATTGGGCTGTCGGTGCGCCCTGTGCGGGCCACGAGAGCCGAGATCGGATCGGCTAACTCTTGCGTTCTTACCCGATCTCTTGCCGATCGGGCCGATATCGGCTAATCTGGGCGTTGTTAGCCGATCCTTTGCCGATCACGCATTTGCCGAGGAACCGTGTGCGACTCCCAGCGACCGCTCCTACCCTTGAGCAGCTCTTCGAGCGGATAGACCTGAACGAACGCCTGCCGAGGATCTTCGAAGCCGTCGCCTCGCCGACTGTGGATGGTGAGTACCCACACTGGGACGACCTTCGAAGGCGCAGGCCTCCCGAGGGTCTCACCCTCGAGGAGTGGTGGCTCGGCATCAAGTACGCTCGCGTCAACCTGGCTCGGGCCTTCCCGCTACAGGATCCCGCCGGCAAACCGTTCGACTACTGCTTGACGGACGAGGCCCTGAGCATCCTCCACTGGATCGACCAGCACGGCGCGGGCGAGATTCTCGTGAGCGAGGAGGTGCCTGAGCCGGCCGATCGAAGCCGTTACTTGGTGAGCTCGCTCATCGAGGAGGCAATCACCTCGAGCCAGCTCGAGGGTGCCACTTCCAGCCGCCGCGTTGCCAAGGAGATGCTCCGCTCCGGCCGCGCGCCACGCGACCGCAGCGAACGGATGATCCTGAACAACTATCGGGCAATGACCAGGATCGCGGGCTTTGCCTCCCAGCCGCTGACGCCGGAACTGGTCTACGAGCTCCACCGCATCCTGACCGAACATACGCTGGACGACCGCGCCAGCGCGGGAAGGCCCCAGCAGCCGGGCGAGGTCCGAGTTGGCGTCTTCGACCCCGAGGGTCTGCGGGTTCACACGCCTCCTCCCGCCGAGCAGCTGCCGGCCCGGATGGACGCGATGTGTAGGTTCGCCAATGGGCAAGCGGACAAAGGGTTTGTCCACCCGGTGGTCCGCGCGATCCTTCTGCACCTTTGGCTGGCGTATGACCATCCGTTCGAGGATGGCAACGGTCGAACCGCTCGGGCCATCTTCTACTGGTCCATGCTGCACAGCGGCTACTGGATGTTCGAGTACGTGTCGATCTCGCGGATCCTTCATGGCGCCCCCGCCCGCTACGCCCGGTCCTTCTTGTACACGGAGACCGACGAGCGCGATGCCACGTACTTCCTCATCCACGGACTGTCGGTCATGAGGCGCGCCATCGACGAGTTGCTCGAGTACCTGCGGCGGAAGATGCGCGAGGTTCACCAGACCGTCGGCCTGCTGAGGCAGAGCACGCTGAATCACCGTCAGGTGGCTCTGCTGACCCATGCGCTTCGCCATTCGGACGCCGAATACACGGTCCGATCCCACTCGACCAGCCATCGAGTCACGCCGCAATCGGCGCGCACCGATCTGCTCGATCTCGAGCGGCGCGGGATGCTCGCGCGACGCCAGGTGGGGAAGCGTTTCGTATTCAGTCCCGTGGCCGACCTGGCGGCCAGGGTCGCGAATTCGTAGAGACCGTCTGCGCATTGCCCCGAGCGCGACGACGGGTCTCCGCTGCCGAGAGCCGCCCCGCACCGCAACCGGGGCCAGCAGCAGCGCCTGGATGGGGGCGATGACCGGGCCCATCGCCTCGAGTGTGGGCGCTAGACTTGCCCTCCGACCGTCGAGTCGAAGTCATGGAGGGAGCCCGCTCATGGCAGGAGCCGAGCACGCTGGCCTGACTGTGTCGCAGGCCTGTGCCGCTGCCTATCCAGGGGCGTCCGTGGGTGTGCTGCGGATGACAGGCGTCCGAAATCCGGAGGGCGACGCGGTCCTCGACGCGCTGCTCGAACAGACGGCCGCGGACATCAGGGATCGTTGTGCGGGCCTCGCTCGAACCGACCTGATTGCCCGGCCCGAGCTTGCGGTGTATGCCGCCTACTACCGCCGGTTCGACAAGACCTACCACGTCCTTCTGCAGCTCGAATCGGTGGCCTTCAAGGGCAAGCCGCTGCGGGCCCGTGGCGCACTGGTTGCGGCAATGTTCCGAGCTGAGCTGGAGACGGGCTTGCTTACCGCCGGCCACGACGCGGACCTCATGGTCGGCGGGCTGACGGTCGACCTCGTCGCCGCCGGCGACCGCTACACCGGCATCGGCGGCCGTCCCATCGAGGCCGCCCCCGGTGACATGTGCATCCGTGATGGTGCCGGTATCGTGTCGAGCATCGTGTATGGCCCCGATGATCGATCGCGCCTTCGGGACGAGACTCGCGCCGCGGTCTTCACCACCTACGCACCGGCTGGGATCGGCGCCGACGCGGTGATTCGGCACCACGAGGCCATCGCGATCGGGATTCGAGCCGTCTCGCCAGACTCGATCGTTGACAGCCAGGAGGTCTTCGACGTCGGCTGACCCGCGGTGGGCAAGGCCGATGCTCGATCAGGGCCGTCTACGGGCCGCTACTCGTAGGGCCCGTGAAAGTCGCGTTCCGGATGGGCCGCCCGTGAGATCACGGCTCGGCCCGCAGTGCGGCGAGGATCGAGGCTGCCGACAGGGCCAATCCTGACGCGGTCTTCTGGCGGTAGGGCCACGCTCGATGGATCGCCGCCGCCAGCGTTTCCTCCGTCACCAGCACAGCGCCGTCCGGGATGGCGTCGAGGGAGGCCATGATCCGCCGACCGGCCACGACCGTCGGATGCGTTTCCCCAAGACACGACGCGAGATGCTCGACCGCGTCGGCAACGAACTCGGGCGCCCCATCCAGCACCGCCTTGATCTCGACTCCTGCCATCTCATCCCCTTCCTTGCCGGCCCGCCTCAGGGTTTCCGTCGCGGAGGTGAGTGGCGCGCCCGCCGTGAGTGCTCTTCTTCGTCGGCGTCGCCCCGCGGCTCATGTCCGTCTCTGGCAGGCCATTCGGCCTCCTGGGCGCGCTTCGTCTGCGAGTCCAGGACCTGCTTGAACTGCTTGGCCAGGCCCGTCCGCATGCCGGCGCGAGCCCGGGCAGCGGCGTCGCGATCGCGGCGCCTTTCCCGCGCTGCCTCAGCGGGCGAAACCTCGTCTTCCGACCCGTCCACGACCCGAGCTTCGCTCCTCGATTCCGGCGACCTGCTACGATCCGGCCGCGATGGAACTGTACGGCGTCCGGATCCCCACGATCGTCACCGACAACATAGCCGTCCGCTGCGCCGGCTGCGGCGAGGTCATCGAGGGACGGCCCTGGCGGGTCAGCATCCTGGACATAGTGGCTCCGGAGGCGCCCGTCTCCTGGACCAAGTCCACCGCCATCAATCCGGGCCCGTTCGAGTTTCACGGCGACCCCAGCCACGTGCTGGCCTGGATGGCCGGGCGCGGAACGTTCTTCTGCCGGCGCTCGAAGGTCCGAGAGATCATGAGGCCGGTCTGGCTTCCAACCGAGCCACGTCGCCTTGGGCTGTGCGACGGCATCCACCGCGACAACCACGAGTTCGTCGACCCGGCCACGCTCGTGGCCGATCGAATCTGAGGGCAGATGCGCGTACGAAAGGCGGTCTTTCCGGCCGCGGGCTGGGGCACTCGCTTCCTCCCGGTCACCAAGGCCCAGCCAAAGGAGATGCTCCCGCTCGTTGACAAGCCGGTCATTCAATACGCCGTCGAAGAGGCGGTCGAGGCCGGCATCGAGCAGGTCATCATCGTCACCAGCAGCCAGAAGCGGGCCATCGAAGACCACTTCGACCTGAACCTCGAGCTCGAGCAGCTGCTCGAGGCCCGCGGCGACATCGACAAGTTGCGTCAGATCAGGGCCATCTCGGACCTGGCCCAGATCTCTTATGTCCGCCAGAAGGAGCAGCTCGGCCTGGGCCATGCCGTTCTGGTGGCCAAGGAGCTGATCGGGCATGAGCCGTTCGCGGTGATCCTCTCGGACGACGTCGTGGTGGGCGAGCGGCCGTGCATCGGGCAGCTCATTGCGGCCTATCAGCGGACCCACTGCTCCGTAGTGGCCGTGACCGAGGTGCCGCATGAGGAAACCTGCCGTTATGGCGTCATCGAAGGTGAGCCCGCCGGACCCGACGAGGATCCCCGGCTCTACAAGGTTTCGGGCCTGGTCGAGAAGCCCGATCCAGCCCAGGCTCCGTCCAACCTGGCGATCATCGGGCGCTACATCCTGACCCCCAAGATCTTCGAGAAGCTCGAACAAACGCCGCGCGGGGCAGGTGGGGAGATCCAGCTCACGGACGCCATCGAGGCCCTGATGAAGGAACAGGACGTCTACGCGTATGCTTTCGAGGGCGTGCGATACGATGCCGGCACCACGATGGGCTGGCTCAAAGCGTCAGTAGAGCTGGCGCTCCAGAGACAGGACATCGGGGGCGAGTTCCACAAGTACCTGCAGACGCTCGACTTGAGCTGACCGACCGGGCGGGTCGGCGACCTAGCGAGCGAGGGACCAGTCGCATCCAGTGCCGGCGCACCCGTGCCGGCCCGAAGAGGACCTTACGTGGCCGACATCGGACGCATGATCGGGGGCCGCTACAGGCTCGTCGAGCTACTCGGAGAGGGTAGTGTGGCCACGGTCTACCGGGCCGCGGATGTCCAGCTGGAGCGAGACGTTGCGGTCAAGCTGCTCCGGCCTGAGTACGCGGCGGACCCCGAGTTCCTTTCGGAGTTCCGCTGGCAGACGCGCGCCGCCGCGGCCCTGAGCGACGAGAACGTCGTCGCGATCTACGACTTCGGTACTGACGCTTCCGGGACATATGTAGTCATGGAATACGTGGACGGTGCCGACCTGGCCACGTTGCTGCAGCGAAACGGCCCCGTTCCGCCACGGAGGGCGGCGCGAGCGACGGCCGAGGTGGCACGAGCCCTGGCCGCTGCCCACGAGCGTGGCATCGCCCACGGCGATCTGAGCGCCCGCAATGTCATGGTGATGCGGAACGGCCACGTCAAGGTCACTGACTTCGGCATCGCGCGGGCCCGGGCCGCCGCCCTCGACACTGCCTTGAACGTCAAGCAGCCGGTCGGCGAGACAGCCCAGGATCCGGCCGGTGGAACCGTAACGGCTCCGCAGGCCGTCGTGCCGAGCGCGTCCGGCGATGTCGAGGATCTGGGCCAGCTCTTCTACCAGCTGCTCACAGGACGCGCCCCGTGGGAGGGGGACACGCCCGAGGCGATTGCCCAGGCGCGCCGCGCCGGTCCCCCGCCGCGACCTTCGACGCTTCGCGCGGGAATACCAGTAGCCCTGGACTCCATCGCGCTGAACGCGCTGTCGGCCGTGCCCGAGAAGCGTTTCGCCTCGGCGTCCGCGATGGCCGATGCCCTGGAGGCCTTCCTCGACGAGGAGGGAGCTGCTGGCGACGCTGCCGCTGCCCCGGCCACGGCCGCGGCGGCGGGCCTCACCGGTGCGGCGGAGAGCGCACCCGGAGCCGCGGGCCTCGCGGGCGCGGCCGGCGTAGGCGTCCCCCGGCCCGCCGCCAGCCGCGTCATCTACTCGCCGGACGCGTACGCCACCGGACCCGGCCCGTACGACGACTACGAATCGGAAGTTGACAGATCGAGCGGATACGCTCCCGAGCCGGCTCGTCGGCCCGCCCGCCGGTCCGGATCGCCCGAACCCGACGATGAGCTCGAGCCGTCGGGCAGCAGCCCGTGGGCCTGGGTCGCGGGAATCCTCGCCATCCTGCTGATCGGCATAATCGCCCTGATCGTGATCCTGCTCGTCTCCGGCAGGGGCGGCTCGTCCGCCGTGGTGTACGCACCCAACCTCGTGAGTGAGTCGTACAACCAGGCCCAGCTGGATGCACGACGCGTTGGCCTCAGTCTCGACGTCACTTTCAAGGCCAACGACACCACCCAGCCCGACGGCACCGTCGTGGCGCAGGACCCGGCCCTCGGCAGCTCCATGCACCAGGGCGACACCATCAAGATCACCGTCCTGCAGGGGCAGGCCACGGTCGCCGTCCCGAGCCTGGCCGGAATGACGGAGAGCGATGCCCGCGCTGCCCTGACCACGGCCGGGCTCCAGGCAGGCGTCCGGAGCGATCAGAACGATCCCGCCATCCCCGCCGGGCAGGTCATCAGCACCAACCCTCGAGCGGGGCTCCAGGTCCAGCTGAACTCGACGGTCGACTACGTCGTCTCGAAGGGGCCCGCCCCGACGCCGACTCCGACTCCCACCCCCACGCCGACTCCGACTCCCACCCCCACGCCGACCCCCACTC
>JBEKPL010000086.1:0-9951 GCA_049520815.1 Candidatus Limnocylindrales bacterium
ACGAGGCCATCGTGGAGATTTCGGGCGGCCGTGCCTTCAGCCGTCTCAAGTTCGAGGCAGGCGTCCACCGAGTCCAGCGCATCCCCGTCACCGAGTCGGGTGGTCGGATCCACACCTCCACCGCGACCGTGGCCGTCATGCCGGAAGCCGAAGAGGTCGACGTCGAGATCGACGAGAGGGACATTCGAGTCGACGTCTACCGCTCCACCGGTCACGGCGGGCAGTCGGTCAACACCACCGACTCGGCCGTGCGCATCACCCACATGCCCAGTGGGATCGTCGTCGCCATCCAGGACGAGAAGAGCCAGATCAAGAACAAGGCCAAGGCTATGGCCGTCCTGCGCAGCCGCCTCCTCGATCGGCGGCGGGCCAAGGCCGCGGAGGTCGAGTCGGCTCTGCGAAGGAGCATGGTCGGCTCAGGCGACCGATCCGAAAAGATCCGAACCTACAACTTCCCCCAGGACCGGCTGACCGACCATCGAATCGGCCTCGACCTGCACAACCTGCCCGGCGTCATGGACGGCGACATCGAGAAGCTGATCGACGCGCTCAGCTCCACGTACCAGGCCGAGCAGCTGCGGCTGCTCGCAGAGGGCTCGGAGCGGTGACGGGGCCGGGTGCGTTCCGGGTGCGGCGGTAGTCGAGGGCATCGGCGTGGCGACGATCGGCGATCTCCTGGCGACGGGCACGGCACGACTTCGCGCTGCCGGATCGGAGAGCGCCCGTCTCGATGCCGAGCTGCTGCTCGGCTGGGCCATCGGCGCGGAGCGGACCTCGGTTCTGGCCCATCCCGAGGCTCCGGTGGGGGCGGATGCCGCGGCCGCCTACGAGCAGGGGATCGTCCGACGCGAAGCCGGGGAGCCGGTGGCCTATATTCGCGGCCTCAAGGAGTTCCATGGCCTGGCATTTGCCGTGGACCGGCGAGCGCTCATTCCCCGGCCGGAGACGGAGCTGCTGGTCTCGGAGGCGGAGCGTGAGATCGCCTGGCGATTGACGTCGGAGCCACGGCCGGCGGGCACTCCGCAGCTACGCGTCGTCGACGTCGGTACCGGTTCAGGCGCGATCGCGGTCGCGCTGGCGACTCTGCTGCGGCGGCGGCGGATGCTGCCCGAGGTCTCCATCCTGGCCGTGGACTGCTCGCCCGATGCCCTGGGCCTGGCTCGGGAGAACGCGGTCGGGCATGCCGTGGCCGACGCGATCGTCTTCGCCGAGGCCGACCTGCTGCCGGCGGCCGAAGCTCCCTTCGACCTGATCCTGGCGAACCTGCCCTACATCCCTTCCGCGCAGGTCGATCGGCTGCCGGTGGCCGCGTCCTTCGAGCCGCGTCTGGCGCTCGATGGCGGGCCCGACGGGCAGGCGGTCATGCGGCGGCTGCTCCGGGCGCTGCCCTCGGCCCTGGCTCCCAGCGGCGTGGCGCTCCTCGAGATCGGCTTCGACCAGGGGCCGGCACTCGGGGAGGCGGTGGCCGCGCTCCCAGACTCGTGGTCGTGTCGGATCCAGCCGGACCTCTCGGGCGAGCCTCGTCTGGCGCACGTCGAGCGCTCGACCGGCCCGCGAGTTCGCTGATGGTGAAGCCGGCTCTCCCGATTCGCCTCATCGCCCTGGACATCGACGGCACGCTCGTGGGCGACGACCTGGTCATCGGCGAGCGCACCCTGGCCGCCGTCGGCGAGGCGTCCCGGCGGGGGATCGCCATCTCTCTCGTGACCGGCCGCATGGCCACCAGCGCGATGCCATTCGCCGAGGCACTCGGCCTGACCGGGCCGCTCGTCGCCCAGCAGGGCGCCCTCATCCGGGCCATGTCGAAGCCGGGCTCGAAGCGCCCGGGCCGGCTTTTGTACCACCGGCCGCTGACGCCTGCCGTCACGGTCGAGATAGTACGGTGGTGCCAGGAGCGGGACCTGATTCCCCACTTCAACTACCTGGAGTGGATGATCGTGGCCTCCGACGAATCCCGTCTGGAGGAGTACCGGCTCTTTGTCGGCGACAGGTTGCGGACCGTCCCCCACATCGCCGCCCGGGCTCTCGGTCCGGTGACCAAGGTGGTGGCGATCGGCGAGGGCGAGCATTCGCTGGAGGTGCTCGATGAGGGCCGAGCCCACTTTGCCGGTCGGGCCGAGGTCACGCTCAGCCACCCGCGCTTCCTGGAGTTCCTGGCGCCCGACGTCTCGAAGGGGATGGCGATCCGCTGGCTGGCTCGGCGCCTGCGAGTACCCCTCGAGCAGTGCCTCGCCATCGGTGACCAGTACAACGACCTGGAAATGATCGCGGAGGTCGGCCACGGCGTGGCGATGCCGAGCGCACCCGCCGCCGTTCAGGCCGCTGCGCGGTTCGTGGCTCCGCCGGTGGGCCAGGAGGGGGCCGCGCAGATGATCGAGCGCATCGCCCTGGACGGGTGGCGGGCGCCGGTCTCCGGCGCTTCCGCCGGAGTGCAGGTCGAGCGGCGATGACGGCCCGTCTGCTCCTCGACGACGCCTCAGGACGCGCGGCGGCAGTGGCCGCTCTTCGGGCGGGCGTGCTCGTTGCCATGCCGACGGACACGGTGTACGGCGTGGGCGTCGCTCTCGACGCGGACGATGGTCTGCCGCGGCTCTTCGAGGCGAAGGATCGACCGCTCGATCGGGCGATCGTGCTGCTGGTGGCGGATCTCGATCAGGCCGCGGGCGTGGGCGTCCTGACGCCCGCGGCCCGAGCGCTGGCGGAGCGCTTCTGGCCCGGGGGTCTGACGCTCGTGCTGGCGCAGGCGCCCGGAGCTCGGCTTCCCGCGGCCCTGACCGGTGGTGCCGCGACGATCGGCGTCCGCCTTCCGAACCACGACTGCCCGCGCGCCCTGGCCCGCTCCCTCGGACCCCTGCCAGTTACCTCGGCCAACCTGTCCGGCCGACCGGACGCGCGTGACGCCGCCGAGGTCCTGGCCCAGCTTGGCTCGCGCATCGACCTGATCCTCGACGGCGGACCGGCGCGAGGCGGCGTCCCGTCCACCGTCGTGGACTGCTCGGGCGAGCTGCCGTGTCTCGTGCGGGCAGGAGCTATCCCGCCGGCCGCCCTCGCCGCGCTCCTGAACCAGACCGGGCTAGCACACGAGCTCTGAGGCGCGGGCTACCGCGCGCTCAGCCGCGGCCTTCGTGACGATCCGCCGCTACGGACTCGTCCGCCGCTAGGACGGCCACTCCTGCCGAATCTCGCAAGCAGCGCCCACCAGGGCGCCGCTGCTCTTTGGCGAGGCCGGGGGGCGCGGACGATCTGACGGCGGCGCTGGGCATCGGCGACAATAGGCTCGACCCGGCTCTGCGCACGTCGAGAAGGACGGTGTGGCGCCGCCTCTGCGCCGGCCGGGCAAGGAGTCGGCATGACGATCGCGCGTCGAGAGGGGATCGCCTGGGCCCGGCTGGCCGACGTCGACCCCGAGCTGTGGGCGGCCATTCGCGGCGAGGCCGATCGCCAGCGCTGGAAGATCGAGCTGATCGCCAGTGAGAACTACACCTTTGCGGCGGTGATGGAGGCGCAGGGTTCGCCTCTCACCAACAAGTACGCCGAGGGCCTGCCCGGCAAGCGCCATTACGGCGGCTGCGAGTTCGTGGACGTCGCGGAGCGCCTGGCCCAGGATCGCGCGCTGGCTCTCTTCCCCGGCGCCGAGCACGTCAACGTCCAGCCTCATTCGGGCGCCCAGGCCAACATGGCGGCCTACCTGAGCGTTCTGGAGATCGGCGACAGGATCCTGGGCATGAACCTGGCCCACGGCGGCCACCTGACCCATGGCTCGCCCGCCAACTTCAGCGGCAAATGGTTCGAGGTTCACGCCTACGGCGTCGATCCGGAGACCGAGCAGATCGACTACGACGCCCTCGAGCGGCAGGCGGCCGAGGTTCGGCCGAAGCTCATCGTCGCGGGCGCCAGCGCCTACCCCCGCACGATCGACTTCGAGCGGATCGGCCGGATCGCCCACGCCAACGATGCGCTGCTGATGGTCGACATGGCCCATATCGCTGGCCTCATTGCGGCCGGCCTCCATCCCACGCCGTTCGGCCATGCCGACATCGTCACGACCACCACGCACAAGACCCTGCGTGGCCCGCGCGGCGGCTTGATCTTCTGCCGTGAGGACCTGGGCAAGGCCGTCGACAGGAGCGTCTTCCCCGGCGTTCAGGGTGGCCCGCTGATGCACGTCATCGCCGCCAAGGCGGTGGCCCTCAAGCTCGCGGCCACCGACGAGTACCGCGACGACCAGCGCCAGACGATCGTCAACGCCAAGCTCCTGGCGGCCACTCTCACGGACATGGGCGCCCGCGTCGTCTCGGGCGGCACGGACAACCACCTGATGCTGGTCGATGTCACACCTCTCGGTGTGAATGGCAAAGAGGCCGAGCGCCTCCTCGACGAGATCGGCATCACCGTCAACAGGAACGCCATTCCGTTCGACAAGAATCCACTCACCGTCGGCTCCGGCATCCGGATAGGCACGCCGGCAACGACGAGCCGCGGCTTTCGCGAACCCGAGATGCGGACCATCGGCGAGATGATAGTCACGGCCATCGCCACTCGCGACGACCCCTCGGAGCAGGCCAAGCTTGCGGCGCTGGTGCACGACCTCTGCTCGCGCTTCCCGGTTCCGGGACTCTTGGAGGACTGACCACGGCACGCGTTCCGGGTCCTGACCCCGGCGCCTCCCGAGCCACCCGCGCCGTGCCTCGGACGGCGATGGAGGTCCTTGCGATGTCGACGCGACCGGCGGCAACCTGCCCACCCGCGGGCTCCCGGGCCGGCCACCGATCGGGCGCCCAGACTGCCCGATGAGCCTGAACGACAAAGCTGCCCAGGCACTCCCGGCCTTGATCTTCGGGTTCTTCCTGGCGGGAGCGATCACCCTGGCGGCGACGCCGATCGTCGGGCACTTTGCCCGTCGCTTCGGAATCGTCGATCGACCCGAGGCTCGGCGGGTGAACAAGCAGGCCATAGCTCGGGGCGGCGGCATCGCCATCTTGGCGGGGTTCGTGGTCGTGTCGGCCGTTCTCCTTGTCGCCAACAGCGTCATAGGTATGCACTTCGTCGAAGCGCCGCAGATCGTCAAGAGGCCCCAGATCCTGGCGCTGCTCGGTGGTGCGGTGCTGGCGGTTGGCCTCGGCTTCCTTGACGACTGGTTCCAGCTCTGCGCCCGCTGGCAGTTCCTGGGCCAGTTCCTGCTGGCCGGCTTCGCCGTCGCGCTTGGAGTGGTTGTCGCCCGCGTCAACGATCCCCTAAGCCCCGGCGGGACCCTCCAGATTTCGGGCGCCGTGGCCGTAGTGGCGACACTGCTGTGGATCGTGGGCATGATCAACAGCATCAACTTCATCGACGGCCTGGATGGGCTCTCCTCCGGCATCGCCCTGATCGCTGCCCTGACCCTCGGCGTGATCAGCCTAGCTTCGAACCCGGTCGAGCCGTACGTAGCTATGTTCTGCTTCATCCTCGCCGGCGCCCTGGCCGGCTTCCTGCGCTGGAACTTCCATCCGGCGTCGATCTTCACCGGGACCAGCGGCATCATGCTCGTCGGCTACTGCCTGGCCGTGCTCTCGATCCTGGGCACCGCGAAGATCGCCGTGGTTGCGCTCGTGCTGGGCGTGCCGATCATCGACACGTTCTGGATCATCGTGCGGCGCCTCGCCGCCGGCAGATCGCCGTTCACCCCGGACCGCGGCCACATCCATCACCGCCTGCTTGACCTGGGCCTGTCGCACCGGAACACCGTGCTGGTCATCTACGGGGTCTGTATCCTGCTGGCCCTGCTCTCCCTGGGACTCGCCGGAACAAAGGGCCAGTTGTACGCGCTCATGGGACTGGCCCTGGTATTCGGCCTCGTCCTGTTCCTGATCGCCAAGCTGGGCGGCGGCGGCAACGTGGTCGGCGAGGATCTCGATCGCGACTCCTACGATCCGCCGCTGGCGCAGCCGGAGGCGCCACCGGAGCCGGCGGCCGAGACAGAGACATCGGCCAATCCGCTTCTTGCGACCACGCCCGGCACGGCGATCGACGATCCAACCGGACCGGGCGTCCGATAGCCCGCGGTGCGACGGCTCTCCGGCTCCTCCCGGGGTGGCTCAGGGGGGTTTGAGCATTCGAGTAGGGCCACTGCTACACTCACGGCGCCCTGCCAGGAAGACGATGAACGACCTCGGCAAAACGTCCGCCTACATCGCTCTCTTCTCCGAAATCGGGTTCGTCCTGCTCGTGGCCGTTCTGGCGGGCGTTCTCGGCGGCTACTGGCTGGACCAGCGCCTGGGAACCATCCCGATCTTCGTTCTGGTTGGATTTGCGATCGGAACCGTCGGCGGCGCGATTGGCTGCTGGCGATTGATCGCCCGGTTCCTGGCCCGGCTGGACGAGGATGACAAACGATGACGCGGCACCTCTCGAGGGCCGCCGTCTAGCGGAGCGATTGTGACAACCGATCCCGGCGGCGCGCCCGCGACCAGGGTAGAAGAAGAGGAGCCGGTCGCCTCGGCGACTCCGCCCAGGAAACGCTTCGGCGTCAAGGCCTTCCTGCTTCTATGTGCGGCCGTCGTCGCCCTCGACCTCCTCGCGGCCATCCTCGTGCCGCCTTTCCCCAAGGGCGGCCAGCCTGGCCAGGCTTGCGACTACCCCGCGTGCTTCATCAACAGCGTGATCGAGTTTCCGCCACCGCCAGTGGTGCTGGATCTTGCGCCGGCCACCGCTCCGGCCACGGCGCCGCTGATCTACTTCCACCCGAGCATCAGCTCCACGATCCTGACCATGTGGATCGTGATGGCCTTTATCCTGCTTCTGGCCTTTCTGGCCACGCGACGGATGAGGCAGACGCCCGGCCGGGTGCAGAACGCCGTCGAGTGGGCCTACGAGTTCGGCTCCGATTTCGCCGTCGGAATCGGGGGCGAGCGGGCCAGACGCTACTATCCGATCTTCGCCGCCTTCTTCCTGTTCATCTTGTTCTCGAACTGGAGCGGCCTGGTGCCGCCGGTCGGCAAGATCGAGCAGCTCCGCGCGCCGACCAGCGATGTGAACGTCACCATCGGCCTCGCTCTGACATCGTTCGTCCTGTTCCAGGGCGAGGGATTCCGGCGCCTCGGCGTGCGCGGCTACCTCGGCAAGTTCTTCCCGATCGGCGAGTTCCGCAAAGGCCTCGGGGCCGGCCTGCTGGCCATGTACGTCGGGATCATCGAGCTCTTCCTCGAGTTCGTGAAGCCGGTTACGCTCTCGATGCGACTCTTCGGCAACATCTACGGCGGCGAGGTGGCCCTGGCGGTGGTCTCGGCCCTGACCCTGGCGCTACTGCCGGTCTTCCTCCTGGGGCTAGAGGCGCTGCTCAACGTGATCCAGGCCCTCATCTTCTCGGTCCTGACCCTGATGTTCATTCTGATCGCCATCGAGGGCCATGGATCCGAAGAGCGCCATCCTGCCGCCGCGGGTGGCGTCTCGGCGGATCATACGGCGCCCGGCGGCGCCGGCAACCATCAGCCCGTGGCGGCCTGACCGCCTACCAGCGCGACTACCCGGCCGCGGGTCGAGTAGAGGAGGTTCAACTCATGGAGCACATCGGAGCCGGCATCGCGGCCCTGGCCGTCATCGGGCCCGGCATCGGCATCGGCATCCTGGCCGGCATGTCCAGCAACGCCATCGGACGGAACCCGGACGCGGCAGGCCAGATCCGCGGCCTGGCGGTCATCCTGGCCGGCTTCGCCGAAGGCCTCGGCGTGCTGGCGATCGTCGTCGCCCTGCTGGCGCTCTTCATCAAATAAGCCGGACCCGACGGAACGCACCGTGAACCCCCTGGCGGCCATTGCAGCGGCAGCGCCCGCGTCTGAGGCGTCGGGCCTCTCGATCAACATCTTCTGGGTGATCGTCGCCGCCCTCAACTTCATCGTCTTCCTGGCGCTGATCTGGCGATTCGCCTTCGACCCCATCGCCAAGATCCTGGCCGATCGCAAGGCTCGCATCGACCAGGGCCTGGCGGACGCGGAGCAGGCCCGCCAGGACCGCGAGGCCGGGATGGCGGAGCACGAGCGCCTCATCCGCGAAGCTCGGCGAGAGGCTGCGGAGCTGGTCGCCCGGGCTCAGCGAGCCGCCGAGGATCTTCGCCAGGCGGACATCGCGGCCACCCGCGCGGAGCTGGAGAAGATGCGTGAGAAGGCGGTGGCAGACATCGCGGCGGAACGGGACCGCACTCTGGCAGAGCTGCGAGGCCAGGTCGCCGACCTGGCCCTCGCCGCCGCCGGCAAGGTGGTGGGCGAGACGATGACCGCTCCACGCCAGCGGCGGCTGGTCGAGGAGTTCCTGCGTGACGAGGGCCCCACCGATCCGAGGCGGGCCAACTGATGCCCCGTCTGGCAGCCGGCCGACGCTATGCGGAGGCGGCTTTCGAGCTGGCCGAGCGCGACGGGACCGTCGACGCGTGGCGGAAGGATCTGAGGGTGGCCGGCGAACTGGCTCAGAACGAGCGCGTTGCCCGTGCCGTAGACAATCCAGGCGTGGCCTTCGTTCATCGTCGCGAGGCCGTGGAGGCCCTGCTTGGCTCCCACGTCTCGCGCACGGCGCTGAACCTGGCCCTCGTCCTGGCGCAGCGCGGCCGGTTCGCGCTGCTGCCCCAGGTCAGTGCCGAGTTCGATGAGCTCGTGCGTCGGTCCCGCGGCATCGTCGCGGCGACCGTCACCACGCCGAAGCCGCTCGGAGACAAGGATCTGGCGGCGGTTCGGGCCCGCGTGGAGCAGCGGGCCGGTGCAAAGGTCGAGCTAGACGTCACGACCGATCCGACGTTGATGGGCGGACTTTGCGTCAGGATCGGCGACTGGCAGATAGATGCCAGCGTGAGCACCCGCCTCGCGCGGCTGCGCAAGGAGCTGGTCCAGGGAACGAGCTAACGGCAGGCGCCGTGATTGCGGCAAGACCTGCGGCCCAACGGAGAAGGAATGGCCAGTCGCTCAGACGAGATCGTCAGCATCATCAAGGATAGGATCGAACGTTTCGATGAAGGCGCGGAGTCCCGCAGCATCGGGACGGTGGTCGAAGTCGGCGACGGCATCGCCCAGATCTACGGCCTGTCCGGTGCGCTCTCTTCCGAGCTGCTCGAGTTCCCCGGCGACGTCATGGGCATGGCCCTGAACCTGGAGGAGGAGACCGTCGGCGCGGTCATTCTGGGCGACCCAACCCACATCAAGCAGGGCGACACTGTCAAGACCACGGGTCGCGTGGTAGAGGTGCCGGTCGGCGCCGCCCTCCTGGGCCGGGTCGTCGACCCGCTCGGCCGCCCGCTGGATGACAAGGGCCCGATCACCCACGCGTCGACCCGCCCCGTTGAGCGTATCGCCCCGGGCGTCATCACCCGCCAGGCGGTCGACTCGCCGGTCCAGACTGGAATCAAGGCCATCGACGCCCTGATCCCCATCGGCCGCGGCCAGCGCGAGCTGATCATCGGCGACCGCCAGACCGGGAAGAGCGCCCTCGCCGTCGACACGATCATCAACCAGAAGGGCAAGGGTCTCGTCTGCATCTATGTGGCCATTGGCCAGAAGCTCTCAACCGTCGCCAAGGTCGTAGCCGTGCTCGAGCAGCACGGGGCCATGGACCACACGATCGTCGTCGTAGCCGGTGCCGAGGAGTCGGCCGCCCTCCAGTTCATCGCCCCGTACGCGGGCTGCGCCATGGGCGAGGAGGTCATGGAGAACGGCGTCCAGATCGACGGCCAGCTGGTCAAGGACTCGCTGTGCGTCTACGACGACCTCTCCAAGCACGCCTGGGCTTACCGCGAGATGTCGCTCCTGCTGCGCCGGCCGCCGGGCCGTGAGGCGTATCCCGGCGACGTCTTCTACCTTCACAGCCGATTGCTCGAACGAGCAGCTCGCCTGAGCGAGGCGAACGGCGGAGGCTCGCTCACGGCCCTGCCGCTAATCGAGACTCAGGCGGGCGACATCTCGGCCTACATCCCGACCAACGTGATCTCGATCA
>JBEKPL010000087.1:0-9299 GCA_049520815.1 Candidatus Limnocylindrales bacterium
GTCCGGTTGGGGATGGTGTAGGTGAACGCCCCGTAGCGCTCGCTCTGGAAGACCGCGGTCGGGGG
Organism: Candidatus Limnocylindrales bacterium; assembly: GCA_049520815.1. GTDB lineage: Bacteria > Chloroflexota > Limnocylindria > Limnocylindrales > CSP1-4 > Fen-1039. The sequence continues at coordinate 66 of JBEKPL010000087.1, forward strand.
CACGCTGCCGCTGATCTGCGAGGTGTCGATGGTGTTGGTGGTCGTGTAGGTGCTACCGCCGCTGTAGTACTGGTCGGCGGTGAAGCTGCCCGTGGCCGAGCCACCCGAGTTGATCGAGATCGTGGCGTTGGGAGCGCCCGTGGAGGTCGCGGTGGGAGTGGGCGTTGCCGGGGGCGGGGTCACGGTTGAGGCGGAGTTGAGGACATTCAGGACCGACGTGTACGCGGCCTTCTTGTTGCCGCTGCCGTCGAAGAGAAGTGGGCTCTCGCTGGAGCGCCAGGAGTCGCTGTCGCGAACGCCCCAGACCGTGATGCCGACGCAGCGCGGAACGTTCACGCACGCTTGGGTCAAGCCGGCGTACTGGGTGGTATTGGCGTTGGTGACATCGGCCTCGGTCAGGGCCACGTCGACGCCGAGGGCGGCGAAGTTCTGCAGCGTCGTCTGGAAGTTGCTGGGCAGCGAGCTACCGCCGGTGAAGTGGGTCTGGATGCCGACGCAATCGATCGGGACGCCGCGGTTCTTGAAGTCCTGGACCATGTTCCGGACGGCCACTGTCTTGGCGTAGGTCGCGTTCTCGATGTTGTAGTCGTTGTAGCAGAGCTTGACGTTGGGATCGGCCGCGCGGGCGGTCTTGAACGCCACCTCGATCCAGTCGTTGCCGGTCTGCTGGAGGTTCGAGTTGCGGCGGCTGCCATCCTCGTTGAAGGCCTCGTTGACCACATCCCAGTAGGCGAGCTTGCCCTTGTAGTGGGCCATCACCCCGTTGATGTGGTTGATCATGGCGTTGCGCAACGCAGTGCCGCTCAGGCTCTGCATCCAGCCGGGCTGCTGGGAGTGCCAGGCCAGGGTGTGGCCGCGGACCTTCTTGCCGTTGTTGACAGCCCAGTTGTAGACCTGATCACCGGAGGTGAAGTTGAACTGGTTCTGGTTCGGTTCGGTGGCGTCCGGCTTCATCTCGTTCTCGGGCGTCACCATGTTGAACTCGCGGTTGGCGATCGTGGTGTACGCCGAGTCGCCGAGCTTGCCGGCGGCGATGGCGGTGCCGAAGTAGCGGCCCGACTGAGCAGCCGCGGCACCGAGCGTGGTCGCTGCCGCGCTTGCCGTGGAAGAGACTATGACTGCCATCAGGACGGCGGTCGCGGCGACCGCGAGAGCCTTCCCCGGTCCGAACCTCGTCCTGTGACTCCCGGACATGACGGACATTTGACTCCTCTCCTACAAAGGGCCCAGATGGGCCGGTGACAACGGGACCATGCCTGGATCGCGGGTGATCCGGGCCCGAGTTGACAGAGGCGAGTGAGGTCTAGGTCTCAGCCGGCGGTGCTCCCTGTGCCGTCGGCTCCGAATGTCGGGCTCCAAGCTATCCGGCTACGGGTGACGCCGTTGACCTTCGGGTTGGAGGTAGGTTGCACGTAGGGGCGCGATACATCTCCTCCTAGTTCGTGACGGGTTGGTCGCTTGACGTACGCGGCTGACTTGTCTCCTTTCAATCTCGACTGTGGCGTGCTGGGCCGGGAGGATTCGCTTTGGGATTGCAGGCGGCCACGCTCGTCTCACGCGCCACGCGTCGACGAGGTCCAGGAGCGCTGGGGTAGGGGAGACCGGGCACCCGTGAGAGGACGTCGGGAAGCGGAGCGCAGTACACGTTCCCTCGAGCGGCGCGTGCTCGGCGGTGTCCTCGCGCGCCAGCAAACGAAACACTCCGGTGTCGATCCCTTCTCTCGTGCCAGTCGCGCGGAGAGTGCCGGTCTCAGGCGTTCTCCGCCCGCCGCGTGGGTCGAGGGTTCATCGGGTCTGTTCCACGCTGAAACGCCGACGCCCGTACGGAGCTGGCTGTCCTCCTCCAGCTGGTCGGCATTGCGTTACCGGTACCGTTACCGCTACCGGTAGCGGTAACGCTAGATCGAGTGGGCGCCCGAGTAACTCAGGCACATGTCGTATTGGTTGCGCTCCACTAGTCGCAACTTTCGGTGGGAGTCAACCGAGCTCAGCAGCGACGCCTCAGGCGGCTGGGCCTGGGTCTGCACGGTGGTGACGATCGCCGCGCCACCACGACTGCAGGCGATCGATCGGGGAGCGCCGGAGGGAGGCGATAGGGGGTGTTCGAAACGAACGCGGCGTCAGGAGGGTCCGGTTCCTCTGGAAGACGCGGCTGTGGCAAGCCGGCGTCCGCGCACGCCACGCACAAGGCGGCGTACTGCACCCCCGGCCGGTGAAGTCGACCGCTCACGGGGCAGAGGGAGGGCCGCTATCCGACCGACCGCGCGGTCCCCGCGAAGTATCAGAACTGACTGATGAACGCCCAGACCTGCGGGGGGTTCCAGCTGGTGCTTTGACCACTATCGTGCGGATTTGGGTTGTGGTCACCGTCGAAGGCGCACCATTCAACCGGGTACTGGGCGGAGCCACCCTTGTACGTCGTGCAGATGTGCGTCCCGCTGCCGACCGCGGGCTCGGGTGGGCTCTGTGGTGTCACGCCGTTGACCTGCACGAAGTGGTCGCGCAGGCTCCGCCCCCTCGAGATGTCGAGGACACTGTCGCTCAGGCCGTGCGATGCGTAGAAGGCGATGGGCGTCGTGCCGCCGGAGCAGCCGCTGAGATACGCGCCCGAGTAGAGCGCGACTCCCCGGAACACGTTGGGCCTGTCGCATGCGAGCTCGTACGACATACCCGCGCCGTAGCTGAACCCGGTGGCGAAGATCCGGCCCGTGTCGATGCAGAGCCCAGCCTCGAGCTGGGCGAGCATTGCGTCGGTGAACGCCACGTCCTGGCCGTTGGTGTTCGGCCAACCGGTGTTCGTGCCCGAACCCAGGCCCACCGGCGCCACGAAGATGGTGCTGTTGTTGGCCAGGTTCCAGAGGCCGTAGAACGGGGCCTCCGTAGCCCCGGTGCCGTCGGCCACTTGCTGGGCCGTTCCGCCCATCCAGTGGTAGGCGAGGACGAGCCGGTACGGATGGTCGCTGTCGTAGTTGTCAGGGGCGCGGAGGATGTACGCGCGCTTGCCGTTGCTCTCGACGGTGATCGACCCGTTCGCCAGCGCGGGGGTGGTCTTGCCGCAGCCGGCGCTTGGCTTGACGTCGGCGCTGTTGGTGGGTGGTGCGGCCGGCGTTGGGGTCGGAGTCGCGGGCGGGGGCGTGGGGGTGCTACCGCTGCCGGTCACCGTGATGCCGTTGATCTTGGGGTTCTCGGTGCCGGATATGAACTGGATCACCACCTGGCCGCTCGAGTCGGCCGTGGTGGTGAACGTCTTGGCGATGGCGCGGTTCGGGCCTCCGGCGCTGGCGTAGATGTCGAACTTCGAAAGGACCGTCGTGCCGTTGATGGTCACGTCGAACAGCCGCTGGCCCGGGCCTGACAGGTAGGTCTCGGCGAAATAGAGGGTGACGGTCTGGGCGCCGGAGCGGTAGGGGATGGTGTAGGTCATCGCTCCGTACCGCTCGGTGTTGAAGATCGCCGCGGGCGGCAGGTTGGACGTGATCTGCGACATGTCGATGGTCGCGCTGTTGGCGTAGGTGGCGCCGCCGGTGTAGAACTGATCGGCCCAGAAGCCGCCCGTCGCCTGGCCGCCGGCGTTGATGGAGACGGTGCTGGCCGGGCCGGTGGCGGCGGTGCCCGACGGTTGGACGGCTGTGCCCGTCGCAGAGCTGCCGGCATTGACGGGGACCGTGCTGGTCGCGCCAGAGCACGCCGAAAGGCCGCCGACGAGGAACGCGAGACCCACAAATACCTTCAGGAGTCGTGTCGCTTGCATTTCCTCATCCTAGCCTGCTTCTGGCGAGGCAGCGACGTCAGGGAAGGACGTTCACCAGGCAGGTCGGGCCGCCGTCGGCGAGCCGCGCGCCCCGTACGCCAACAATGCGCCGAGATAGGGCAGAAGTGTCGGGCAGGGGGCTTGTATCTAATGATAGCGGCGCTATCATAGCGACATGAGCGAAACGACGACCGAGCGACTGATGGGCACGAAGGAAGCCGCCGCCTTCTACGGCGTGAACGTGCCCAATTTCATTCGGGACTGGGCGTCGCGGCCGGATTTCCCGGCGCCGGCGGCGACGCTTTCGGGCGGTCGTGTCTGGCGCGCCGAAGACCTGTTGGCCTACCGCGCCGCGGTCGCCCCGAAGAGGGGAGCGCGGGCAAGTCGATTGGGCCTGTCGCCGCAGGCCCGGAAGTGGCTGCCGGTCATCAAGCGGCGGATCGTCCGCGGCTTCAAGCCGGAGCGGATCATCCTCTTCGGCTCGCAGGCCAGAGGTGATGCCAACGGCGACAGCGACATCGATCTCATCGTGGTGATGCGCGACATCGCCGGCCGGCGAGTAGCATCGGGCGACATCAGGGCGGCGCTCGCGGGCATCCCCCTGGCGATGGACGTGCTCGTGACCACACCGGAGCAATTGATCGAGGATGTCGACCTGATCGGAACCGTGTTCAGGCCCGCCGTCCGAGAGGGGGTAACCATCTATGCCCACGGCTGAGAAGCAGGTAGCGTTCGCCCTGCGCTGGCTCACAAAGGCAAAGTCGGATCTGGCCGTCGCCAGGCTCGTCCTTCAAAGGGACCCGGAGATGGAGCCCTGGCTTGCCGCCTATCACGCCCAGCAAGCAGCCGAGAAGTCATTGAAGGCGCTCTTGATCGCCCGATCGATCGAACCTGACCGGAAGCATGATCTCGTCAAGCTCTCCGAGGGGCTACCGGCCGGACTCGACTCTGGGGCCTCCAGTCAGGAACTGGCCACCCTAAGCAAGTACAGCTCGGACGTTCGCTACTCGGGCCCGTACGAGCAGGTTCGCGAGCCGACGTGGGAAGAAGCGGAAGCCGCGGTTGCCACAGCTCGGTCGGTGTTCGATGCGGCCACAGCCCAGATAAGGGGGACGTGATCGTTGGCTACGAGAATTGGCAAGCCCGCCACGCATTCGCCCGCTGGATTGACATCGCTGGTTGTGTCCGACACAATACGGCCGAGGGGTAGATTGCGGCCGAGCTATCGGGCCGCTTACGAGGAGGTGATGGGATGGCTGTGAGAACCAGGAATGGCCGTGTAATCACCGACGCGGACCTGGATCGGATGGCGGCCGAGGCTGAGGCAGGGTATGACCTCTCAACCTGGAAGCGCCGGCCGGGTCGCCCCTCTCTGAGCGCGCAGAACACGAGCGCCCACTCTCCTCGGATCACGACCCGAGTGCCCGAAGAGCTCCGGGCCAGGGTCGCGTCTCGCGCCTCCGCAGAAGGCAGGAGCGTGAGCGCCGTGATGCGCCATCTCCTCGAGGACTACGCTGGAGGTGGCTCCGCCGCGCCCAAATCCCCTCACCGCGGATAGTGCGCGCCATGGGGTCGGGATTGCAGCGCCCGAGTCTGAACTAGATAAGGGGGAACTAAGCGTTGGCCAGGAGAATGGGCAAGCCCGCCGCGCCGACCTCCGTCGAGGCCGTCAAGCATTCCGGAGACCGCCGGATGAACATCCCCACCGCGGAGATGGGCACCTCCATCCGCGAGCCCGCGCAGGCCGCCCCGCAGGTCCTCCGCTACCCCCGCGACCCGTCGCTGGACCCGCAGCTCGTCTGGAAGGGACCGTCGGTCCCGAGCAGGTCCAGGGCGCCGTGCTCGAGGCGGGCGGCTACTTCGACCTCCTGATCGTCTGCGGCTTCGCCCTCGACGCCCGCGCGGACGAAGAGACCGGCAAGGCGACCAAGTTCGGCCGGCTGACCGTCCTGACCGTCCGCATGAACCCGGACCTCACGATGAGCGAGGACCTGCTGAAGAAGACCCGCCAGGGCAACCTGTTCACGATCTTCGGCCAGCCCGACGTGGATATCCGCGGGGTAGGGGAGGGGCAGCTCCAGGTGGAGATCCGCGGCCTGGACACCTACAACCCCACCACCGGCGAGGTCGTCTCGCAATCCACGTCGGAGATCGCTTGCTGGTTCATCGACACCGCCTACGACGGCCAGCAGTTCTTCGTCCGCCACGCGTACTTCCTGGGCGACGACGACCCCTACGACAAGCTCCGCCGCGCCCTCCGCGCCGACATCGACGAAGCGGCCTGGTCCTCGCTCAACTCCACGGTCTCGCGCCCCTTCCTGCACCCGGAGTCAGGCCGCATCGCCATCAAGGTCATCAACCACTACGGCGACGAAATCCTGAAGGTGTACGGCGTGGGGCCGAGCCAGGGGTAGACCTATGACTGCCAGGCGCTGGCGAGACTACCAGACATCCTCTGGCCGCCGGCCGGTGCGCGAGTTCCTGCGGTCGCTGTCGGATGAAGACGCCGCCGAGGTCGTCGCTGCCATGACGGAGGTTCGGCAGCTGGGGTTGCAGGCTGCTCGAAAGCTCCGGAACGAGATCTGGGAAGTGCGCGCTGACGGGAACCGGGTCATCCATCGAATCCTGTTCGCGCAGGAGGGGCGCAGGGGTTTCGTCCTGCTTGCCCTGGTCGGCTTCACCAAGAAGACCCAGCGCACCCCGCCCGACGTGATCCTGCTGGCCGAGCAGCGCCTTGCGGACTGGCGATCCCGCGGACAATAGCATTGCTGGTATAGCGTTCTTGCTATATAGTGGCCGCATAGACGCACGAAGGGATGCAGACATGGGCGACTTCCTGGACGAGACCATCGCGTCGCGAACCGCGGCCAACCCGGCTTTTCCTCGTCTGGTTGCCGCCGCGGCACGCCGGCGAGAACTCGTGCGCCAACTCGTGACGCTCAGAGCGTCTCTGGGCCTGAGCCAGACCGCCGTGGCGGCAAGGATGAGCACATCACAGTCCGTGGTGGCCCGCCTGGAAGGCGGGGATCTGGACAGCAGGATCTCAACTCTCGAGCGCTACGCAGACGCGGTCGGCGTCGAGGTGGAGCTCAGCTTGAGGGACCGTGGTGAGTTGCCTCAGGACGTCGAGGCCACTCAGGCATGATCGGGCACAGTCACGAGACGGATGACTCGCTAGGTGGGGAGCACCGTCACCCATGCGGGGGAACGCCGGAGCAGGTTCGCTGCGATCGATGCCGTCCCATCAAAGCGATCAACCACTACGGCGACGAAATCCTGAAGGTGTACGAGGTGATAGGCGTCTCGTGAGGCACCGCAGGGCGTGCCACTTGGTCTACTTGACCTGTCAGACCAACTGGACCTATCATCCAATCATGCACCATCCCGCAGTACCCACGATCGACTTCTCCCCCGCGAAGGCGCGGCTTTCTGACGTCATGGACGAGGTCTTCCATCAACACCGTCCGCGGCTGGTGTCGCGCCACCACGGCAAGGAGCAGATGCTTCTGGTGCGGCCCGAAGACCTCGTGGGGATGCTTGGGGACCGCCGTCTCGAGGTCCGTGCGGTCTACGACGGTGGCGAAGTGACCCTGCGCGCACCCGAGATGGGCTTGCTCGGCTTCGGCGCGACTCTCGACGAGGCGATCGACGACCTCCTGGGTGAGCTTCGCGTGTATGCCGAGCGCTTCTTCGAAGAGCCTGTTCGCTACATGGCCGGCAGCAGGGCAGCCCATGCGGGCACCCTTCTTCGTTTCGCCCTCGCAACCGACGACGAACAGCGGTCCATGCTCGCCATCGAGGAAGAGCCTGGCGACTCAGGGGACGCTGAGGCTCGTTGAGAACACCGACCTGGGACGAGATTCGGGAGTTCCTCCGGTATGACCGATGGACTCCCGACAAACCACGCTCTACGGACCACGACTACTTCACCAAGACGCTACCTGACGGCGAGATCTTGATCACGAAGGTGTCGCGGTCCGGCCAGAAGACGATGAGTGCCGGGCGATTCAAGGCCATCCTGGCCGACCAGTTGCATGTCGCGGAGGCGGACTTCTGGGAGGTTCTCCGGTCGAAACGGCCGGCCACAAGACCGGTTCCGGCGCCCGAACCCGAGCCGGTGTCGCTTCCGCTCTGGCTCGCGCGGGAACTCGAGCGCCTTGGGGTCGCCCCGGAAGAGATGGAGAAGCTCGATGAGGGGCGGGCCAGAACGCTCCGGGACACGCTCCGCTCTCGGCCATCCACAGACCAGCCACGAGGGTGAATGCGCAAGCGCTGACTGCTTCAGAATGCACGACAACGGTCGCACTGCTGATTGCGATTCGTGCGGACCGCCACAGACAGCCGGCCAGCCTGGGAGAGCGACCGTGAGCAAGACCTGGCTTTCGATACGAGTCGATCTGATCGAAGGACGAGGCGAGCACCTCTGGCCTCGCCCGGGTCGCATCTTCGCGGCGACTGGAACGCACACGTTCGCGCAGCTCGCGGAGGCGATCGACGACGCCTTCGCCGTGAGGCAGGGAGGCCGGCGGAGTGTTTGAGCGCGACGTCATCGAGCGCCTGGAGGCGGCGGGAATCGAGTACTTCGTCACCGGCTCCGTCGCTCTTGGCGCCTGGGCGACGTTTCGGCAGACCAACGATGTCGACGTCGTGGTGCATATCCCGCCCGGCCAGTACGAGACGCGACTCCGTCCAGCGTTCGAGCCCGACTACATCGTCAATCCGCTCGAGCCCCATGGGATCAAGTGGCTGGGTGCGGTCATCTCCATCGCCGAGGCGCAGAAGGCCGACATGATCGTCCGCGAGCCGGACGCGTGGGGTGAGTCCGCCTTCGCGCGGCGCGTGAGTATCGACGACCCCGCCCTCGGTCAGGTGTGGGTCTCCTCGCCCGAAGACCTGATCGTCGCCAAGCTGGAGTTCTCCGACGGTGGGCGCAGCGAGCGGCAGCTCGATGACTGCCGGGTGGTCGTCCGGACGCGGAGCGGCCTCGATTGGGAGTACCTTGACCGGTATGCACGGGAACTCGGCCTTGCCAGCCTCCTCGACGCCGTCCGTTGAACCCGGTCGGGTCCAGGTAGAGGCGGCCCTGGCGGCAATGTCGCCCGCCGAGCGCCTGACGCTGTTCTGGCGGCTGCAGGAGATCGCCATCGCTCGATCGTGGGCGCTCGTTCAGCGCGCAGGCCTCGCTGATCCGCGCGCTCGTGTGGACCTCGTCATTCGCTCTCGTTATCCAGAGTGGTCCGACGCGCAGGTGAGCGAGTTGCTCGACGCCATCTGCGAACGAGAGGATCCCGAGGAGTGGCTCGCGCGTCTGGAGCGGAGGGCGGCGGAGATCAGGACCGCCTCAGGCCACAAACGCTAACCTACTCAACCTCCCCCAGCCGGCCCAGCTGGTCGAGCGCGCGCGCCAGGGCGACGTAGGCAGGCGCGGGCTCGGGCGCCTGGCCCGGCATTCGGCCGAGTTCGTGGGCGGCGCGAGCCAGGCA
>JBEKPL010000088.1:0-8246 GCA_049520815.1 Candidatus Limnocylindrales bacterium
TAGTCGATTCGTGGGAACGGTGTCTGCTGGATCGGCCGATCCGGCACGACCGTCCGGCTCACCTCGACGATCATCGCCTCCACGAAGTCCATGACTCGCTGCTCGTCCACGAAGCTCATTTCAAGGTCGAGCTGGGTGAACTCGGGCTGCCGGTCACCACGCAGATCCTCGTCGCGGAAGCAGCGCGCGATCTGGAAATAGCGGTCCATGCCCGCGACCATCAGGAGCTGCTTGAGCTGTTGGGGGCTCTGGGGCAGGGCGTAGACGCTGCCCGGCTGGAGACGGCTCGGGACGATGAAGTCGCGGGCACCCTCGGGCGTGGACTTCAGCAGGATCGGCGTCTCGACCTCCACGAAGCCGGCCCGATGGTGGACATCGCGAATCGCCTTGACCAGCTCCGAGCGCAGCAGCAGCCGTTCAAGCAGGGGCCGGCGGCGGATGTCCAGGTAGCGGTATTTGAGGCGCAGGGACTCGTCGACGGCCGCGTCCGGTTCGTTGATGTAGAAGGGCGGCGTCTCGGCGTCGTTCAGAATCTCCACCGAAGTGGCGCGCACCTCGATCTCGCCCGTCTCGAGCTCGGCGTTCTCCTTGCCGGCCAGGCGGTGAGCGACCGAGCCCTCGATAGCCATGACGAATTCGTTACGGACGCGGCTGGCGACTTCGTGAGCGTCCGGCGCTTCCTCCGCGTTGACCACGACCTGCGTTATGCCGTAGCGGTCCCGCAGGTCCAGGAAGATGACGCGGCCGTGGTCGCGGCGGCGATGCACCCAGCCGGCCATGCGGACGTGGCGCCCGATGTCGGTCGCGCGCAGCTCGCCACAGGTCACGTCCCGGTACGGAGTGGCGGAGCTGAACGCGGCTTCAGGCGATGCGGGGCTGGGCTCACTCATCCCGCGCATCGTAGCGGAACGGATCAGGCGCGGCGACGATTGCCCCGGGCCGCGGGCTATGAGGCCGGTGCGGGGCTGCAGCCGGGGAAGGATGGGGCGCCGACGCCCCATCGGAAGCTCGCCACCATCGCTTCCGCTTTGGCCAGCTCGGCCGGATCGGAGGTGTGGACTTCGAATATCGGGTTGTTCGGCCAGCCGAACTCACCGTCCGGCGTCCGGAGCTCCCAGGTGGTCACCGAGCCGTCGACCGTCTGAAGGACGGCGTTGGGGCCAACCGTGGCGTTGGCTCGGGTTTGGCCGTTGCACATCGGCGCGGGGCCGCCGCCGCGCCAGTAGACCTTGACCACCACTCCACCGGGCGAGATCTCGACGACGTCGCCACTGCAGCTCAGCGACCACGTCGAGGCGCTCTCCTCCTTCACGCAGTTCTCGTACCACGTTCCTGTGCCGAGCACGGCCACGATGTAGGAGACGCCGCTGGCGCTCGACATCCCCGAGCGGAGGATCGGCCAGTCCGTCGGGTAGTCGAACGAGAACTCGCCGTTGTCGAAATGGCCGGCCGAACCGGGGAGTGTCGGCGGCGTGGGCGTGGGCGCGGCCCCATCGCACGAGGTTGCGGCCAGGGTCAGCGCGACCGCCAGCGCGACGATCGCGGGCATCGAACAGGATGCGTGGCCCGGAGTTGCTCGCCCCATCATCATCGCTCCCCAACCTTGCCCCAACGTCCTGTATGCGCGCCGGACGGGTGGGCGGATCAGCAGTCAGCCGTGGTGATGGCTCTTCGCGGCTCGCGTCAGATCCCTGGCGAGATCGCCGAGCGCGACCAGCTTCTGCGTGCCCGCCTCCAGGTCTTTCAGCTGGACGTTCCCCTCGGCCAGCTCGTCGCCGATGATGACCGCGAAGTGGGCATGGTCGCGCGACGCAGTCTCCAGCTGGCGGCCCAGCTTGTGCGGCGCCAGCTCGGCGCGCACCGAAAGCCCTTCGGCTCGCAGCAGCGATGCCACTCGCAGCCGCGAGACCGTATCGGCCGGGTCGGCGCCGACAACGAAGGCCAGCGGCGGCGCCTCATGGGCCGACTCCACGCCGATCTCCTCCAGCGCCAGCAGTACTCGATCCAGTCCAAGGGCGAAGCCGATGGCCGGCGTAGGCCGGCCTCCAAGCAGCTCCGCGAGTCCGTCGTAGCGGCCGCCGCCACCCAACGCCTGCTGCTGTCCTTCTGCCCCACGACGGTAGTACTCGAAGGCGGTCCGGGCGTAGTAGTCCAGGCCGCGGACGAGAGCCGGCTCCACCCGGTACGGAACGCCAACCGCGTCCAGATGCGCGCGAACGGCCGCGAAATGCGCCTCGCAAGCGTCGCACAGGCAATCGGAGATCTTGGGCGCGGCGGCGATCAGCCCGGCCAGGGCCGGATCCTTCGAATCCAGCAACCGGAGCGGGTTCGTCTCCAGGCGCCGCCGCTCCAACTCGGACAGCTCGGCCGGATGGCGCCCGAAGTACGCCTTGAGGGTCTCCAGATAGGCCGGCCGGCAGGCCGAGTCGCCGATCGAGTTGATCAGCACCTGGACGTCGGGCACGCCCGCTTCGACGTAGAAACGCAGCCCCATCTCGATCACTTCGGCGTCCACCGCCGGTCCCGGATCGCCGATCGCCTCGGCATCCCACTGCCAGAACTGGCGGTACCGACCCGCCTGAGGACGGTCGTAGCGGAACATCGGACCCAGGACGGAGAGCTTCACCGGCTGCGGCCACGTCTGCATCCCGTGCTGGACGTAGGCTCGCACGATGCCGGCGGTAGCTTCGGGCCGAAGCGACCACGACTCCGCTTCGTCCGTCCTTGGGGCCAGGCGGAAGAGCTCCTTTTCGACTACGTCGGTGGTCTCGCCGATGGCGCGCTCGAAGACGGCCGTCTGCTCGAAGAGCGGGATCTCCATCTCGCGGTAGCCGTACCGCACCAGAAGCGAGCGCGCGATAGCCTCGAGCCTCCCGAACCCGATGCGGACGTCGGGCAGGAAGTCACGTATTCCCCTGGGAGCGCGGAATGACGGCATGGTCCCAAGTCTAGCGGCCCCGAATCCAGAGGCGGCGGCATCGGGCCGCAGCCCTCGGGTCGGGCGCCGCGCCCGATCAGGCGACGACGTTCGCGGTGTCCTCGCGCAGGGCCGAGCCGAGGCAGGAGAAGAATCGCCGCACCGACATCACGATCGACCGCTTCGAGATGCCGCCTTCGACCGAAAGGTAGTAGTCGAAGAAGAACTTCCCGTTGGCCGAGACGGAGGCCCGGATGAGCTTGACCTGGTCGTTGACGTGGTTGACGTAGGCCAGCTTGTCCGCCTGCTTGGCGCTCGAATTGGCGCCGAAGATGGCGTAGACCGAGATCAGCCGGCCATCCGGGTCGGGCCGCAGGTAGCAGCGGTAGTTGTCCTTGACGATCAGGTCCCCATCCGTGTCCACGGAGACCTCCATATAGGCCTCCTCGAACAGCTTCTTGAGCGTGTCCGAGTTGACGCCCTCGGGGTAGATGAACTCGTCAGACACGGGATCCTCCTTGCGGACCAGACTCCGGACCCGATTGCCCAGAGATGAGCGGCGGCGGCGCGACGGATACTCGACCAGTTCTTGGACTATACCGGACGCGACGCCCCCTGCGCCGATCCGGCCGTTCCCTACGCCAGATCACGCTGAACTGAGATCACATCCTTGAGCTGCTCCAGGCGGCTCATGACCCGGGCCAGTTGGGCCACGGACGCAACCTCGAGAGTGGCGTGCACCGTGGCCGTCCTATCTGGCGTCACGGCGACGTTGGCGGCGAGGATATTGACTCTGGCTTCGGCCACGACCTGGCCCACGTCGGAGAGCAGTCCGGTCCTGTCGTAGGCCTCGAGCCGAATCGAGATCGGGTACGTCTGCTGCACCTCGCTCTCCCACTCGACTTCGATGAGGCGCGCCGTCTCCCGCTCGCCGAGCACGGTGTGGCAGTTCTGGATGTGGATGGTGATGCCCTTGCCCCGGGTGATGAAGCCGATGATCGGGTCCCCCGGGATCGGGTGGCAGCACTTGCCGAATCGGACCAGCAAGTCCCCCACTCCCTTGACCCGTACCCCGCCCTGATGCGAAGGGCTTGGCGGCGGAGCGGTGGGCGGTAGCGTGAACTGAGCGTCGTCGACCACGCCGAGACGCGTGACCACCTGCTGGACACCGACCGCCCCATAGCCGACTGCGGCGTAGAAGTCGTCCAGGTTGTCGTACTTGTAGGCCTTCGCGATCTCCAGAATCCGATCGGTCCCTACCGCGCCAAGGTTCGTTCGGGCCAGTCTCCGCAGCTCCCTGTCCAGGGATTCGCGGCCGTGGGTGATGTTCTCGTCGCGTTCCTGGCGCTTGAACCACTGTCGGATCTTCTCCCTGGCGTGGCTGGTCCGGACGAGGTTCAGCCAATCGCGGGAAGGTCCATGATCGCCCTTGGTGGTGACGATCTCGACTATGTCGCCGTTCTTGAGCCTGTAATCGAGCGGCACCAGGCGGTTGTTAACCTTGGCGCCGATGCAGCGGTGCCCGATGTCGGTATGGATCCGGTACGCGAAGTCGAGCGGCGTCGCGCCGGCCGGCAGATCCTTTACCTCACCCTTCGGGGTGAAGACGAAGACCTGATCCTGGAAGACGTCGAGCTTGACGCCCTCCACGAATTCGGTCGCGTCCGAGACGTCGCGCTGCCACTCCATGACCTGGCGCAGCCAGGCCAGCTTGGCGTCGTACTCGCGGTCGGATCGCGACCCTTCCTTGTAGCGCCAGTGCGCGGCGATGCCGACCTCGCTGGTCTGGTGCATGGCGTGGGTTCGGATCTGGATCTCGAGCGGGTTGCCGTCCATGGCGATGACCGCGGTGTGGAGGCTCTGGTACAGGTTCGGCTTGGGGACGGCGATGTAGTCGTCGAATTGATTCGGGATCGGTCGCCAGAGCGAGTGGACGACGCCCAGGGCGGCGTAACAATCGCGGACCTCGTTGACCAGGATCCGAATGGCGTAGATGTCGTAGATCTCGCCGATGTCGGCGGACTTGCGCTGCATCTTCTTGCGGATGCTGTAGAGGTGCTTGGGCCGGCCCGACAGGTCGGCCTCGATTCCGGCCGCCTCCAGCTCCGGCCGCAGCAGCTCGATCGCTCGATGGATGAACGCCTCACGGCCCTTGCGCCGGGTGTCCAGCATACGGGCCAGCTCGCGATAGGCATCCGGCTCGAGTGTCTTGAAGGCCAGATCCTCGAGCTCCCACTTGACGCTCCAGATGCCCAGGCGTTCGGCCAGCGGGGCATAGATCTCGAGGGTCTGGCGGGCTATGCGCTGCTGCTTGTCCTCCGGCAGCGCGTAGAGCGTGCGCATGTTGTGGAGCCGATCGGCCAGCTTGATCAGGACGACGCGGATATCGTCCGCCATCGCCAGGAACATCTTTCGGATGTTCTCGGCCTGCTGTTCCTCGTGGGTGTGGGTGCTGAATCTCGACAGCTTGGTCACGCCGTCGACCAGCTGCGCCACCTCTGGCCCGAACTGCTCCTCTATGTCGTTGAGCGTGAGGTCGCTGTCCTCAGGTACGTCGTGGAGAATCGCTGCGGTCACGGCGACGGGATCGATGCCCAGGTCCGCCAGTATCTGCGCCGAAGCCAGGGGGTGGGTTATGTACGGCTCGCCGGTGACGCGAGTCTGGCCGCGGTGAGCCTGGTCGGCGAAGTCGAAGGCGCGCCGCAGCATCGCGAGATCCGCCTGCGGATAGTGTTGCGAGACCGAGTCCCGAACGTGGCGAAAGCGGGATTCGGGGGACGACCGGACGCCCAGCCCCAGCCGGGCTCGTTCGGCCACCGGCGGGCGGCTCGATCGGGTACGCGAAGCGGCCCCCTCGATCTGCGGCGGAGGGCCGGGTGGTTCGATTGACATCGAGAATCAGTCTACCAGTCGAGTCCGGGGGAACCATCCTATGCTCCTGGACCAAGACGCGCACCGCCCCGCAAGAAGGCTCCCTCCGCACCGGCGCGAAGAAGACCCGGGCGCGGCACCTACGACTGCCGCCCAACGCGGCTGCTCGCGGAACTCCGACTCAGATGCCCAGCAGCGCCTGCAGGTCGATGGTCCCCATCAGCGTCACGTGATCCGCTCCGATGCGCACCGATGTCATCTCGAACGGGTTCCCGCCGCCGGCCGCGATCAGGATCACCGTGGGCAGTGAATCGCCATCCGGTACGAGAAGCAGCGCCCCCTCCTTGACGAGGAGATGCCCCGGCTGCGACTTCCCGCCGGCCGTGACGGTGATCTTGTCCGGCGGTGCGAGCGTCACGGTCGCCGCTATTCCGCGGGACTTCAGCTGCGATGCGGCGAGACGCTCAGCCTCGGTTACCGACATGTCCATCTCCGCGGTGGCAGAGCTCGCCGCTCCGCTCAGGGTCACGAGGTCGATCGTGACCGGCTGGCCGTCCGGAGCCGCGACGCGAACGCCCGCCAGCGTACCCGTGACCGTCCCGATCTGGCGGCTGAAGAGTTCGACCTTGCCGAGGGTCAGGTCGAGAGTGGCGGCATGGAGATCGCCGATGCCGACCTGGCTGGACGTCAGGTGGACGGTGTCGGCGTGGCCTGTCAACAACAAAGGAGGCGGGTTGGACGACACCTCCACCTTGGTGTTCGTGCCGGTGAAGCCGCTGGCGTTGAGCGCATTCGTTGCCAGCCAGCTCGCCCCGATGGGCAGGCCGAACCAGAGCAGCGCAAAGACCACCGCCACCAGGATCAGCAGCTGGATCACACACGACCGCATCCGGCCTAGGCCTCCCTTCGGGAGCGCATGAGCGCCCTACGCGTGAGCGCCCTATTGGCTCCGATAGCCGAGCAGCTCCAGCGCCCGGATCGCTTCGCTTCGTTCATCCCAGCCTCGCTGGCCGTCCTTCATGATGATCGATTGCTCGTGGCCCTTCCCGGCGAGCAGTACCACATCCCCGGGCCGGGCCATATCGAAGGCTACGGCAATCGCTTCCCGCCGGTCGGCGATGCACAGGAGGTCCACGCCTCGCCGCAGCCCTGCAGCCTCGGCCCCGGCCGCGATCTCGTCGAGTATCGTCTGGCTGTCCTCGCCACGAGGGTCCTCGTCGGCAAGGACGACGAGGCGGCAGCGCTCGCCGGCGATGCGACCCATGATCGGCCGCTTCTGGACGTCACGCTCTCCGGCAGATCCGAAGACGGCGATGACGCCGCCGCCACGCTCCGATGCCACGGGGCCCAGCACGTCCAGCACCTTCTGCAGAGAGGCTGGCGAGTGGGCGTAGTCGACGATCACTCCGAACGGCTGGCCGCAGTCGACACGCTCCATCCTGCCCGGGACGCCTGCGACGCCGGCGAGACCGGCGCGGATGTGGTCCGGGTCCAGCTCAAGCGCTTCGCCCAGCGCCACCGCCGCCAGGGCATTGTGGACGTTGAACGTCCCGACGAGCTGGAGGTCCACCGACCCGTGCCACCGGGGAGTCACCACTTCGACGCGCAGGAACCGGTCGCTCTCCTCGGTTCTTAGGGCGCGGACGGCTGCCTCTTCCGAGATCCCGTACGTGATCGCTCTGGCACCCACCTCGCCCGCAGCGGTCTGGAATAGGATCGCGGCAGGGTCGTCCAGGTTGACGATCGCCGTCCGCGGCCAGGCCCGGCTCAGGCTCTTGGCGGGGTCCGTGGCCGCCAGGCCGCGGAACAGGCTCAGCTTGGCGTCGCGGTAGGCCTCGAACGTGCCGTGAAGCTCCAGGTGCTCGTGGGTCAGGTTCGTGAAGATCGCCACGTCGTAGGCGATCTCCCCCACCCGACCCAGGGCCAGGCCGTGGGAGGTCGTCTCGATGACCGCCGCGTCGTTCCCGGCCGCCACCATGGCCCGCAAGGCGCGCTGCAGCTGCGGCGCCTGTGGCGTCGTGACGTGTTCCGGGTTCGCCCTCCGGACCTCGCCGATCTTGATCGTCGCCGTCGTGATCAGACCCGTCGAGATCCCCGCACTCTCCAGCACGGCGTCTGCCAGGAAGGCGGTCGTCGTCTTCCCGTCGGTGCCGGTGACGCCCACGACTCCCAGTGAGCGACTCGGGTCCCCATACCACCAGGCAGCTGCCGTCGCCAGAGCCAGCCGGGCGTCGTCAACGACGACCTGCGGCAGGGCCGCCCCAGGTACCGGGCGCTCGACGATCGCGGCGACCGCTCCGAGCGTGGCGGCGGCCTCAACGAAATCGTGGCCGTCGGCATGGGCTCCCGGGATGGCCACGTAGACGAACGAGCGGCGCACCTGCCGGGAGTCAAAGGCAACCCCGCGGACCGGCAGCGAATCGAGGGCCGGCTCCCCTACTCGGCCGGAAGCTGGCGG
>JBEKPL010000089.1:0-8086 GCA_049520815.1 Candidatus Limnocylindrales bacterium
GCCCTTTAGAGCGAGGTACTTGGTGATCGCCGCGGTGAGCGTCGTCTTGCCGTGGTCGATATGGCCGATCGTGCCGATGTTGACGTGCGGCTTGGTCCGCTCGAACTTCTTCTTCGCCACGTGCGCGTTCTACTCCATCTTGCGCGGCCCGGGCCGCTACCTATAGGTGGAGCCCACAATCGGACTTGAACCGATGACCTCGTCCTTACCAAGGACGCGCTCTGCCAGCTGAGCTATGTGGGCCCGAGACCAGAAGCCGGGTCAGGTCTCCGCGAGAGTGGTGGGCAGGAGAGGAATCGAACCTCTACAGCCGAAGGCGGCTGATTTACAGTCAGCTGAGCTCACCACCTGCTCAACCTACCCACGTTGGCGGCCAACCGGTAGCGGTGGGTCCCCACTCACCGGCTGACTTGTTCAGTTGGAGCCGACGACGGGACTCGAACCCGGAACCGGCGGTTTACAAAACCGCTGCTCTACCAATTGAGCTACGTCGGCGGGCGCAAGGGCATGCTAACGCTAAGACCCCTGGGCGCCCGGGAATGATATTGGCTGGCCCCTACGCGGTCAAGCGTGACGCCGTGGGCTCGCCGAGGGGCACACGGACGCTCAGCCGCCCTCGTTCGAGGGAGCTTCGTCCACCGCCGGACCACCCGGCAGCAGAGCCTCGTCGACGGCCGGCGCGGACTCGGCGGCCGGCGTTTCCGCCCGCTTCTCGGGTTTCTTTCGCGCGCTCACACGGCGGCGCAACCCGGGCTGCGGTTCGGCCGGAGCCTCCGGTCCCTCGAGCTCTGCGCCGGACCCGGCCCCCGGCTCGAGGCCTGGCTCGGGCACCTCCTCAGGTGCCGGTGCTATGAGCGCTCGTTCGCCGCCTCGCTGGCTCGAGGCCTCATATAGAAGGATAGAACCCGCAACCGATGCGTTGAGCGAGGTCACCCGGCCGCGCATCGGAATCCGGACGACGGTGTCGCAGCGGCGGCGGACGGCCGGGCCGAGACCCTGACCCTCGCTGCCAACCACTATCGCCACGGGGCCGCGCAGATCAGCCTGTCGGACTGTGAGAGGCGCCTCCGCGTCCGTTCCGACGATTCGGAGGCCGCGGACGTGGAGATCGGCCAGAGCCTCGGCCAGGCCCTCGACCGGCACGAGGAGGAGAT
This sequence comes from Candidatus Limnocylindrales bacterium, assembly GCA_049520815.1. Classification (GTDB taxonomy): domain Bacteria; phylum Chloroflexota; class Limnocylindria; order Limnocylindrales; family CSP1-4; genus Fen-1039. The sequence goes on from JBEKPL010000089.1 coordinate 1,155, forward strand.
GCTCCACCGCCCCAGCCGAGGCCTTGATCGCCGCCGCGGAGAGCGGGGCCTGACGGTGCGTCGGGTAGACGACCCCGTGGACGCCGGACGCTTCGGCGGTTCGCAGCAGTGAGCCAAAATTCTGGGGGTCCTCGAGTGAATCGAGAACCAGCACGAACGGCGGCTCGTGCCGTTCGATGGCACGCGCAAGGATGTTGTCCAGGCTGGCGAACTGCCGACGGTCCGTGACCAGGGCGATCCCCTGATGGCCGTCGAAGCCGGCGAGCGAGGTCAGCGTCCCGCCTTCGATCTCCACGATCGGGATGCGGAGGCTGGCGGCGTGCAGGACCAGCTTCTCGAGCGCCTGGCGGCGCTGCGGAACCACGAGCAGCCGATGAGCCTGGCGGTGCGCGATGAACGCCTCCTCGACCGGGTGCCTGCCGGCGACCAGCTCCTCGTCCCCTCCGAGCAGGTCGCTCGCCGACAAGGCGGCCGGCGGCCGCTGCCAGCGGCCCGGCGCGGGGCCGTCCGAACGGTTTGGCCGCCGATCGACGTAGCCGCCGGCGCGGCGCCGGTAGTCCGGCCGTGGCGACGGCCGTGGTGCGGTGAAGCTCGGATCGCCGCCCCGTTCGGGCTCGCCGTCTGGAGCGGAGTCGAAATGCTGGCTCGTAGCCTCCTCGGCCCCGGTTGGCGGCGCCCCCAGGCCTTCGTCGCGCAGGTGGGGGCGGTGTGGCCGTGGCGGAGCATCGGAGTGGCCGTGCCCGAATCCGAGGCCGGCGCGGCGAGGTCCGGACCGCCCGCCGAAGCCGCCTGAGGGGCCAGTGTGCTCGCCGGGGAGGCCAGCTTCGCCGGGCCGCGGACCCGAGCGTTGACCAGGGTGCGGACCCAAGCGTTGACCGGGCCGCGGAACGAATCCACCGGGCCGCGGGCGCGATCCACCGTCGGTCCGACCCTCGAAATCGCGGGGACGCCCTTCGTAGTGGGGCCGCGAGCCGGCGCCCGGTGCTCCCCTGTCTCGCGGCGGCCTTCGCGTCCACGAGTCGGTGGGCTGCCAGTCACGCCGGAAGGGTCGCTGGACGTCGCCGCGAGCATCGACGGAGCCACCGTCGGGGCGGCCCGGTCGCTGGCCTCCCGGTCCGAATCCCCCAGGTCGCGGGCCGGACCTAGGACCTCCCTTGCGCGGCCCGAACGATCTGGGTCCGTCGAAGCGCCGGCCCTCAGGCCGTGGCACGTCCGCTTGCGGTCCGTCGAATCTCGGCCCGTCCGGCCGTGGCCCATCCGCTCGCGGTCTTTCGAATCTCGGCCCGCCCGGACGCGGCCTCTTCCAGCCTGGCTTGCCGCCTCCGGCGCGCTCATCCCCAGGCTTGTGTCGACGGTCAGGCAATTCTCGTTCCAGTCATCGTGTTCTCGCCGCGACGCGGCGAACGGTCAATCCGCGCGGCGCCAACGCTGCCCGTCGCGGGTGTCCTCGATCAGCACGCCGCGCTCCGCCAGTGCGACGCGCAATCGATCTGATGCCGCCCAATCTCGTGCGGTCCGGGCGGCGGCCCGCTCATCCAGCAACTTCTGCAGCTCCGGCCCCAGCGACGCCTCTGCAGTGGGCGCGATTGCCAGGACGCGATCCAGGTCACGGACGAAGGCCATGGCGTGCGCCGCGTCGGCCGTCGACAGCACTCGCCCATCGATCCGCCGATTGAGTTCCCGAACCAGGTCGAAGAGGGCCGCCAGCGCCGGGGAGATGTTGAGATCGTCGTCCAGGGCCGCCTCGAATGCCGCCCTCGCCCCGTCCAGCAGCTCTGGCAGCGTGGCATCGTCCGGACACTCGTTGCGGTAGGCCGCCAGAGCGGCGAAGAGAGCGTCCAGCCTTTCGACCGCCGAGCTTGCCGCCACCAGCGAGTCCTCACCGAACGCGAGCGATATGCGGTAATGAGCCGAACTGAGCGCCAGCCGCAGGGCGCGCGGCGAAACCCCGCGGCTCAACACCTGGTCCACGCGCTCGATGTTGCCGACCGACTTGGCCATCTTCTGGCCGCCCATCTGAAGGAACGCGTTGTGGAGCCAGTAGGCCACGAACCTCTGGCCCGTGGCGGCCTCACTCTGGGCGATCTCGTCCGTGTGATGGGGGAAGATGAGGTCCACTCCGCCGGTGTGGATGTCGAACGACGGACCCAGGTAGCGCATGCTCATGGCCGAGCATTCGATGTGCCAGCCCGGCCTGCCCGGTCCGATCGAGGTCTCCCAGCTCGGTTCGTCGGGCTTGGGACCCTTCCACAGGGCGAAGTCGCGGACGTCGTCCTTCGCGTAATCGTCGGCTTCGACCCGCTCCCCCACCCTCATCCCCTCTGGATCGAGTCGAGCCAGGCGGCCGTACTCGGGCCAGGATACGATCCGGAAGAAGATCGAGCCATCTTCGGTCCGGTAGGCGTGACCTCGATCGAGCAGCGCCTGGATCAGCTCGACCATCTGGGGGATGTTCTCGGTCGCCTTCGGCATGGAATCCGGCGTGGTCATGCCGAGCGACTGCATGTCCGAGACGAGCATCTTGCGGTACCGCTCCGACAGCTCGCCTATCGTGGTCGCTTCCGCCCGGGCGCCCTTGATGATCCGGTCGTCGACGTCGGTGACGTTCATCACCCACGTGACTTTGTAGCCGCGGTAGCGCAGGTAGCGGACCAGCAGATCGTCGAAGAGGAACGAGCGGAAGTTGCCGATGTGGGCCGGGCCGTAGACGGTGGGCCCGCAGCTGTAAACGCGGACGTGCCCGGCTTCGAGCGGGACCAGCTCGCGCACCGCGCCCGCCATCGTGTCGAAGAGCCGGATCGTCATCCGCGTCCCTCGGGGACTTCCCCGCGGAGAGGTGTCAGCCAGACGATGGCGCTGGCCGAGATCGAGCGTCCGGCGCCTTCGGGGCCGGCCAGGTTCCCGGTCGAGGCCTTGACGTTGACCGCGGTCTGCTCCAGGCCGAGGATCCCCGCGATTGCCGCCGCCATCGACGGCAGCAACTTCCCCAGCCTGGGCCGCGCGGCCACGATCGTCATGTCGAGGTTCACGGGACGCCAGCCGGCGGCTCGGATCCTCTCCGCGACGGTGCCGAGCAGGACGCGGGAGTCGATCCCGACGGGCGTGCGGGAGTCCGCCGGGAAGAGCCGACCCAAGTCGCCCAGGCCCGCTGCCCCCAGGAGAGCGTCGGCTACCGCATGAAGGGCGACGTCCCCGTCCGAATGGCCCGCCAGACGCGGCACGCCTTCAATGCGAAGACCGCCGAGCACGAGAGGCTCGCCGGGACCGAAGGGATGGCTGTCGGTGCCGAGTCCGACCCGACCCAAGAGTGCTGGGCCTGTGGACGCGGCCGAACGCCCCGGCGCGTGGCCGGGCACGAGGCCGTGGTCGAGCATTGCCCGGGCGCGCTCGAGATCAACTGGCACGGTCACCTTGAGGTTGGTCGCTTCGCCGGTGATTGCATGGACGGCGATTCTACAGGCCTCCAGCAGAGAGGCCTCGTCGGTCCAGGTTTCGGGGCCGTCCGGCGGGTACGCGGCGTACGCGCGCTCGAGCAGGGACCGTCGAACGCCCTGCGGCGTCTGGGCCGCGACGACGTCCGTTCGATCGACTGTGACTCCCACCCGGTCGCCATCGAGACGCTTGAGGGTTTCCGTCACCGGCAGGACCGGGATGGCGGCTCCGTGGCCGGCGGTCGCCTCGGCCACAGCCCGGATCAGCGCCGGGCTGGCCAGCGGCCGAGCCGCGTCGTGGACCAGGATCACGGGATCGCGAGGGATGCGGCGCTCCCCGGCGTGCGCGTGGCGCGCTCCGCGGGTGCCGCCGTCGGCGCTCCCCACGCCCGTCGCCGCCGCGGCAAGAGCAGCTACGCCGGCCGCAACCGATTCCTGTCGCCTGGCGCCGCCCGCCACCACAGCGACGACCTGGTCGGGCAACCAGGTCGCGGCTGCTATCTCCGGTACCCGAGCCCGCGAGGTGACAACGACGATTCTCTCGACACCGGCCAGCGCTAGCGCCTCGATGGACCGGCGCAGCACCGATTGGCCACCCAGCTCGGCGTCCAGCTTGTCCAGACCGCCCATCCGGCTGCTCGTCCCGGCCGCGACCACGACCGCCTCGATGGGGTCGCTCGAGGTCCTGCCCTCGCGTTGTCTTCGGCCGCTCACTCCGAGTGGGCCTGGGCGAAGACCATACGGCCCATGACCGTCTGGAGTACGCGAGTGACCACGACATCCAACTCGTGACCGACGAGCCTCGATCCGCCTTCCACCACGACCATTGTGCCGTCGTCCAGATAGCCGACGCCCTGCCCTGCCTCCTTGCCCTCCGTGATGACCTTGATCCGGAGCGGGTCGCCCGGCAGCAAGGCGGGCTTGAGAGCGTTGGCCAGGGAGTTGATGTTCAGGACCCGAACCGACTGCAGGTCGGCGACGCGGTTCAGGTTGAAGTCGTTGGTCAGGATGGCCGCGTTCCTGGCGCGCGCGAGCGCCACGATCTTGCCGTCCACGTCGCCGGCCTCGACTGGGTCGTCGGTCACGATGTCCACCGGCGTTGGTCCGTCCTTCTGGAGGCGGGCGAGGATCTCCAGGCCGCGCCGGCCGCGGCTGCGGCGCTGGGCGTCAGAACTGTCGGCGATGCGCTGCAGCTCGTCCAGGACGAAGTGCGGGATCACAAGCCGGTGGTAGAGGAAGCCCGAATCAACTATGTCGGCGATGCGGCCGTCGATGATGGCGCTCGTGTCGACCACGACCTGGGTCTCGCCGCCTCGGGCCGTGGAATTCACGCCCTCTGTCCGCCTTATCAGCCCGGCGGCTTGGGCGGCCGCTATCAGATCCTCGCGCTTGGCGACGGTGAGTCCAACCATGCCGAGGCCAAAACAGATCGATATGCCCAGGGGCAGGTAGTGGCCGTACGGCTCGGGGAGCGCCGCGAGCGGCAGGCCGAGAAGGAGTGCGATCAGGAGGCCCACCACGAGTCCAACGACGGCGGCCACGAACTCCGCCGTCGACATCTCCCGGATGGCGCGAAGCAGCCTCATGGCCGGGACAACGGTCAGGTACGGCAGCAGCAGAGAGCCGACGGAAACCCAGGCCACGACCCAGACGGCGATGAGCAATTCGGGCGACCCCGTCCTCTCGAACGGTGATTCCCGGGTCAGGACGAACCCCAGGCCAACCAGAGCGCCGATGGCGGCTCCGAGCAGCCGGATGATGCGGATCACGGCTTTCGCCTTGCGGTGACGAGATGAACGGATGAATCCAGGATAGATGGCGCCTCGTCGAAGTCAGCCTAGCATCGAGACCCGCCCTCCGCCAGACCCGCGAGCCCGACACCAACGCCGGCTCCGCGGTACGGCTCGCTCAGCCGCCCTCGGCCGACCCAGGGCTCCCCACCGGTGCGGATACGCCCTCCGCTTGGCGGGCTTCCGCCGGACCTCCTCCGATCGCCCGTCGGACCGCTTCGCGAAGGTTGGACACGGCGACGACCTCGAGGCCCTTGACGGCCGGCGCCTCGGACCGGCGGGATCGCGGCACGATCGCCGTCTTGAATCCCAGGCGAGCGGCCTCGCGGAGGCTGCGTTCCAGGCCGGGCACCGGCCGCAGTTCGCCTAGGAGCCCAACCTCGCCGATTGCGATCAGGTCGCGCGGCACAGGCTTGTCGCGCAGCGAAGAGGCCAGCGCCAGGGCAAGCGGCAGGTCCAAGCCCGGATCGGCCAGGTCCAGGCCTCCCGCCAGGTTCGCGTACACGTCATGACTTCCGAGACCGATGCCGGCCCGGCGCCCCAGGACGGCCACGAGCAGAGCCAGCCGATTGGCGTCGATCCCCGATGCGGTCCGCCGCGGGCTCCCGTAGCCGCCGGGGGCCACGAGGGCCTGGACCTCGACCAGCAAGGGCCGGGAACCCTCCTGTGCGGCTCCGGCAACGCTGCCTGGGGCGTGCTCGTCCGTTGCGGACAGGAAGGCCCGTCCTGGATCGGACACCTCGGCCAGGCCGCTCTCGGCCATCTCGAAGACCCCGACCTCCTCGGTCGAGCCGAACCTGTTCTTCGTGGCCCGCAGCAGCCGCATCGTGGCGGTTCGCTCGCCCTCGAGACTGAGCACGGCATCCACCAGGTGTTCGAGAGCCTTGGGCCCGGCCAGGCTGCCGTCCTTGGTGACGTGTCCGACCACGATCACGGTCACGCCGTCCTGCTTGGCGACTTCCATGAGCCGCAGCGTGCACTCGCGGACCTGGCCCACGCTTCCAGCCGGACCCTCGAGCTCGTCTGCGGTGATGGTCTGTATCGAGTCGACGACCAGCACGGTCGGGCCGAGCTCACACGCCAACTCGACGATTCGGCCGACCTCGGTCTCGGCCACGACTGCGATCCGTTCGCCGGCCGGGCCCTCCAGCAAGCCCAGCCGGCTCGCCCGCAGCCGAACCTGGCCGGCCGATTCCTCACCTGTTGCGTACAGAACGTGACCGGCCGCCGAGCCGCCACCGGCCGTGGCCCCGGCGCCCAGCGCCAGTCCTGCCGAGGCCTGCAGCAGCAGGGTGGACTTGCCGATTCCAGGCTCACCGCCCAGAAGGACGACGGATCCGGGCACGAGGCCGCCGCCCAGGACGCGATCCATCTCGTCGATGCCCGTGGGCATCCGAACCGGCTCGGACTCACGCAGGCTGTTGAGCGACTGTGGCGGTCGGCCTCGAGGGGCGGCCGCCGGCCGCGGCGTCCGCCGGCGTGCCTCGGCTTCGCGGATGACCGTCTCAACGAGAGTGTTCCACTCGCCGCAGGTTCGGCACTGGCCCTCCCAGCGGAGATGGGCGGTGCCGCACGTCTGGCAGATGTACCGACTCTGCTGGCGGGCCACCCCTCCGGCCTCGGCTCAGCGAGCAGCTTCGACGGGTTGCTTCTCCTCGACGGTATGAATGTCCAAACCCGCCTCGGAGCCCTTGTCGACGACGATGGTCGT
>JBEKPL010000090.1:0-7694 GCA_049520815.1 Candidatus Limnocylindrales bacterium
CCAGCCCGGTTTCCTGTCATCTGCTAACGGGGGTAGCACGCGGCGAGGTTCTCGGCCGGGCCAGCCCTCTGCGCGCGTCTCCGGAGCGCCATCCCGAGCGTGGCGAGGGTCATTCCTGGTCCGTTTTCGGTGTCCGCGGCGTCCTCGCGGCCCCAGATTTCTGTCCAGTGCTACCGGGGTTAGCAGATGACATGTTCGCGGTCTCCGGCCGCCGCTCGCCGAAGCCATTGCGAGACTGTCACGGCGAGCGTAAGCTTTACTCATGACTGATCGAGTAAAGGCCACGTCTCGACGCCGTGGGTATACCAGAGTCAGCGCGAAGAACCAGGTGACCATCCCGCAGGACGCTCTCGTTCGGGCGGGGCTCCATGTCGGCGACCGCCTCCGCGCCGAGGCGCGCCGACCCGGAGAACTGGTCCTCGTCCGCGAGGACGATCCGATCGATCGATTCGCCGGCGCGCTGACCGGCGCCTATACCCCGGACTATCTCGACGATCTGCGGCGCGAATGGCGCTGACGATCCTGGACGCCGGGGTAGTGATCGCAATCCTCGATTCGAGCGACATTCACCACGTCGCCGCCAGGCAGGCGGTCGCCTTCGCGATCGGCCGCGGAGACGAGCTTGGGGTTTCCGCCTCGGCGTACGCGGAAGTCCTCGTTGGACCCTTCCGGCAGAGCACCAAAGCCGCGGCAACGGTTGATGCGTTTCTGGCCGCCTTGCCCGCCCGAGTCGAACCGGCCACGCGCGAGATCGCCGCCGTCGCCGCCAAGCTGCGAGCCCGCCACGGGTCCAGACTCCGGCTTCCCGACGCGCTCGTGGTTGCGACCGCCGTCGTCCTGCGCGCCACGCACCTGCTGACGACCGACGCAGGCTGGCCCGCCCTGCCGGTGTCGGTCGAGGTCATCGGGTCGCCTCAAGCCTGACCTACGGGGGCGAGCTGCTGTAGAAGCCGCCGGTCGCGTGGCGCTTTCGGCCCTTCCGCGCGTACCATCGACCCATTGGCTCCGTTCGGATCAGTCGAGGGAGGAGCAGGCGTGGCTATCGACACATGGCCGCCGGATGGAAGCAGCCCGATCTTCATCCGCGGATATCGAGGTGGCGACAGCTACGAGGCTCTGATAGAGGCTTTCCACTCTGACGCGGTGCTGCTTCTGGGTCAGGGCTACGCGCCCGCCGGCCAGCACTACGTCGACGGGGAGTGGAGCCTCGCGCGGGCGTTGGCTGCCACGTTGCTGATCCCGGTATTGTTCATCGGGCTCCTGTTTTGGGCCCAGATGCTGGTCCATCGCCCCATCGGCACCCTGACAGTGACGTACGTCCACCAGGGCTCGAAGCAGCCGCCTGGAACGAGGGTCGCGGGGGAGCACGTCGCCCGACGCGCGCTACGCCGATCTCCGTCCGTCGAGGGAAGCAGCCGGGATCGTGCGCGCGGCCGATGCACGGGAAGCGGCCGCGGCGTACCGTGCGACCATGCAGCGCGCTATCGCGATGCCGCGGTTGGGACTCGGACGGCTGCGGTGGAACCAGGACTACGCGGACGTGGCCATCGCCGTCGCCCTCACCGTCCTCGCACTCTCGGCCGCCGGCCCCAACCATGTCCGCCTCGATGCCGTCAGCGTCCCGCTGCTCCTTCTCCAGACGCTGCCCATCGCGGTCCGCCGTCGCAACCCGATGCGCATCCTGATCGTGACGGGCTCAGCCATCACCCTCTACAGCCTGCTCGGCTACCCGGATTCAGGCGGCAATCTCGGCGTGTTCGTGGCCTTCTACACCGTCGCCGCCAACGAGCCGCGCCGTCGGGCGACCGCGGCCGCCGGCATAACCGCGGGCGGAATCCTGGTCAGCTTCGCTTCCTACGCGGCCTTCGCTCACTCAGGATGGACGACGAACCTGACGGGGACCTACCTCTCCTTCGGCCTGGCCTGGCTCATCGGCGACAACCTCCGGGTCCGGCGTGCCTATACGAAGCAGCTGGAGGATCGATCCATCCAGCTCGAGCGCGAGCGTGAGGAGAAGGCGGCCCAGGCCGTGACCGAGGAACGATCCCGCATCGCCCGTGAGCTGCACGACGTGGTAGCTCACCACGTCAGCGTCATGGTCGTGCAGGCGGCCGGCGCGAGGCGCATCGCGGAGAAGGACCCGGCGGCCGCGCAGGCAGCTCTCGCGGCCGTCGAGACCGCCGGCCGCACGGCCCTGACGGAGATGCGCCGAATGCTCGAGGTGCTGCGCGCGGACGACCCGGGGATGGGTCCGCAGCCCGGCCTCGCAGAGCTGGACAAGTTGATCTCCCAGGTCCGCGCGGTCGGTCTGCCGGTCGAGCTGAGGATCGAGGGCAGCGCATGCTGCCTGCCGGCCGGCATGGACCTGGCGGCGTACAGGATCATCCAGGAAGCGCTGACCAATACCGTCAAGCATGGCGGCAAGGCGGCGGCCCGAGTGACGGTTCGCTACCGCGTCGACTGCCTGGAGATCGAGGTCGTAGACGACGGGCGCGGGGCCGCTGCTCCTCTGCTGGCCGGTGGAGAGGGTGGAGGCCACGGCCTGATCGGCATGAATGAGCGGGTTGCGCTCTTCGGGGGTGAGTTGGAGACCGGCCCGGTCTTCCCGGGCGGTTACCGCGTCCGGGCCCGCCTGCCGATCGAGCCGGACGACAGTGCCCAGGCCAGGGCGGAGAGGGAGGCGTCGCTGGCGGCCCTCAAGAAGGAGGCTGCGGCCGCGCACAGGGAGCGCCCACCCCGCGCGGCGGGTCACCCGGAATCGCTGGTCGCGCCACGGGTCGTGCCTCCGATGATCGGTCGAGTTGTTCCGCCGCATCGGGTACCGGATGAGAGCCACGCGCGCGGCAGGCGGGAGCGAGGTGGTGAGCTGTGACGACGCGAGTGGTGCTGGTGGACGACCAGCCGCTCCTGCGGACCGGGTTCCGCATGATCCTCTCTGCGGAGCCCGACCTCCTGGTCGTCGGCGAGGCCGGCGACGGAGCTTCGGCCGTGGAGCTGGCCCGCCGCCTTCGCCCGGACGTCGTGCTCATGGATATCCGCATGCCGGGGATGGACGGCATCCAGGCCACTCGGGCGCTGGCCGGGCCCGGGGTCGAAGACCCGATCAAGGTCCTGATGCTCACGACCTTCGGCCTCGATGAGTACGTGGTCGAGTCCCTGCGGGCCGGGGCAAGCGGCTTCCTGCTCAAGGACGCGCCGGCCGAGGATCTGGTCGAGGCCATCCGCGTGATCGCCGCCGGCGAGGCCCTGCTGGCCCCCTCTGTCACTCGCCGCCTTCTGGATCGCGTCGCCAGCCGCCTGCCGCCCGCCCACGACGACACGATCCCAGCACTGTCCGAACTCACGGAGCGGGAGCTGGAGGTTCTGAAGCTGGTCGCTCGCGGCCTCTCCAACGCGGAGATCGCCGAGAAGCTCGTGGTCTCGGAGACGACCGTCAAGACGCATGTGTCCAGGATCCTGGGGAAGCTGGACCTGCGCGACCGCGTCCAGGTGGTGATCCTGGCCTACGAGACCGGCCTGATCTGAGGCGCCCGCCGGCCCGCCGGTGAAGCCGCGCCCGCCGGCCCGCCGGCGAGACCGCGACCACCGGCAGCGCATCCTCCTCGAGCCCCCACGGAAGACACCCGCGTCATCCGCAGGGATGAGGCCCGGTTCACCCCCTGGACCACCCCCGTTTCGCCATCTCGGACGACGGCGCGGCCGGCGTGCCCTCGTAGCTTTCGGTAAGACGAGAAAGGCGCCGGCAGGGCGTCCTCGAACGAAGCAGCAAACCAACCGGACCTACCGACAAGGAGAAACCCCCGATGCGACTACTGCGAGACCTCGGTCGCCGCAAGCTCCGCTCCACTTTGACCATCACCGGCATCGCCATCGGCATCATGGCCCTGGTCGTGTTCGGCTCGATGGCCAACAAGATGAACGCCTTGATCGGCGGCGGTTCCAAGTACTACGCCGACAAGGACATCGTCAGCATCGGCAACATGTACAGCGGCAACTTCCAGCCGCTGTCGCTGAGCGACGTCGCCAAGATCGAGGCCGTCGACGGAGTGGCCGCGGCCTCTCCGAGCATCGAGATGATGCTCGACGACAAGGAAGCCACATCGATGGGCATGCCCGAGATGATCGGTGGCTTCGTCCCTGGCGGCGACAAGGGTCTGGAATCCTTCCGGCTCGACGTCTCAACGGGTCGCAAGCTGACGGCGGACGACCATGGCAACGTGGCCGTTCTCGGCTGCGATCTCGCCCGCAGCAAGAATGCCAGCGTGGGTGGCAAGATCACCCTGCGGGGGGTCGATTTCACCGTCGTCGGCATCCTGGCGCCTACCCTCACCGCGCCCGACAAGGAAGCCATGATGCCCCTCGACGCGGCCCAGCAGCTGTTCATGAAGACGCTGCCTCCGATCATCCAGGCCAACCTCAAGGCCTCCGACATCGCCACCAGCATCGTCGTCTACCCCAAGGAGGGCGTCAGCCCCGAGACCCTCAAGACCCGACTCGAAGCCGCGCTGGGCAGCTCCTACACCGTCATGGACGGCAAGGACTTCGACGCCATGCTGGGCAGCATCAGCATCATCTTCAGCCTCGTCCTGACCGGCGTGGCCATGCTGAGCCTGCTGGTCGGCGGCCTGTCGACGATCAACACCATGGCCATGGCCGTTGCCGAGCGGACTCGTGAGATCGGTATCAAGCGGGCCATCGGCGCCTCTCGCTGGCGGATCCGCCGCGAGGTGGTCGCCGAGTCGGCCGCGATCGGCTTCATCGCCGGCGCGATCGGCCTCCTGATCGGCGCCGCGATGACGGTCTTCTTCAACGACCTGGGCCGCGCCTCCGGCAACGTCCTCTTCGAGCTGACGCTCGGCACCTCCGTCACTGCCCTCGTCTTCGCCACGGGTCTCGGCGCGGTCGCCGGCTTCGTCCCGGCCTGGCACGCCTCGCGGCTCGATCCCGTCACGGCTCTCCGCTACGAGTAGATGACCTTCCACGTTGCCCGACCGGCGATGCCGACGGGCGACCCGATGACAAGGAGATCAAACCAAATGGCAATCCTCAAAGGCCTCAACCTCCGCAAGACCTACAGCAAGGGGCATCGCAACTCGGTCGAGGCGCTCAAGGGCGTCGAGATCACGATCGACAAGGGCGAGATGGTCGCGATCATGGGCCCGTCCGGCTCCGGCAAGAGCACGTTGATGCACATCCTCGGGCTGCTCCACGCCCCCGATGCGAATCACGGCCCCGTGCCGGAGCTCTACTTCGGCGGTCAGAACGTCGCCTCCCTCTCCGACGACGCCCGGACGAAGATCCGCGCTCGCCGGATGGGGTTCGTCTTCCAGGATTACAACCTCGTTCCGACCCTCACGGCCGCCGAGAACGTGATGCTGGCCTGCGAATACGCGGGCACCACGGGCGGCAAGGCCAAGGCCGCCGCGATCGAGGCGCTGGGCCTCGTCGGTCTGGTCGACCGCGCCGGCCACAAGCCGGTCGAGCTCTCCGGCGGCGAGCAGCAGCGAGTGGCGATCGCCAGGGCCCTGGTCAACAAGCCCGAGATCGTCCTCGCGGACGAGCCCACGGGCAACCTGGACTCCGAGCGCAGCGCCGAGGTCCTCGCGCTGCTCCGCCAGTTCAACCGCGAGCACGGCCAGACGATCGTGCTCGTGACCCACGACTCCGAAGTGGGCGAGGCTTGCGACCGTGTCATCAAGATGCGCGACGGTCGCATCCGCGACGACGGCGGGCGCGCCGGCCTGCCTGCGATGGCAGCCCCGGCGGTCGCGATGCCCGCCCCGGCCGTCGCGATGCCCGCATAGCAAGCGATATCTCAGCAGAGCAATGCCGCCCCATATTGCGGCACCGAGGAGGATCCGCCAGTGGAAAGGGATCTCACGGCCGGAGCAGCCGTCCTGAAGCGTGAGCCCTGGACGGTCAGGGTCGCGGTTTGGAGCGCGCGCCATCGCTGGCCCGTTCTGGCCGGATGGTTCGTCCTGACCATCGGCCTGATGTTCGCCAGCATCGCCCTGGGCGGGCAGCGCGCCCAGTCGATCATGGACAAGGGCAAGACCATCGGCGAGGCCGATGCCGGCTGGCAGATCATGAGCGACGCCGGACTGAAGAGCGACGTCTCGACCGAGTCGTTCTACCTGATCGTCTCCAACCCCTCCGGCCCGCTCGACACGCCGGCCAACCGGGCCGCCGTCGCCGACATGACCGCGAGGCTGCAGGGCCTGATGGTCACCATCGACGGCAAGCAGACGCCCGTCTTCTATGCCGATCCAAAGAGCCAGCTCCCGCCGGTCGTCGACCCCTTCGCCCTGGCCGCCGTGGCACCCGACCAGGCCCCCGACGTGCTGTCGAAGGACGGCACCACGGCCATCGTCACGGCGAGGATCTCCGGCGACGACACCGAAGCCACCGCCAAGGCAGACGCGATCAAGCCGCTGGCCGGGCAGTTCAAGAAGGACTACCCGGGCCTCACGATCTACGCCTTCAACAACCGCCTCATCAACGACGAGTTCGGCCACTACGTCAACGACTCACTCGACGGGCTGCTCCTGCCGACGCTGCTCGTCACGTTCTTGATCCTGCTGATCGCGGCGCGCTCCGCCGTCGCCGCGCTCGTGCCGATCGTCCTTGCCCTCAGCGCCATCGTCGGGGCGATGGGCCTCGTCGGCATCTACAGCCAGGCCATCTCGCCGATCAGCCAGTACGTGGTCCAGATCGTCGTCTTGATCGGTCTGGCCGTGGCCGTCGACTACTCGCTCTTCGTCATATCGAGGTTCCGCACCGAGCGTCTGGCCGGGCGGGACAAGCTCGGCGCGATCGAGGTCGCCAGCTCCACGGCCGGTCGAGCCGTCTTCTTCAGCGGCCTGGCCGTGATGATCTCGCTGGGCGGCCTGCTCCTGATCGACGACGACATCTTCAAGTCGATCGCCATCGGCTCCATCGCCGTTGTGATGATCTCCGTCCTGGGTGGCCTCACCTTCCTGCCGGCCACCCTCTCCATCCTGGACCGCAAGGTGATGCGCCTGGGCATTCCGTTCCTGTCCCGCGAACGCGGCGAGGGTCGCGGCATCTGGGGCGCCATCGTTCGCGTCGCGACCAACCACGCCGTGATCGCGGCCGTGGCGGCAGGCGCGGTCCTCATCCTGATCGCCGCCCCTGTCTCCAAGCTCCAGCTCGGCTCGACGACGAGCGACGTCACGACCCTGCCTCACAGCGTCGAGGGCGTGCGCGCCTGGGAGCTGATCTCCAACAAGTGGCCGGCCGGTCGCAACCTGACGATGGAAGTCATCGTCACGAACGCCAGGGAGCCCAAGACCGCCGCGGCCATCGCAACCTTCGAGGCGGCTATGAAGGACGGCAAGGTCGCCGGCGTCAACGCAGCCACCGCCAAGCTCGACTACTCCGGTGACGGCACCGTCGCCGATGTCCATGTCGCGATCCCCGGCGGGGCCAACGACCTTGCGAACTGGGATCTGGCTCGCACCTTCCGGACGTCGGTCGTCCCGACCTACTTCGGGGCGTTGACCGGCACCCGGGTCTACGTTTCGGGCGACGCCGCGTACACGATGGACTACGCCGACTGGTACGGCGGCCAGATGCCGCTGGTCATCGTCTTCGTCCTGGGCATGAGCTTCCTGCTATTGCTCGTGGCGTTCCACTCGATCGTCATCCCGCTGAAGGCGATCATCCTCAACCTG
>JBEKPL010000091.1:0-7650 GCA_049520815.1 Candidatus Limnocylindrales bacterium
GGCCGCCGCTCGCCCGCGGCGATCCCCCGATCATCGCCGTCCCAGCCAGGGCGATGAGGAGCGCGACCGCCCCACATACGGCCAGCCAGCGACGACGCGATGATCGGGACGCGGTCATCAACCGATTCTACGCGCGTCCCGTCAGGTCTTCGGTTGGGCCCCCTACGACGGCTCAGCCCTGCCGGCGTGCGCCGCGAGCGCCTCGCGCAGGGCGGCGTCCACGGCCTGCTCCACTTCCTCCGAGGTGCCATCCGTAGAGAGGACGCGAGTGGCGGCCGAGCGCCAGAGCGGCAGCGAGATGGCCTGAGTGTCGATCCGCTGGCGGGCGTCCGACTCGGACATGCCACGGCCGGTGAGGCGGGCCAGCTGAGTGGCAGGATCGCAGACGACGAGCCAGATCTCGTCGCACCAGGCGGCGTGGCCGACCTCGACCAGCTTGATCGCCTCGAGGACGATGGCCACCGGTCCGGTCGCATCGGCGGCCCGGATCGCGTCCGGCGCCACGCGCGCGACGGCGGGATGGACGATCGACTCGAGATCGGCGAGGCATGCTGGATCGGCAAACACCAGGCGCCCGAGGGCGGCGCGATCGAGGGAGCCGTCGCCGCGGCGGTACTCCGCGCCGAAACGGGCGATGACGGCTTCCGTGACCGGGGCGCCGGGCGACATGAGCTCGCGCGTCAGCCGGTCCGCGTCCACCACGGCGGCGCCGCGATCCGCCAGCCAGCGGGCCACGGTCGACTTGCCGCAGCCGATTGGCCCGATCAGGCCGATCAGCGGGGAGCGCGTCTCGAGACTCCCGCGACGAAGGTGAGGGCCGCCGGGTTCCGTCATGGTGCCGCCTCTTCCAGCTCCAGCCACGCCTCTTCGGTCGCGGCGAGGGCCGCGTCCACGGTAGCAAGCTCGCCGGTGACGCGACGCAACTCCACGAAGTTGCCATGAACGCCGGGATCCTGCAGGGCCGACTCGAGTTCCTGCTTGCGCGCGGTGAGGCGGGCCAGCTCCTCGTCTATCTGGACCTTGCGACGCCGGTATGCGTCCTTGGACAGCTTGACGGCATGGGCGCGGGTCGCGGTCACGGTCGGGGTGGCTGCGGCGCCGGGGCCCGGGGCGGGAGAAGGAGCCGCTCCCCCGCTCGATCGCGCCGGGGCCTTGCGATCCGGGCCCTCGACCGTGCCCCCCGGTCTCCGTGCGTCAGGGGCTCCGGCGCGTCCGCCACGAAGGCGTCCCGCCTCCCTTTCGGCGGCAGCCGTCACCGTCCAGCCGTCCGCCACCGCCGCCCGCCAGGCGCGATACCCGCCTTCGAACGGCACGGCCAGCTCGTCGTCCACGACCCAGAGCGAATCGCAGACCATCTCCAGGAGCCGCCGGTCGTGGCTGACGATCAGGAGAGTGGCGTCCGTGCCGGCCATGAAGGCCTCGAGAGCCTCGCGCGCCGGGATGTCGAGATGGTTCGTCGGCTCGTCGAGCAGGAGCAGGTTTGCCGGCAACAGGAAGAGGAGCGCCAGCTCCAGACGGGATCGTTCTCCGCCGGAGAGGGCAGTGACTTCCTTCTGGACGTCGTCGCCGCGGAAGAGGAAGCGGGCCAGGTGGCTGCGCGCCTCACCCCCACTGAGCGGCAGCTCGTCCAGCAGGGCGTCGAGGACCGTGGCACCGGGGATCGGCGCGTCGCGGACCTGGGCGAGGTAGCTCAGCTGGACGTTGCGGCCGATGTCGAGCGCGCCATCCAGCGGGTGCAGCTCCCCGGCGATCGTGCGCAGGAGCGTCGTCTTGCCCGCGCCGTTCGGGCCCACTATGCCGACGCGGTCGCCGCGGTGCAGCTCCAGCCACGGGACCCGGGCGACGGGTACCGGCCGAGCGGCGCCACTTGCCTCCCCGGCGCCACGTGCCTCCCTGGCGCCGCCGGACCCGTAGCCGACGGCGAGCCCCTCCGCCCGGACCACCGATTCGTACGAGCGAGCGGGCGCTCCCCCCGCGAGGGCCTCGGTCGGCAGCCGGAGCCTCGCGTCGGAGCGGCGCTTCTCCAACGGCTGCAGAGCCTCGAGACGAGCCTCGTGCTCGTGCATCTTGCCGTGCTTGCGCTGGTGCCGGTAGAGCTGGATCAGCGCCTGCTCGCGGGCGATCTGACCGGCCCGGTCCTCCGCCTCCTGGGCCGCGCGGAGGTCGCGTTCCTCGCGCTGACGGGCATAGCCCGAGTAGCTGCCGCGGAACGGCGTCAACCGCCGGTCGCGCAACTCCCAGATGCGGGTCACCGTGGCGTCCAGGAAGGCGCGGTCGTGCGAGGCCACGATCAGGCTGCCGTGGCGCCGGCCCAGGTTGTCCTCCAGCCATTCCAGCGCCCCGAGATCGAGGTGGTTGGTCGGCTCGTCGAGGAGAAGCAGTTCCGAGTCGGTGAGGAGGAGCCGGGCCAACGTCGCGCGGGTTTGTTCGCCGCCAGAGAGGTTCGTGGGCCGGCGGTCCCACTCATCGCGATCGAAGCCCAGCCCCGAGAGCGCCGCCTCGACCCGCTGGTCGAGCGCGTAGCCGTCCTTGACCGCGAACTCGTGCTGGAGGGTCTCGTATTCGGGCTCGGTCACCCGGCCGTCACGTTCGAGCCGGCGAAGGGTTCGCTCCAGCTCCTCCAACCGGCGGGCGCCCGCTCGAACGGCCAGCCTCAAGCTTGGCGCCTCGATGAAGCTCGAGTCGACGTGCGCCTCCTGCTGGAGCATTGCCACAGTCAGGCCACGCTTCCGGACGACCTCGCCCTTGTCGGGCTCGTCGAGGCCCGCCACCAGCCGGAGCAGAGTCGTCTTGCCGGCGCCGTTGGGTCCTACGAGGCCGATTCGATCGGCCGCGGCGACGGCCGCATCCACGTGATCCAGGATCACGAAGTCGCCGGCCTCGCGAGCCACCCCGACGAGGCGAACGATCGACATCAGGCCGGCCCTCCGACCCGAACGGCGACGGCGCCGCCGGCCCGTGCGGCCGCGCGTCTCGTCGCCGCCGCCTTGCGCGTAGCCGCGGCGCGACGAACGCGCTCTTCCTCCGACCTCGTCCGGCCGAGCGCGCCCTCGCCATCGAGTTCGGTCCAGCGCGGACCCCGACGCGTTCGGCCGCCCCCTGCCCTTCCCGGCGCGCCGCCCGGAAGTCGCTGGCACCACGAGCAGAAATGCGTCGAACGGCCGCCCACCACGATCCGGCGGATCGGGCGGCCGCAGCGGAGGCACGGCTCGCCGGCTCGCTGGTACACCCCGAGGTGCTCCTGCATCGAGCCGTCGCCTTCGGGGGCAGTGTAGTCGTCGATCGAGCTGCCTCGCCTCTCGACCGCCTCGCCCAGGACGTCGCGGAGGGCCTTGTGGAGCCGGCGGCCGTCGTCCGGCTTGAGGGACTGGGCGTCGCGCAGCGGGTGGAGCCGCGCCCGCCAGAGAGACTCGTCGGCGTAGATGTTGCCCACGCCGGCCAGGAAGTCCTGGTTCATCAGCAACGTCTTCAGCCGGCCGCGGCGCCGGCCGAGCAGCTCGCCGAACCGCCGCGCGGTGAAGTCGTCGGAGAGCGGCTCGGCGCCCGTGGCAAGGACGCCGTCGGCATCGCCAGCTGCCGGCTCGCCCGTCGCCTCGTCGCGCCGGTACAACCCGATCCGCCCGAACTTGCGCATGTCGCGGAAGCGCAACTCCCGGCCGTCGGCCAGGCCTAGCACGAGATGGACGTGGCGGTCTTGCGGGGTGCCCGCCTCCACGACGAACAGCTGGCCGGTCATCTTGAGATGGATCGTCAGGACCGCGGGCTCTGCCGCGGGGGGCACTGCCGCGGCGGCAGCGGGCGCCGCCGGTGCGGGCGCCCTCGATGCCACGGCCGCTCTCGATGCCCGGGCCTTGGGCCCGAGCCAGACCAGGAGCTGCTTCCCGCGCCGGCCCACACCCTGGATCTCGCGCCCGGCCAGCGCCGCCGCGAAGGCCGCCGGCTCGTGGCTGCGCAACGTCGGCGGCCAGTTGCAGGCGGCTCCGGCAATTCGCACGCCAGTCACCAGGCCGCGCAGGTCGCGGGCGATCGTCTCGACTTCGGGTAGCTCCGGCATACCTAGAGCGTAGCGGGGCACGGCATCGAGTGCCGGGAGTATCCCTGGTAGACGTCGCGTGGGGCCGGGGCCCGGGTGGGCGGAGGCTGCGATGTGCGGCCGCGATGCGCCGCGGACCGCGTTCTCCGCCGCGTTTCTCCGCTGTACCAGTGGTGGAGGTACTACGCGGCGGATATCCCGCCGGGGCGAACGATTCCCGCGTCCCATCCCCTGCCGCAACGCCCAGCTCAGCGATGGGGGCCCGTCTGTTAGCCCGTTTCGGCTGACTCTTGCCGCTTAGTTGATCCCGCCTGGCGGGCTTCCGCGCCGCCTGATCAGCATTCCCGACGTAGTACCACCCCCGCTGGTATACCGGTATTCCGCCGCTCCGGGCTCGCGCACCGCTCGGGGCCCGCGCCACCGCCCCGCCGCCACTATCCCGCCCCGATCTCCGCCGGCACCTCGCCCAGCTCGGCCAGGACCGCGTCCTCGCGCGTCAGAGGCCGCATCGATTCCCAGTCGTCGCCGACCTTGATGTCCACGGTAAGCGGCACGTCCAGCTTGAGCGCCCCCTCCATCGTCTCCCGCAGGATCGGGGTGACAGCCTCCACCTCGTCGCGAGGCACCTCCAGCACCAGCTCGTCGTGGACCTGGAGCAGCAGCCGCGCTCTCAGCGGCCGCCCGTCGACCGCCGCCTCGCGCAGTCGCTCGTGCAGCCGGATCATCGCGATCTTGATGATGTCGGCGGCCGTGCCCTGGATCGGCATGTTGATCGCCATCCGCTCTCCGGCGCCACGGAGCGACGGATTGGACATGCGAAGCTCGGGTATGAAGCGGCGCCGGCCCAGCAGAGTCGAGACCCAGCCCTGCTGCCGGGCCAGCTCCCTGACGCGGAGCATGTAGTAGCTGATGCCGCTGTACGTGGCGAAGTAGTTGTCGATGAACGCCTTCGCCTCGGCGCGCGAGATCCCCGCACGCGACGAAAGCCCAAAGTCGCTCATGCCGTAGGCGAGGCCGAAGTTGACCATCTTGGCCATCGAGCGCTCGTCATGAGTCACGTCCTCCGGGGCCTTGTGGAGCACCAGCGCAGCGGTCTCGCGGTGGATGTCGGCACCGCGGGCGAAGGCGTCGCGGAGATGCTCATCACCGCTGACGTGGGCGATGATGCGCAGCTCGATCTGCGAGTAGTCGGCCGCGACGAGCGTCACCTCCGGTGAACCGGCCACGAAGGCGCGGCGGATGCGGCGGCCCAGGTCCGAACGAATCGGGATGTTCTGGAGGTTCGGATCGGACGAAGAGAGGCGTCCGGTGGCCGCCACCGCCTGATGGAAAGTCGTGTGCAGCCGGCCGTCGCGCTCGGAGACCAGCGCCGGCAGGGCCTCGATGTAGGTCGAGCGCAGCTTCGAGTAGAGCCGCCAGTCGAGCAGCTTGCCGATCATCGGGTGGGCGGGCTTGAGCTCTTCGAGGACCGACGCGTCGGTCGAGTAGCCGGTCTTGGTCCGCTTGCCCTTGGGCAGGTTCAGCTCATAGAAGAGGATCTGCTCGAGCTGCTTGGGCGAACCGAGGTTGAACTCGTGGCCCACGTCGGCGTAGATCTCGGCCTCCAGGCGGGCCATCTCGGCGCCGAATTCGACGTCGAGCTTGGAGAGCGCCTCGCGGTCGATCGCCACGCCGGCGACCTCCATCTCCGCCAGAACGCCGATGAGCGGCAGCTCGATCTCACGGAAGAGGCGGTCCAGGCCCGAATCCGCGAGCGCCTTCTCCAGCGGCTCCCGAACCGCCAGCGCGGCCAGCGCGTCGAGCCCGATCCGGACGGCAGGCGGCACGTCTCCGGCGGGCGGCAGCGTCACGTCCAGCCGCTCGTGGGCGACGTCGGCGATGGTCTGGCTGCGCAGCGAGGCGTTCAGCAGGTAGGCCGCGATCTGCGTGTCGAAGACGACGGGGAGAGGTTGAGTCGCGCCGCCGGCGATGTTCGCCACGACGAGTGGCTTGGTCTCGTGGCCAACGACCCGCGCCCCCGACCCCAGGAGCAGATCGCCGAGCCAGCCCACGGCCTCGTGACCCTCGGCCACCAGCACGCGCCCGTCCGACCCTGCCAGGGCCAGAGCCTGGGGCATGCCCCGCAGCGGCCGCGGGTCGTCCATCAGCAGGGCCACGCCCATCTCGGCGCGACCGGCGAGCCAGCCCGACGCCTCCGCCGCATCCCCGTCCGTGGCTTCGAAGCGGTCCAGGAGCGTGGGGTCCGCCACGGCCGCTCGCAACGCCTCGCCCAGATCGACGGGTCCGGCGGACGCCGCCGTGGCGGAGGAGGCAACGCCCGGACGAGCGGGAACGGGCGCCGGAGCCGGGGCGGCCAGGCCCGTCGACTCGAAGTCCATCGTGAGCTGCAGATCGCCGCCCTCGCCCACGAGGGAGCGCCGCTCATCGCGGCGCCGGCCCGATTCTGCGGGGGCCGCACTCTCCCCCGCCACCCGCGCCGCCGGCACGCTGCCCGCCACCGACCGAAGCGCCTCGGCCGCATCCACTGCCGACTCGCCCGAGAGCGGTGGCAGGCGGTCGATCAGCGTCCGGAACTCGAACTCGCGGAAGAGCCGGACCACCTCGGCGCGATCGTAGTCGGCCAGCCGGGCCGCCTCCAGGTCGAGCGATATCGGCAGGTCGCGGACTATTCGGGCCAGTTCGCGGCTCGCGAAGACCTGCTCGCGCGCCTCCGTGAGCTTCTCGCGCAGCTTGTCCGGCTTGACCTCGTCGAGCCGGCCGTAGATCCCTTCGAGCGAGCCGAACTGCCCGACTAGCCTGGCCGCGGTCTTCTCCCCCACCCCGGGGATGCCGGGGATGTTGTCGGTCGGGTCCCCCTTGAGGGCCTTGTAGTCGATCATCTGGTCCGGCCGCAGCTCGAATCTCTCCCAGATCTTCGCCGGGTCGTAGTAGACCGTCGCGTCGACACCCTGCCGCGTCGTCATGAGGCGAGTGTGCTCGGTCACGATCTGGAGCATGTCCAGGTCGCCGGTCACGACCGTCGTGTCCACGCCTCGGGCGTCCAGGTCGCGAGTGATCGTGCCGATCACGTCGTCGGCCTCGTAGCCGGCCATCTCGTAGACGGGGATGCGCAGCGCCGCGACGACTTCGCGGACCTTCGGGAACTGCGAGCGCAGGTCGTCCGGCATCGGCGCGCGAGTGGCCTTGTACGCGGCGAACTGCTCGTGCCGGAAGGTCGGGCCGGGGAGATCGAAGCACGCGGCCACGTACTCGGGCCGGACGTCCGCTATGCCGCGCAGGAGGATGCTGCAGAACCCGAAGACGGCATTGACCAGCTCGCCCTTGCTCGTCGTGAGGGGCGGAAGGGCGTGATAGCCGCGATAGATGAGGCCGTTGCTGTCGAGCAGCATCAGACGGGTCATGAGGGCCTCGAACGGTCCGGCGCCGGCAGCGGGCGCGCGCATCAACCGGCGGCCGGATGGCTGCCGATCGGCTCAAGTGTACCCGCGACCCGTATCCCGGCTAGCTGTAGTCCCCACACACGTTGTTGACAAACGAGAGTCTCCCCGCAGGGTTCGGGTTGTCGAAGCTCGAAACCGAAGGAGACTCTCGTGGCGCATCGTACGGCCCGCCTCAAC
>JBEKPL010000092.1:0-7462 GCA_049520815.1 Candidatus Limnocylindrales bacterium
CCTCAACGCCTGGCTGGTGATCGACCGCCAGAACGCCCTGGCCCAGGCCGACGCCGCGGACAGGCGCCTTGCCGAGGCGCGCCGCGCCGGCGCAGCCGCCCTCGCCGCGCTTCATCCGCTGTGCGGGGTGCCGGTCGGGCTCAAGGACCTCGTCTCGGTCAAGGGTGGCCAGGCCACGGCCGGCTCCAAGATCCTGAAGGGCTACCTCGCCCCGTTCGACTCGACCGTAACCGCCCGCCTGCGCGAGGCCGGCGCCGTGTTCCTGGGCAAGACCAACATGGACGAGTTCGCCATGGGATCGTCCACTGAGCACTCCGCCTACGGCCCCACGGCCAACCCGTGGGACCTGGACCGCGTTCCGGGCGGCAGCTCCGGCGGCTCGGCGGCCGCGGTCGCGGCCTTCCACGCCCCGATCTCGATCGGGACGGACACCGGCGGCAGCATCCGCCAGCCCGCCTCGCTGTGCGGAGTCGTCGGCCTGAAGCCCACGTACGGCCGCGTCAGCCGCTACGGCATCGTGGCCTTTGCCAGCAGCCTCGACCAGATCGGGCCCTTCGCCCGCGATGCGCGCGACGCCGCCGTCCTGCTCTACGCCGTCTCGGGCCGCGACGAGCGCGACGCCACTTCGGCCCCGATCCCCGTCCCACCGGAGCTGCTCGACCTCGCCGCGAGCGACGACGAGGCGGCGGCCTACCTGCGCGGCAAACGCCTGGCTCTCCCGCGCGAGTACTTCGTCGAGGGCATGGAGCCGGGGGTGGCGGCCCGCGTCCGCGAGGCCGTCGCGGCCATGGAAGCTGCCGGCGCCGCGGTCGAGGAGGTCTCGCTGCCGCACACGGACTACGGCCTGGCCACGTACTACATCATCGCCCCCGCCGAGGCCAGCTCCAACCTGGCGCGCTACGACGGCGTCAAGTACGGCTACGCAGACCGCAGCTCGGGCGACTTCATCGCCGACTACCTCCGGACGAGAGGCGCTGGCTTCGGGCCGGAGGTGAAGCGCCGGATAATGCTCGGTACCTACGCCCTCTCGGCCGGCTACTACGACGCCTACTACTTGAAGGCCCAGAAGGTTCGAACGCTCATCAAGGCGGACTTCGACGCGGTCTGGGCGGCCGGCTTCGACGCGATCTGCGCGCCGACCAGCCCCACCGTCGCGTTTCCGATGGGTGCGAAGGTCGAGGATCCGGTCGCCATGTACCTGTCCGACGCGTGCACCCTTCCAGTCAACATGGCGGGCCTGCCCGGGATGTCGATCCCGGCCGGCCTGTCCGGCGGGCTGCCGGTCGGTCTCCAGATCATCGGAGCGCCGTGGAGCGAGCTCGCGATGCTTCGTCTGGCCCGTGCGTACGAGGCGATCACGGCCAGAGCAACCTGGCGGGCCCTCGAGCCCGCCGAGCTGCACCTGACCGACGATCCGACCACGCCCAGCCCGGTCGAGCGGAAGCGCCGCAGCGATGGCGCCTTCGTCCAGGGCTCGGGCGGCCAAGCCTGAGGACGCACCGATGACCACCCCAACCGGCTCCAACCGACTCAAGACCGACCCCTCGATACTCAACTCCGAGTCCGAGTCGGAGCGCCCGCCGCTCTCCACTCGCGTACTCGCCCGCCGCGTCGACGAAGTCCCTCGCTCCGGGATTCGCCGCTTCTTCGACATCCTGGCGACGATGACCGACGTCATCAGCCTGGGCGTGGGCGAGCCCGACTTCGATACGCCCGAGCAGATCATCGAGGCCGGCCGGCACAGCCTGGCCTCGCGCCGGACCCACTACACCTCCAACTACGGCACGCTCGAGCTGCGCCGGGCGCTGGCTCACCACGTGGAGAGGCTGTACGGCGTCCGCTACGACCCCACCGAGGAGATCCTGATCACGATCGGCTGCTCCGAGGGCCTGGACGTGGCGGTCCGAGCCACGATCGACCCGGGCGACGAGGTCATCACCCACGAGCCCTCGTACGTCTCGTACCGGCCGGCGATCATCTTCGCCGGGGGCGTTCCGGTCGGCGTGCCGACCACGATCGACGAGAACTTCGCCCTCGACCCGGCCAAGGTCGAGGCCGCCATCACGCCCCGGACCAAGGCCATCCTGCTCAACTACCCCTGCAACCCCACCGGTGCCGTCCTGCCGCACGAGGTTCAGGACGAGATCGCCCGCATCGCCGTGCGCCACGACCTGCTGGTGTACAGCGACGAGATCTACGACCGCCTCGTCTACGGTGGCTACCAGATGCGGACCATGGCCTCGCTTCCGGGAATGCGCCGCCGGACCGTCCTGATGGGCGGCTTCTCCAAGGCCTACGCCATGACCGGCTGGCGGATCGGCTACATCTGCGCCCCGTCCGAGATCCTGGAAGGGATCCTCAAGGTTCACCAGTACGTCATCATGTGCGCCCCTACGGTCGCCCAGGACGCGGCCCTGGAGGCCCTCAAGACCGGTGAGCCGGACATAACCCGCATGGCCGGCCAGTACGAGTCGCGCCGCCGGCTTCTGGTCGACGGCTTCAACGCCATCGGCCTGCGAACCTTCGAGCCGCTCGGCGCCTTCTACGCCTTCCCGCAGGTCACGTCCACCGGCCTGACCAGCGACGCCTTCGCCGAGGAGCTACTGCGGGAAGAATCCGTTGCCGTCGTGCCGGGCACGGCCTTCGGCGAGGCCGGCGAGGGCCACGTCCGCTGCTGCTACGCCACCAGCGAGGCCGAGTTGCGCGAGGCTCTCGTCCGGATCGGGAACTTCGTCAAGCGCCGGAAGGGCGAGGTGTGACAACGGCGGCGGCCGTCGTGGGCAGGGGCGCGCTCGAGCGCTACGAGGCCGTCATTGGCATCGAGATCCACTGCCAGCTGCGTACCGCCAGCAAGATGTTCTGTGGCTGCTCCACCGAGATCGATGGAGCAGCCCCGAACAGCCACTGCTGCCCGGTCTGCCTGGGGCTGCCCGGTGTCCTGCCGACGATCAACAAGTCGGCTGTCGAGTGGGTGATCGCAACAGGCTTCGCCATCGAGGCCACCGTTGCGCCCACGACTCGCTGGGACCGCAAGAATTACTTCTACCCGGACATCCCGAAGGGCTATCAGATCAGCCAGTACCAGCTGCCGCTGGCCGCGAACGGCAAGCTCACGTTCGACACGAGCGAAGGCCCGTTCACGGTCCGAATCCGGCGCGCGCACCTCGAAGAGGACACAGCCCGGCTGATCCACGTCGATCAGGGCCACCGTCGCGTCAGCCTGATCGACTTCAACCGCTCCGGCATGCCGCTCATGGAGATCGTCACCGAGCCCGACATTCGCACGGCCGAACAGGCTCGCCGCTATGCCGAGGAGCTGCGCCTGCTGATGAAGACGATCGGCGCGTCGGACGCGGAGATGGAGAACGGCCAGATGCGGGTCGAGGCCAACGTCTCGATCCGGCCGCGCGGCCGGGAGGCGTTCGGCACCCGCATCGAGGTCAAGAACATGAACTCGATGCGGTCCGTGGAGCGGGCCATCGCCTTCGAGATAGAGCGGCAGGCACGCGTTCTGGATGGGGGCGGCTCGCTCCCCATGGAGACCCGCGGCTGGGATGAGGCGCATCAGTCCACGTACCCGATGCGGCCCAAGGAAGAGGAGAACGACTACCGCTACTTTCCTGAGCCGGACCTGCCGCCCCTCGTGACATCGCCCGAATGGCTGGCCGAGATCCGCTCCCGCCTGCCGGAGCTGCCGGCGACACGGCGGAGGCGCTACTCCACCGACCTCGGCCTGTCCGCATATGACGCCGGCGTCATCGTCAACGATGCCGCGGCAACGGCCCTGTTCGAGGGGGCGCTGGCTGCCGGCACGAGCGCGCCCGCCAAGCTGATCGCCAACTGGGTGACGGGCGAGTACATGCGTCTCGCCAAAGGCGAGGCGGGTGCCGGGGCGGTCGACGCCGCTGAGCTGGCCGCGCTGGTCGAGCTCGTGGCCCGCGGTGCCATCTCCGGCACCAATGCCAAGGACGTCTTCGCCGAGCATTTCGCCTCGGGGGCGCCGGTGGCCTCGATCGTCGAGGCGCGGGGCTTCCGCCAGATCTCCGACGCTACAGCGCTGGAGGCGGCTGTGGAGGCGGTCCTCAAAGCGAACCCCAAGGCCGTGGCCGACTATCGGGCAGGTCAGGCGGCCGCGATCGGCTTCCTCGTGGGCCAGGTCATGAAAGCGACGCGCGGCCAGGCCAACGCGGCAATGGTCCAGGCGGCGCTGCACGCGCGGCTGGACAAGGGTTCGTAGAGTTCGTCGTATCGGCGCCGGAGGAGCTGCGATGGGTCCGATCAACCTGATCTGCTGGGGACTCGGGGTGACCCTGATCGCGGTCGGCTATCTCCGGGCCCGCGGGCCCTGGGCGCGCTACCAGGACCTGAAGGCCCAGGAGGCGAATATCGCCCGCTACGAGGGCTGGCGCGGCACTCACCTGCGGGACGACGGCCCGAGTGCGGCGACGTTGATGGCCCAGGAGATGCGCCGCCGGGCACAGCTGGGCGGCCTGATCCTGATCGCCGGGTTCGTTCTCGTCTTCGTCGGCTTCGCCGTCCACTAGGCCCGGCGTTCAGGGGCGCACACTGGCCAACGCGGCGGTGACTTCCTCCGGGGTTGACGAGCTCCGGCACTTGCCGCTATCCGTCAGGCACGCCGATGCTGGCGCTCGGCCGGAGGCCACTTGGCGAACAGGTTGGCGGTGATACAGACGTTGTTGAGAGGCAGAATCGTTAGGGGGATCGCGTGCGCCCTCGCGCTCACGGCAGTGCTCGGCTGCACGCCCCGACCGGCGCTCCAGTTCTCGCCCGCGACCCTGCCCGACGCCCAGGTCGGCTCATCCTACGCTGCCACCATCACCGTCAGTCAGGCCGTGACACCTGTGGGTAGCGCCTCGGTCCAGGACGGCGCGCTCCCCGCGGGCCTCGACCTCGCGTTGGCCAAGGAGCTAGATAACACGATCCAAATCTCGGGAACGCCCACCGTCGCCGGCACGTTCAGTTTCACCATCTACGTGTGGTGCTACGGCACGCAGGTCAGCGGGCAGACCGCCACCCAGGGGTACACCCTGGTGGTGAAGTGAACTAAGGGAAGTCTGGTCGGGGCGAGAGGAGTCAGCCCGACACCATGCGGGTGAAGATCCGCCATTCCACCGTAGTCCCACCCCTCCAAGCCCTTCATGGCGTAGTCGACGGCGGCCTGTGGCAGCGGTGGGTTCAGCCGGGGGATGTCTTTCTCTAGACGAGCGCTCAGCCAGCGACGACCGGATCGATCGGATAGTCGAACAAGATCTCGGGGCCGGAGGCGGTAAGCCGGTACACGTCCTCGAAGCGAGCACCGCCGAAGCCCGGGATCGCCAGCACGGGGTGGCCGATGGTCACGGTCATACCCTCGAGCAGCGGCAGGTTCCTGTGGGGCGGGATGATCGTCGACGCCGGCGGCTCCTCGAAGCGCAGCCCGATCCCGTGGCCTATGCCGTAGACCTGATGCTCGGCCAGGCCGTGGCGGGCACATCCCTCCTTCACCTTTGCGTCAAGCTGGGCCGTCGTGACGCCCGGGCGCATGGCCGCCCGCACGTCGCCGACGATCTCGCGGTACGTGGCCAGAAGCTCGGCCTGGCGAGCGTCCGGCTCGCCGAGGACGAACGTGCGAGCGAGGTTGGCACAGTAGCCGTCGACCTGGGGCGTCAGGTCGACCAGCACGAGCTCGCCGCGCTCCAGCGGTTTGGGAGTGAGGCGGCCGTGGAGCATGCAGGTCTCGATCCCGAAGTTCACGAATATCGGCGTGCTCGTCCCTTCGACGCCGGCTCGCATCATCGCGTACGTCGCCTCGGTGGCGACTTCCTGAGCGGCTACGCCCGGCCGGAGCAGCTCTCGCGCCCGGTCCATGCCGACGCCAGCGATCCGCTGAGCCCGGGTCATCAGGACTATCTCCTCGGCATCCTTGACCATCCGCAGCGGGTCCATGACCGGGTCCGAGGAGACGACCTCCACCTTGGGGTTCACGTGGCGGAAGAGGTCGACGAGGAAGGCCGGCGTGTGGAACCACATCTGTATTCCGACCTGAGGCCGGCCCGAAGCGCCCGGCGGAATGCCCGCGGCCGCGCCCTCGGCGACGAGCTCGCCGATCCGGCCCACGATGTCGTTGATCTGGCCGCCGACGCTGCCGAAGATCCGGATGCGACCGTCCGCCAGGGCGGTGCGCAGCTCAGGTTCCTCGCCGGTGAAGGCGATCAGCTCGGGCGGGCCCTGGAACGGGATCAGCGCCCGAGGCTGCCAGCGATCCTCGCCGAACAGGTAGATGTAGTCGTCGTGGTTGAGGACCACGATGGCGATCAGGCCCTGCTCGCGCATTCGCTCCTGGACGCGGGCGATGCGCTCGTACCGAACGTTCATCGCGACCAACCTCCGCTCAGATCGAGCTGGTGCAGGTCCACTTGGCGGCCTCGGACGGCACCGTGTCCTTGCAGAAGGGCTGGCGCCAGCGGCGCCGTATCGAGATCATATTCCACATCATTGGCCCGTCCTCTCGTCGTGCGACACAGCCTGGACTAGGCCTCTGGAGCGGGCTATGAAAACTTGGCTGCCTGCTCAACCGGCAACCGGTCGCCCCTACGTCGACCTCGGCAGCAGATAGAGTGCCATTACCATCGGCGAGCGAGCCACCAGCGCGTGCTTCGTGTCAGGCGCCATGCGCAGCCAAGTCCCCGGCGTAGCCTGGAAGCTGTCGCCGGCAACCGTCAGGTCGCCCTCGCCGGAGAGGACGTGGATGATCGCCGGGCGAGCCGAGGTGTGCTCCGATAGCTGCTCCCCGGCCGCGAAGGCAAACAGAGCAAGCTCGATGCCAGCCTCGTTCGAGAGGGTCTGGCTCAGAATGCCGCGGGCCGGGATCGGCGCTTCCGCCACGAGATCGGCGAAGAGGGCGTAAGGCTTGCTCATAGCGGGACTCCTGAGTCGGTTACGGGCATCACGTGGGCCGGACGCAACTGCGGGTCCGGGCATATTCTGTCGCTTCAGAATGCGCCCAAGTCTAGTCCCGGCCGGCCTTGGAACGTGGCGCCCGGGAGCCACATGACTCTGACCGCCAGGGAGACCCGTCCCGAAGTCGGCAGGGGTGTCCCTGGTCGCATGCCTTGGCGGCCGACCATCGCGTCTACGTCCGACGGCTTGGCAGGCACACGCCGCCATGCGATGCTGGGCGCATATCCCTCGCACTGTGGAGGCAAGCCACCATGGATACCACTCGACACGCCGGTCAGATCGTCGTCGTCACGGGTGCGGGTTACGGGATCGGCCGCGCTACCGCCCTCCGGTTCGCCAGGGAGGGTGCGACGGTCGTCGGGCTTGACGTCTCGGACGAGGGGCTCAGGCTCGCGGCCGAGGAGTTCGAGGCCGCCGGGGTGAAGGTCACGCTCGTCAAGGCGGACATCACCAGCCAGGCAGACGTAGACCGCGTGATCGACGAGACGGTCGCCGCCCACGG
>JBEKPL010000093.1:0-7868 GCA_049520815.1 Candidatus Limnocylindrales bacterium
GGGTCGCCGTGTGGCTTGATCGAGCGGTGGTCATCGACCCCGTCGGGCTGAAGGTTCCGGTCTTGGGGTCATACACCTCGGCTGAGGTCTGAGGCGGCGAGACGTCGTTGCCTCCCGAGATGAGGATTCGGCCATCGGAGAGAGGGGTCGCCGTATGGTACGTGCGAGCGGTGGTCATCGACCCCGTCGGGCTGAAGGTTCCGGTCTTGGGGTCATACAACTCGGCCGACGCCGAGAGGCTGTTGCCGCTGTAGCCGCCGGCGATGAGGATTCGGCCATCGGAGAGAGGGGTCGCCGTGTGGCTTGATCGAGCGGTGGTCATCGACCCCGTCGGGCTGAAGGTTCCGGTCTTGGGGTCATACACCTCGGCTGAGGTCTGAGGCGGCGAGACGTCGTTGCCTCCCGAGGCCGTAGCCGTTGGAGCCCCCCGAGACGTCGTTGCCTCCCGAGATGAGGACTAGGCCGTCGGAGAGAAGGGTCGCCGTATGGTACGTGCGAGCGGTGGTCATCGACCCCGTCGGGCTGAAGGTTCCGGTCTTGGGGTCATACAACTGGGCCGGCCAGCCGTCTCCCGAGATCAGGACTCGGCCATCGGAGAGAAGGGTCGCCGTGTGGTACGTGTAATACCAGCTCATCGACCCCGTCGGGCTGAAGGTTCCGGTCTTGGGGTCATACAGCTCGGCCGACGTCGAGAGGCTGTAGCCGCCGACGATGAGGACTCGGCCATCGGAGAGAAGGGTCGCCGTGTGGCTTGATCGAGCGGTGCCCATCGACCCCGTCGGGCTGAAGGCGCCGGTCACTGGCGTGGGTGTCTCGACGCTCAACACACCGGTGGCAGTCGAAGCCGGACTCGCTGAGCGGGGTACGGAGCCGGCGGCGAGTACGACCGCTACGAGGCACACGACCAGACCCACACCTCCGAGACCAACGATGAGCGGCGTCGCCTTACGGCGAGAGGCGTGAGGCTGTCGATCTTCCGCTGGGAACCCAGCCCGAGCCTCGCCCGGATGGGCGCGCTCTCGGGGAGAGGATGGCCGTCGGATTGGGACGGGTTTGGCCGGCCCAACTGGTGGCGGCGGCGAAACAGGTTCGGCCGGCGGTTCGGCGGCGACCGGTGATCGTCCCGCCGGAGCCCGCACCGCTGGCGCCTGGGCTTTCGGAGCCTGCTCTACTCCGTACAGCACCGGTAGCAGCTTGCTGGCGCGCTGCGGCCGAGCTGCTGGGTCCTTGGCGAGCAGCCAGCCCACCATGTCCCGAGCCTCGGGCGGCAGCTTCTCCAGGTCGGGCACCTCGCGGATGTGGCGGACGATGACCTCCTGGTAGGTCGAGCCAGCGAATGGTGCGGCGCCGGTCAGCAGCTCGAAGGCGATGATGCCCAGGCTGTAGAGGTCCGAGCGCTCGTCGAGGGGACCTTCCGGCGCCAGGTAGGCGGGCGTCCCAAGGACTGTGCTCGTCCCAGTCACGCGCGTGAGGTCGAACCCTTTGGCGATCCCGAAGTCGGCGAGCTTGGCGACCCCGTCGGAGCCGATCAGAACATTGGATGGCTTCAGATCGCGATGCACGACGCCGGCGGCGTGAGCGTCCGCCAATCCCTGGGCGATCTGGACCAGGAACGCTTTGGTTTCGGGCCAGTCGTATGGGCCGTGGCCCGCCAGAAGCTTCCGCAGAGAAGGCCCGTCCACGTACTCCAGGGCCAGATACGGGGCCCCGTCGCGGGCGCCATAGCCCAGGACCTCGACCACGTGAGCGGAATGGATGCGCTTGGCCAGCTCCAGCTCGCGCTCGAACCGGGTTACGTAGTCGGCGTCGACGGCGAACGCGGCATGGAGCAGCTTGAGCGCGACGATCTGCCCGCTCTCTTCGTCGCGCGCTTTCCAGACGACGCCCATGCCGCCGCGACCGAGCTCGGAGATGAGGGTGAAGCGTTCGGTCATGGCGTGTACAGCTCGGCTGATGAGCCTCCTGGGCTATAGAAGCTGCCGGCGATGAGGACTCGGCCGTCCGAGACCAATGTGGCCGTGTGGCTAGACCGCTCCGTCCCCATCGACCCTGTCGGGCTGAAGGATCCGGTCTTTGGGTCATACAGCTCGGCTGAGGTTTCAGCCCCCGAGCCGCCGTCACCCCCGGCCATGAGTACTCTGGCGTTCGAGAGAAGAGTCGCCGTGTTGTTGGTGCGAGCGGTCGCCATCGACCCTGTCGGGCTGAAGGTTCCGGTCCTGGGGTCGTATAGCTCGGCTGAGGCTTGAGTCGCCGAACTGTCCAACCCTCCGGCGATGAGGACTCGGCCGTCCGAGAGCAACGTGGCCGTGTGGTAGGACCGCTCGGTCCCCATCGACCCTGTCGGGCTGAAGGATCCGGTCTTGGGGTCATACAGTTCGGCTGAGGTCTGAACCCCCGAGAGGGTGTCTCCTCCCGCGATGAGGACCCGGCCGTCCGAGAGCGATGTGGCCGTGCCGTTGGCGTGAGTCGTAGCCATCGAGCCGGTCGAGTTGAACTCGCCGGTCGCCGGGTCATACAGTTCGGCAGAGGTGAGGGGAATGTTCTTCGCATCGTTGGGGTCGCCCCCTCCCGCGATGAGGACCCGACCGTCGTAGAGCAGGGTCGCCGTGTGGCTAGACCGCTCCGTCCCCATCGACCCTGTCGGGCTGAAGGATCCGGTCTTGGGGTCATACAACTCGGCTGAGGCCTGCGCCGTCGAGCCGTCCCATCCTCCGGCGGTGAGGACTCGACCGTCGGAGAGCGATGTGGCCGTGTGGTGACTGCGAGCGGTGGTCATCGACCCTGTCAGGCTGAAAGTCCCGGTCTTGGGGTCATACAACTCGGCCGAGGTCTGAGGCGTCGAGACGTCGTTGCCTCCGGAGATGAGGACTCGGCCGTCGGAGAGAAGGGTCGCCGTGTGGAAGTCGCGAGCGGTGGTCATCGACCCTGTGGGGCTGAAGGTCCCCGGCCCACTGCTCCTTCGGGGTGGCAAGAAGCCGGCCGCGAAGGCGGCCACGACGACGCACACGATCACGCCAAGGCTTCCAAGAATCGCGATCAGGGGAGCCGAGCGGCGGCGGCTGGGGGCCGGCGAGCGAATCGAGGCTCGGCCTGTCCCGTCGGCCGCCGGATGTATAGGTTGGCCGGGCGCATTGGCAGGCGGAGAAGGTGGTGTCAGTTCGGCCCGTACCGCCTGAGGTGTCGGTGCGATCCCGACGACTGGTTGCATCGGGGAGGCCTGCGCGACCGGAGTCTGGGCCGACGGAACCGGCGCGACCCCATACAGGATCGGCAGCAACGCGCTCGCACGCCGCGGCCGGGCCGCGGGGTCCTTGGCCATGAGCATGCCGATGATGGGTCGAGCCTCCGCCGGCAGCCGGCTCAGATCGGGCGGCGTTCGAACGTGCTCGAAGATGACTTCCTGGTGGCTCGTACCCTTGAACGGGACGGTGCCGGTCAGAAGCTCGTAGCCGATGATGCCCAGGCTGTAGAGATCGGAGCGCGCGTCCTTGGGGCCCTCCGGCGCCAGGTAGGCAGGGGTGCCGAGCATCGTCGAAGTGGCGGTTATGCGCGTGGTGTCGAGGCCGCGGGCGATGCCGAAGTCGGTCAGCTTGGCGACTCCGTGGGGGCCGATGAGAACGTTGGACGGTTTCACGTCGCGGTGGACGACGCCTGCGGCATGGGCGTCGGCGAGACCCTGGGTGAGTTGGGTCAGGATAGCCCGCGTCTCGGGCCAGCTGTATGGCCCGTGGCTCACCAGGGCAGCGTGGAGCGAGGGCCCATCGACGTATTCGAGGGCCAGGTACGGTACCTTGCCGCGGACGCCGAAGCCGAGCACCTTCACGACATAGGCTGAGTCGATACGTCGGGCAAGCTCCAGCTCACGTTCGAAGCGGGCGAGGTAGTCTGGATCCTCGGCGTAGACCTCGCGCAGCAGCTTGAGCGCGACGATCTGCCCGGTCTCCTCGTCGCGGGCCCTCCAGACGACTCCCATCCCACCCCGTCCCAGTTCGGATAGGAGGGTGAAGCGCTCGGTCATGGGCGGGCCACAAGCCTGAGTCGGCCATCCGGACGTTCGCGCGAAGCTGGAAGCACCCGGAGCTCCACTAGCTCAGACGGAAGGATTGGAAGAAGCGCGGCGCGTCGAGCGTGGTGTCGCTGGTGTAGTGAGCAGCCATGACCAGGTACATGTGCGCACCGCTCACGATGACTTCGCATTCGGCGTAGGTCCCGTTGCCTTGCATGCTGATGTCGAGGCCGCGGTGCCCATCCACGGTGACGTCTCGCTGGGTTACGGCAACGTCGCTGCTCGAGAATGAGTAGTAGGAGAGCAGGCCCTTGAGCAGATCCACGTAGTCGAAGCCAGACGTGTCGAGAGATGTCGGGAATACAAGGTGCTCGACCAGATAGACGACTTCCGGGTCGGTGCTCGGGCCGTCTTCGTAGTACGACACGCTCCCCGAGTAGAGGCCGTAGGTCGACGATGACGGGATCGACTGCGACACGGCCGTTCCTGGGTAGTCGACGACGTAACCGTCCCCCTGGAACGTCTGCCAGCCATCGGCCACGACGACGTCCGGCTGCGCCCAGTCGACGCTTCGCTCGCCGTTCGGGGAGAGATTCGAGCCACCCGAGGCGTCGTAGACGTCGAAGCTCAACCACAGCTGGCCAGTCGGCGCACCAAGCCTTCCCGGGTCGAAGTCGCAATCGTACTCATCGCCGGAGGTTGGCTGCTTCACAGAGCAAGCCGTCTTCCACGGCCCCGATTTGGACCCGATCGCCGGCCACCAGACCGTGAAGCTCACGTGATCGATCGCAGAGTCGCCCGCCTTTGACGGATACGCGTGGACAGAGGCGTGGATCGTCCCCAACTGCTCGCTGCCAGCGGTCGGCGAGATCCAGGTCCCGCCGGGCTTGGCTGCGCCTGCCGATGGTTGCGTCGGAGTCTGGGCCCCGCCGTTGGAGGAGACGTATCCACCGGGATAGCTGTCGCGAGGTGTTGGGATGCCACTCGGGTCCCGAGCCAATACCGAGGGATCTAAGAATCCGACCGAGATGGATGGCCTGAACCACCAACCGTCAGCGGCTTTTCCGGCCCGGGCCTGGTCCAACACCACTTGAGAGGGTGTCTGCTCCACCTGGAAGTGCAGATGGTTTCCGGTCGACCAACCGGTGTTGTCGGCGTCGCCCAAGGGCTGGCCCTGGGTCACCTTCTGGCCAAGAACGACCTTGAGCGAGCCCTCAGCCAGGTGGAGATACAGCGCGGACGTCTTGTCGCCCTGATCGATGAGCACGTAATTGGCCACCGTCCAGCACGAGTCGTCTTGGCAGTGCTGCGATGTCTTGTACCCGGCTTCAAGTCCGACGACCGTGCCGCCCCGGGCAGCCACCACTGGGAATTCCGCGGTGCTGCCGAAGACCGCAAAGTCCCAGGCGAATGCCTCCCAGCCGGTGTGGCCGGCGCCGTTGCCTTGTATGACCACAACATGAGTGCCCGATGGCAGCGGAAGCAAGTACGGGCTTGAACCGGCTGCGATCGGCGCCCATGGTCCCGCGCTCGAAAGGAGTGCGATTGTCGCTATCGACAGCGCCAATCGCGGTGATCTAGCCGCAGCCATAGAAGGAGCGCTCCGTCGCGTTCATGATCCCTGCGGGAAGTCCATTCAGAGCCGCGCAGAACCCTTCGTCCCGGTTCGAAACGGTCTGCCAGCCTGTGTCGGTGCGCTGGGCTATCACGACGATCGTCTCGGTCGGTATGTTCGAGTCCGACGGACCCGCTACGGCATGCCCGAATACGATCGCCCAATCGCCCTCTGCTCGAACCGTCTCGACCACGAAACCTAACCCAAACACAGGCGCTGGCGGCGCGAACGACTCGATCGCATCAGCCATACCGGGTGGCGCATCGCTTGGAATAGCACCTGCTGATACCTCCCATCCCCCCTGGCTCGCCCCGGGTGCAGGCGTACTCTGTGCTAACGACTGACCCCCGAAGGGATGGAGGACGGCAGCCCCGACTACTGCTCCGACGACCGCCACGGCCACGATGACCATCACGATGGCGGGCCCGGCGGTTGCCCGAGCACGGGCGGGAGCCTGGCGGTTCACGGCGGCGCGAGTGGGCGCGAATTGGCCGGGCGCGAATTGGCCGGGCGCGGGCTGGCCGGCCGTCGGCGGTGCCCACTGATTGGGATTGGCGATACCCGGCTGAGCCAGGGCCGGCTGGGCCGCGGGCGTCTGAACAACTCGAAAGGCCGTCGCGCCAATGCTGAACACCTGGCCAAGCCCCAGGGCGGCGCGGTCGGCACGGCCGCGATCGAGCTGGATGCCATTGGTGCTCGTGCTGGCGTCGACGAACGGCTGCCCGCCGGGGACGGAGACAACTGCATGCCGGCGCGATACGGTGGGATCGGCAAGCACGACGTCGCAGCCGGGATCCCGACCGATGCGAAGCGGTCGATCCAACGGCAGTCTCGAGCGGATCCCTCCCCGCTCCCACTCGAGCCAGAAGCCATTGGCTCCCTTCGGCGATCTCTGGCCCATGCCCGACGACGCCATCGACGACCCCTTCGTTCAACCTCGTTGCGTCAGGCGACGGCCCCAATTTCCGGGTGGGAAGTGACGCTCTCTCCGAGGAGTCTAGTAACGGTCCCTGGTCGGCACAATAGCGCGCGACGAACAACCAGCCAACAGAAGCCAGTTCCAGTGTCGCCGGCTTGGCGTGGGCCACCTTCGACGCCAAGCAGGCCCTCCGGCGGCCCGCTCGCGCCTGCCCGCGAGCGCCGATTCCTCAGCTTCGGCCTCGCATGCCACCGTAACACCTGATAGGTTAGGCGAGCGGTGGCCGGCTGCTATGGAATCTCCCGTCACGACTGCCGATAATCGGTCGCCGGCCACTTCTGGCGGCATGACGGCATCGAGAGAGGGGCATGATGGACCCCGAAGACCCGAGAGGCGCTCCTCGGACAGGACCATCCGAGGAAGCCGAGGCTGCCGACCAGCCGCTCGCAAGCTCGGCCGCAGACGAGGTTGACAAGGCCAGCGATCCGTTGCCGGCGCCATCGGTCGACGCATCGCTGGCCGCCATCCAGTTCAAGGCCGACAGCGCGGACCTCCCTTCGGTCGCGGCCGTACCGGCACCCCCGGTGATCCGCTCGCGAGTTGGCGACCTGCCGGCCGGTCTCGCGGTGCCCGCCGCGGTTGTCTCGCTCGGATTCGGACTGGTGTTGCTTGGCGCACTTCTGCCGATGAACCAGACCAGTGGCAAGCCACTCCTGGCGATCGAGTCTGTCGCCGGCGGACTGGCCCCCTCCACGGGCTACTGGTTCGGGCTCGGAGCGGTGATCGCAGGGTTCGTGAGCCAGCTGATCCCCTATCCGATGCTGGCCAGGCGCGGCCGGCGCTTCGTCTGGGTACTGCTGCTGCTTGCCATCGGCGCGGCGGAGGTTGCCGGGTTTGCCGTTGCACGTAGTTCTGGCACGTCCGTTTCCGGCGATTTGCTGACCGGCCTGCCTCCGGTGCTCGGCATGACCGGGGGCGTCCTGACAGCCCTGGCCGGGCTGGTGCTTGGCTTCGTCGGTATCGCGCGAGATGGAGTCAAGTGCCGCGAATGCCGCGCCGTCCTGGCCCGCGAGAGTGGCTTCTGCCCGGACTGCGGCGCCGGGCTGACGGAGGTCTTACCCACCAAATCCAGACTGGCGTCGGGCTGGCACTCAGGCTTCATCCCCGGCGCGCTGAGCGTGCTCGTCCTGGCGCTGGCCGTCGTGGGAGTGGTCTTGCTCGTCCTGGCGACCGCCCCGCCAACATGAACCGCTTCTGTCTTCGCGAGGGGGCCAACCTTCCCCTCATGGGCTAGCTGCAACGACGTTGGAGGCACGCATCGATGGCTG
>JBEKPL010000094.1:0-9510 GCA_049520815.1 Candidatus Limnocylindrales bacterium
GATGAACAACCCGACCAGCTCGACTCTCAACTTCCCCGCTGGCGATGACCGGGCCAACGCGGTCACGGTGGCTCTCGGTGCCGGAGGCACTCTGAGCGTCACCTATGCCGCTCCTATTCTTGGTCCCACCGCCCAGGTGATCTTCGATGTCACCGGCTACTTCACGCCCGACATGAGCGGCGCGTCATACCACGCCCTCACTCCGGCCCGCATCCTCGACTCCCGCGATCACACCGGCGGTCTGGGCATCTTCAGCTCCCATGTGGCCCAGACGTTCGGGGTCACAGGGAATGGTGGAGTCGCCGCCGACGCCATCGCCGTGACCGGCAACCTGACCGTGACCCAGCAGACCAGCGGGGGCTTCCTGTACATCGGCCCCATCCCGATGAACAACCCCACGAGTTCCACTCTCAACTTCCCGCTCGGCGATGACCGGGCCAACGCGGTCACGGTGGCTCTGAGTGGCAGCGGCACCCTCTCGATCACCTACGCCGCTCCGACTCTCGCGCCGACGGCGCATGTGATCTTCGATGTCACGGGCTACTTCACGCCGTAGCTGGCGGCACCGATCACGAGGTCGTGGTCGATCCGCAACTTCTCGATCACTCGGGCGCGAGCCGTGAGCAACACCATGGCTTGACAGTGCGAATGCCCGTGCGAGGCTTCCATTTCTGTCCCGCCGAGCGCGCTCGTTGTGGCTACGATGGCGCCATGGAAGACAGCGGCGGTTTCAACGGCGGATCTGGGCGCGATTTCGGTAGCGCGGGCGGGGCGGACATGCGCGACCCACGACAGGCGGGCGCGGGGATGGGCGGCCTCGGGCCGGGCCAGCTCCAGGGGCTGGCGAGCGCGCTCGGGCTGGGGCCGATGCAGGGCCGCGACGCTCGCGACCCGCGCGGAGCCCGCATGGACGGCCGCGACGCTCGCGACGTCCGGACGGAGACCGGCCGCGACGCGGCCCGCGGCGGCGGCGGCGAGAAGGGCGCGACCATCGAGATCCACGGCGAAGCCCGACCAGCCGGTCCGAACACCGTGCTCGAGCCGGCGACCGTGAGCCTCGACTCGACTGGCGTTACGCTGCAGGTCGGGAGCGGGCGGCCGATCCGAGCCGGCTACCGCGACCTCAGCCTGATCGCGATCCAGCAGTCGACCGTGCTGCTGGTCCTGGGCGACGGGCCCGACGCCATGCGCTGGATCCTCGAGAAGTTCGGAGATCGGCTCGGTCCACTGGTTCGAACGCTACGCGAGCTCCGGCTCAAGCAGCGGCTCTCGGACGGCCTGGTGAAGGTTCCCGACGGCCCGGCCGAATTGGTCGAGTTCGCATGGACGCCTACGACGAGCCCCCTTGGGCCCGGTCCGGACGGGCCGATGACGGCCACGACCGGCGTTGGGCAGCTCGTCGTTCATCCGTGGGGCTTCGTCGTCCGGCCGGTGGACGAACGGGCCACGTGGATCCACTATCGGCGCGCCTCCATCACGACCGTCAAGATGCCCGGTCCGGGCGACGTGGTCATCGACGGCGACCCGGGCACGCTCACGTTGAGGGGGGTCGGCCAGGCGGCCACCCGGCTCCACAACGCGCTCCAGAAGCTTCGGGATGGCGCCTTCGCCGACGCCGCTGGTTTCGTGGAGCAGCTGCTGCCGGATGCGCCGTTCGGGGTGCGACAGAAGGCCTCGGACCTGCTGGTCGATGGCCGGCCGACCAAACCCGAAGCCTTCGGCGATTCTGGCTGGCCGATCGTCGAGACGGCCGTCCTGGGCGAACCGACGTTCGCCGACAGCTACAAGTCGCTGTGTCAGACGGCCGGGCCGGCGGCGCCTCGATGGGTCGCCATGTCGCCCGTCGATCCGGGCGGTCAGGATCCGAAGATCTGGTTCCTCATCGCCATGCCCGGAAACCTGGTCGCCCTGGAGCTGGTCACGGCCGGCGCCCACGCCACGTACTTCTATAGAGTCATGCCCCGGGCGCAGTACAAGGGCGAGCCGCCCGAGAAGCTCGGCGTCGCCGCCGAGAAGGCGGTCCGGGACATCAGCGAGGCGCTCGTGGACTGCCGCTTCCTGCGAGAGCCCATGGCCCTGCCGGCCGATCAGCTGGTCCTGCCGAAGTACCTGCGCTATCGCCTGGCGCTGGCGGTCCTGCCGAGTCTCGCCTGGGCGCGCGCTCGGTTCGTGGCGCGGATCGTCCATCGCGATCCGGCGAGCTGGTCGGCCGCGGTGGCGGACCTGATCCGCTGGCATTCCACGGCCGCCGACGAGGCAGCCGAGTGGCCGGGCCGCGCGGCCCAGGAGTCGTCGATCTCCGAGGCCGGCGGCGATGGCGGTGACGATGATGCCGGTGCGGACTCCGGCGAGGTTGCCGGGGAACCCGAGACGGCCCCCGACGCGACGGCCCCCGACGCGAGCGGTTCGAGCACGGCGGTCGAATCGGGCAAGAAGTCCAGGCCTTCGGGCACTTCAGGCTGATAGGAGCGGACGATGCCGACTTTCAAACACCCGTGCCCGTACTGCGGCAAGTTCATCGACAAGGTCGTGGCCGCGTGCCCGTTCTGCGGCGTGATCGAGCCGTTCTCTCCGAAGCGCTGCCAGAACTGCCGCAAGATCGTGGAGGACCCGGCCTGGGTCGTGTGCCCGTCGTGCGGACTGTCCCTGTTGGCGCCGCCTCCGGCCGTGGCCGGCACGGCCGGGGCCGGCACGGCCGGGGCCGGTGGAGCTGGCGGGGCGGGAGCCACGCCGGCGCAGGCCGCACCACCGCCACAGGGGGCCCAGCCCGCCGCCGCTCCTCCGCCGCCGCCTGCCCCCGCGCCTACGCCACTGCCCGTGGCCCCGGCGCCTCAATCAGCGGGCCCGTGCTCGGGTTGTGGCGCGCCTCTGCCAGCCGGCGCCCGCTTCTGCGCGATCTGCGGGACGATAGCCGGCTAGATCCCATAGCGTCTTGTCAAGCCTCGAGTCCCCAGTTGGGGTCGAAGTCCTGACCGTTACGCCAGACTCCCCAGACGACCGAGAGCGCCTTGCGCATGCAGTGACCGAGAGCGCGGCGATGACCGGGTTGTGCTGGAGACCGACGACGGCCATCCGATACGCCGCCGCCCGCAGGTAGGCGTTGCCAGCCTTGCTCATGTGCCAGGACGTCTCAGGGTTCGCGCCCTTGCGACCTGAGCTCCGCTCGGCCGGGTGCACGCCGGCGTATGCCAGGAGCTCATCGAAGTCGTCGAAGCGGCCGATGTCGCCGATCTCGGCGATGAGCGTCGCGGCGATGGCAGGGCCAACGCCAGGGATGGTTCGCAACCGCCGGGCGAGCTCGCCGTCGAGCAGTTCGGCAACGCGGGCCTCGGCGGCCTCGATCTGGGTCTCGAGCAGATCGAACTGGTCGAGCAGCAGGCCGATCTCGAAGGCCGCCTCAGCATCGAGCTCGGGCACCGCGATCGAGTCCTGCGCCGCCGTCTGGAGGCGTTCCGCCTTGGCCTGACCCAATCTCCGACGACCTAGTCCTGCGTTTGCGTTGGCGAGCGTGGAAGTCCGCCGCCGAGTCGCCGCCGCGGCAGTCGGAGCGATCCTCAGGACCGCTCGCGCGGTCCGGCACGTCGGGTCCTCGAAGAGCTCGCGCAGCTCGGGAAAGCCGAGCTCGATGAGCCGATACAGCCGCTGGCAGAGCCTCGCCTGCTCGCTCACCAGCGTCATCGCGAATCTGGCGGCCTGGCGCAGCTCGACACCGGCGAGCGGATCGCGGGGGATCGG
This sequence comes from Candidatus Limnocylindrales bacterium, assembly GCA_049520815.1. GTDB lineage: Bacteria > Chloroflexota > Limnocylindria > Limnocylindrales > CSP1-4 > Fen-1039. The sequence goes on from JBEKPL010000094.1 coordinate 3,736, forward strand.
ACTGTCGCGCATAGCCATCTCGGCGAGGCTCCGGGCATCGGCCGGATCGGACTTGGTGCGAGCGAGCCGGCTTTTCGCAAAGTAGCGCGCCGCGAGCGGATTGACCACCGCCACCGGCACACCGCGAGAGCGCAGATGCGCCGCCACCGGCATCCAGTAGTGGCCCGAGGACTCCATGACCACGAGCTCGACCGGTTCGGGCTCGGCGGCGAGCCAGGAGTCGAGCGCGTGGAAGCCCGCCCGACTCTGGTCGAGGCGGAGAACCTTGCGGTCCGCGGCCGACTGCCCGTCCCGGCAGCGAGCCGCGACGTGGGTGCGACCTCCGATGTCGATGCCGACGGTTGCCAAGTCGACCTCCCGCTCGACCTGCGAGGTCCTCGCGCACTCCGCTCGACGTCGCCTGACGAAATCCATCACCGGTCTTAGCCGCCGGATCCCAATCACCGTTCGGAGTCGGAGAGCGAGGGCCGGCATCTAGCCGCAACGGTCATCTGCCGGATAGGGCTGAACCGGTCTCCCCGCGAGAGTCCGAATGATCATCAGGCTCTCGACAAGGAGTTATGTCAGATCTCGCGTCTGTAGACCGCGCTCTGCTGGCCAGGACGCGCCGGCCGCGTCGCCGCTAGGCGACCTTGTTGCCGCAGTTCCCGCAGAAGGTCGTGCCAGCGGCCAGCTCGGCGCCGCACTTGCTGCACTTGGCCACGCCGAGGGGCGTGCCGCAGTTGCCGCAGAACTTCTCCGCGCCGACGGGCTTGCCGCAGCTCGGGCACTCCGTCGCGCGGGCGCTGGTGTCACCCGAGAAGACCTGCTGGCCCTGAACCGCTTCGCGCATCTGGTTGATCTCGACGGACGAGCGTTCGGCCTCCATCTCGGCGGCCAGGTTCGGGGCGCAGTTGACGCACAGGCCGCGGGCCTTGTTGAAGCAGGTCTCGTCGACCCAGTTGTTGCACCGCACGCAGCGATGGAACAACGGCATGATCTCGTTGGAGGCCTTCTGGAGGGCCTTGTCACGGGCGTCGCGGTCGGTGATCTCCTGGGCCGACTCGGCAACGTTCCGTGCTCCCCAGAGCCCGCCGATGAGGTTGCTGGCGCCGCCGAGGATCGATGCACCGGTGCCGAGCAGGTTCTTCTGGTACTCGCTCCGATAGCCGCTGCCGCATACGTCGCAGCGGAACTCGAACTGGTAGCCCTGGTTGGTCGAGAGATCCTGGTAGTTGCTGGTGAACGGGGTGAAACCCGGCATTCGACCCACTCCTAATGGCGGCCGCAGAAGGGCGGCCTCGGTGGCGACGTTGTGTCCCGAATGGTACGCCACCGGATGGCGGCCTGAGGCCCGGCCAGCCTACGGAGTCACCGGCTCCAGGCGGGCTATCTGCCAGTCGAATCTCGCGGACGTGCGTACGCCCCCTGCGTCGAAGCTGTGCCCGGCAGGCGTTCAGGTTGATCCGCCCAAGCCAGGCGTCGAATGAATCTGGGTCGCGCAACTCGGCGCGGTGGCACCAGGCCAAGACGAACGTCTCCTGCGCGGCGTCGGCGGCGTCGGCGGAATCCCCCAGGATTGCCAGAGATGTTCGATACACGGCATCGACCCGGCTGCGAACGAGGGCATCGAAGGCATCGCGATCGCCCGACCGGGCTCTCTCGACGAGCGCTCGCTCCATCTGCCTCCTCTGATCGTCTCTACCTGTACAGATGCTCACGGGGGGCTCGAGGTTGCATCGGTCCGGCGATCGGGTGGTCGCGCGATCGGTCCCTAGTCGACACCCAGCTCGTGCAGACGGCCTTCGTCGATCCCGAGATGGTGAGCCAGCTCGTGAATGACGGTCACCCAAACCTCGTGCTCGAGTTCGTCGGGGTCCGGGAAGTCCTCGACGAGCGCCGCCCGAAAGAGCGTGATCTTGTTGGGCACGTAGGCCCAGTCGGCGCCGTATTCCGTCCTCGGCACGCCTTCGTACAGTCCGTAGAGCCCCTCCTGCGGGCCCAGGCCTGCCTCCCGGAGCTGCGCCGAGGTTGGCTCTGCCTCGATGACGATCGCCACCTCGTCCAGGGCGCGCGCGAACGGCTCGGGAATCGTATCCAGGGCGCGCTCCACCAACTCCTCGAAGCGCGTTGCGGCTGACGAGTGGCGGCGTTGCCGGGCACTGCCCCTGGGTCGTTTGGTCATGGCCCGTATGCTACGGCTCGCCGCCACCGCAGCGTGCCCGCGGCGTACGATTCGGCGCGAGGAGCCATCGATGCCTGCTGACCAGCCCCCATCGGACGACCAGACCGACCTCGGCGCTGCCGCGACGGCCGAACCGGCCCGACCCGTTCACCCCGTGGAACTGGCCGTGCGCGAGATCCTGCTGGAGATCGGTGAGGACCCGGCGCGCGAGGGACTGGTCCGGACCCCCGAGCGGATGCACCGCATGTGGCTCGAGTTGACTTGCGGCTACCGAGTCGATCCCGAGCAGATCGTCAACGGAGCCGTCTTCGACGTCGGCTACAGCGAGATGGTGGTCATCAAGGGGATCCCGTTCTACTCGCTGTGCGAGCACCATATGCTGCCGTTCTTCGGCACGGCGGCGGTGGGCTATCTGCCGCGCGGTCGGGTCATCGGAGTCTCCAAGATCCCGCGCGTGGTCGAGATGTACGCCCGGCGGCTGCAGGTCCAGGAGCGGATGACGCAGCAGATCGCCGACTTCCTGCAGGAGCGGCTGAACCCCTACGGCGTGGGCGTGGTCGTAGAAGCGGAGCACCTGTGCCTGGCCATGCGCGGCGTCCAGAAGGGCGGCGCGACGATGGTCACGAGCAGCGTCCTCGGAACCTTCAGAACGACCAAGGAAACCCGCGACGAGTTCATGGCCCACCTGGAACGGGCGGTACCGCGGGTGTAGCCGAGCGCGAAGGGCGCCACGGCCGCGCGCCGGAAAGGGGATCGAGAAGTGGGCAACGTCCTGGAGAACAACCCTCACGAGGAGCCGTGCGTCTCCTGTGGTGAGGAGACGGCGATCGGGAGCATCTTCTTCTCCGACCGGCATGAAGGGACCATGCCGGACGGTCGGCGCGCCTTTCTCTGCTCCGAGTGTAAGAAGCGCGTTCGGCCCACGCAGCGATCGGTCGACATGAGCGATCCGGAGGTCTATATGTCGATGGTGGCTGGTGCGCAGTTCGTCTTCAGAGATTCGATGTTCTGAGGCGCTCGCGCCGTCGGGAGGCCGGGCCAGGAGCCGTCGCGCGGCTGCGGCGCCGCTATCATTCGCCGCATGACCGACCGACCGATCAAGGTGCTGATCGCCAAGCCCGGCCTCGATGGCCACGACCGCGGGGCAAAAGTGCTCGCTCGCGGCCTCCGGGACGAAGGCTTCGAAGTCGTCTACACGGGCCTTCGACAGACGCCCGAGATGGTGGTCACCGCCGCGCTCCAGGAAGACGTGGACGTCGTGGGGCTGTCCATCCTGTCGGGCGCGCACATGACGCTGGTGCCCCGGATCTGCGCTCTGTTGCGCGAGAAGGGGATGGATGATGTGCTCGTGGCAGCCGGCGGGATCATTCCCGACGCCGACGTGCCCGCGCTCAAAGAGAGTGGCGTGGCTGCGGTCTTTGGGCCCGGCACGACCATAGGCGAGGTAGCGGCATTCCTGCGCGCCAACGCCAGGCCGCGGGACTAGCGCGGACCGGCGTGGCCGAGACGCGCGCGCCGGCGAGTGGCGAGGCAGCGATTTCGGCGCGCGCCGACGCACTGTGCGACGCGGCCCTGGCCGGAGATCGGCGGTCGCTCGCGCGCCTGCTGACGGCGGTGGAGAATCGCACGCCGCTGGCCGAGGCCGCCCTCCGGCGCCTCTACCCGCTTGCCGGGCACGCCCAGCTCATCGGGATCACGGGGCCGCCGGGGGCGGGCAAGAGCACGCTCGTGGCCGCGCTCATCGCCGAGCTGCGGCGGGCGGGCCGCCCGGTCGCTGTGGTGGCAGTCGACCCGTCCAGTCCGATCACCGGCGGCGCGGTCCTGGGCGATCGAGTGCGGATGCAGGCTTACTCATCCGACGACGGGGTGTTCATCCGATCGATGGCTTCACGCGGCCACTCGGGCGGGCTCTCGTCGGCAACCACGGCCGCCGCTGCGGTCTTCGATGCGGTGGGCTTCGACGCGGTTCTGATCGAGACGATCGGAACCGGCCAAAGCGAGGTCGAGGTGGCCGCCACGGCCGACACGACGGTCGTGGTGGAGGCGCCCGAGATGGGGGACGAGATCCAGGCCATCAAGGCGGGCCTGCTGGAAGTGGCCGATATCGTCGTCGTGAACAAGGGCGATCGGCCGGGGGCGCATCGAACGGCGGGACAGCTGCGGGCCATGCTCGCGGACGCCCCACGGGAGGGACCGAGACACCCGGCCCCCAAGAACCCGGAGGTGCTCGTCACGACGGCCGCCACCGGCGAGGGAGTGGCTGAGCTGCTCGCCGCGATCGACCGCCACCGCTCCTCCGCGCGCGGCTCCCTCGGCACGCAGGCACGCTTGAGGCGGGCCGAGGCGCAGGTCTGGTCGGTGCTCGTGGATCGGCTGCACCAGCGGGTCCGCTCGCTCGAGGGGGCAGGCGATGACGCCGCCGGCGACGCGTTGACCGCCGCTGGCGATCTCACCGCCCATGCGTCGGGTGATGGCTCCGGCGGTAGCACGGCGGCCGGCGAGCTGCTCCGAGCCGTGGCGTGGCACGAGCTGGATCCCTTCGCGGCAGCGGACGCGCTTCTGGCTCTGCTCACCGGCGGCGCGGGCGGCCGAGGCGACTAGATCGAGCCCCCAGAGAAGCCAGCTTCCTGCTCGGCTGCTACCAGGGCCTCGCGCACCGCCCGGACCACGGCCTCGATGTCGAAGGGCTTGGCGAGGATGCGAATGTTCCGCTCGGTCGCGAAACCCCGCAGGTCGGGATTCAGCACGTCGCCGCTCATGAAGACGGCTCTTCGGGCCAGTTCCGGCCGGAGCTCTGTCGCGGCCTCGTAGAACTCCGTCCCGCTCATACCGGCCATCCGATGGTCGATGAGCATGACGTCGAAACTGGCCTCGCGAACCCCGTCCAGGGCCTGAGGTCCACTCTGGAAGGGCACGCACTCCATGCCCGCGGCAGTCAGGGCCTTGCGCAAGAACGACCGAATCGACGGCTCGTCGTCCAGGGCCAGGATGCGCGGTCGCTGTGAAGGCGCGGCCGTTTCGGGCTCTGCCGGCCGCGCAACGCCGCCCGGCCCGGCGGCCGGTGTGGTCGGTCTGCTCGTGGTGGGGGGGCCGGCGAGCCCCTCGACGGTCTCTTGGGTGGCTCTGGCCGAGGCCGGTGTGGCGTCCTTCTTGCCCGACATCCCTTTTCGGCCGGTCTCTGGCACGGTCGCCGACGAGGAGTCGGATGAGGCCGTCGCCGCGGCGGTGTCCGAGCCGGACCGTTTCGGATGCGCTGAGGATGCCCGGCGCGGTCCCGGCACAACCGCCGCCTTTGCCGAGGGCTGGCCGGTCTCGATGTTTCGTGCGGTCACTGGGAGCTCGATCACGAAGCTGCTGCCAACGCCGCCGGGCCCCGGCTCGTACCAGAGACGGCCGTCGTGGGCGGCCACGATACCGAACGAAACCGACAGACCTAGGCCGGTTCCTTCGCCCGGCTGTTTCGTAGTGAAGAACGGGTCGAAGAGCCGTGCTCGGGCTGATTCCGGCACGCCGGGGCCGTCGTCGCGAATCGTGATCCGGACTCGCTGCTGCTCGTCCGGGGGTCGTTCACTTCTGGCGCCGCTGGCCACCGGCCCGGCCTTCACCAGGGC
>JBEKPL010000095.1:0-6488 GCA_049520815.1 Candidatus Limnocylindrales bacterium
CCCTACTCGGCTGGAAGCTGGCGGCACGGCGTTCTCCGCGAGGCCAGCGATGCGCGGCCGATCATGAGCTCCGAGCCGTTCGATCAACTCACCGAGACGGCGCGGCTGCGCGGGCTCGGCACGCCCCAGGAGTTCCTCCAGCGAGTCGCCGGCATCCCCGTCCCCGCCACCTGGATCGTCGCGCTCGCCGACGTCGCCTCGGCCGCCGGCAGTCACTCGCCCGCCTCGGTCTCCCGCAGCGGGGGCCTCCGCCCATGCCGCACGCCGTGCTTCCACCGCCCGATGCGGTCCTGCACGGACTGGCCGCCGTCGAACGCGAGCCGACCCAGTGGATCGAGAACCAGGTCCCACGCGCCTATGTAGTCGATCTCGCGACCGCCGAACCCGCTCTTGAAACGCTCGATCCCCTCGTGCGAGAGGCCCCACATGTCGTAGCTGACGGCGCCCTGCTCTTTGGAGGTCCTGATGGCCTCCCATTTCAGCAGGTAGTTGGCGCGGCTCTCCGCTCCGGTGGCGGTCATGCCGCCATACGGCTCGATGACGCGATCGCCCACTCGGAGCACGAACAGCGTCGCGACGCCGGCGCCGTCCGGGCCCTCGGCCATGAGCAGGCGAGCCATTCCGAGTCGCGCGAACGCCCGCCAGACCCCCAGGTACGACTCGTACGTCCGAATGACGAAACCGGCGCGCCGGGCCGTCTCCTGGTAGATCGAGTAGAACTCCGGCAGCCGATCGACGCTCGCGTCGACGACACGAACGCCTCCCTTGCGGGCCTTGTTGACGTACTGGCGCCACTTCTTGCGCAGATCACCCCACAGGACCTCCTCGCCCGCCCGGAGGTCGATCTGGCGGGTGCGGGCGGGCTGGATCGCCGTACCGGGACGCCAGCCGCACCTGCGCAGGGCGTGCCTGAAATCGCCGTCGACGTCGATGGGGCCGTCCAGCTCGATCTCCGGCTCGATTCGGACGTGGGAGACACGGACCCCGGCCGACGCCAGAACCGGGCGCAGCGCTCCGGTGAAAGCCTCGAGAGTGGCCGCGTTCCACGCCTCGAAGATCGGCCCGCGCGGCGCGTAGGCGAACGCCCATGGAAACGGCCGGGGCTTTCGAATCAGGAGCTGCGCGCCGAAAGCCGTCTCCTCGCCCGCCTCCTCCGGTTCGTCCTCGTCGCGGGCCTCCCTCTCATCCGGTTCGGAGCCTTTGAGGCTCGCTCCTGCCAGCGCGGCCGGCTTTGTCCCGACGAACCTCAGGGCCGTCCAGCCGTTGGGCGCCTTGACCTCGGCCCAGGCAGTCGTCTGCAGATACGATCCCGGATTCGAGCGGGCCACGAACGCGTCCCAGCTGGCGGCGTCGGGGGCAAGATCGACGACAGAAGGACGAGTCGGCGCATCGCCTCGACCCTCTCCCGCCTCAACCGTGAGCTGCTCAGGCATCCGCGTACCTCTTCTCGCGCCGCGCCACCGAATCGGGCGCGGTCGGTTCGTGGGAGCCGCGTCCCGCTCGGACCGGCGGCGCCTCGCGACGCCTATCGGTCGGTCTGCCGGGCCTCGCCCGAACTGCCCGTCCCCCGGCTGGGATCACCTTCCGGTGTCCCGGCCGAACCCGCCTGCCCGCCCACTTGCGGAAGCTTCGCGCGCGGGTGGGAAGCAGTGTACGCGGCCCGCAACCGAGCCGGAGAAACGTGCGTGTAGATCTGGGTTGTGGCAAGGCTCTCGTGACCCAGCAACTCCTGCACGACCCGAAGATCCGCGCCGCCATCGAGCAGATGCGTCGCGAAGCTGTGCCGCAGCGTGTGGGGTGAGACGCCGTCGGGCAGGCCGGCCAGGCGGCGAAGCCGCTCCAGCCGAAAGCGCATGCCACGGACGCCGAGGGGACCGCCCAGATGGTTCAGGAAGAGGATGTCCACGACCGCATCTGCGGCGGACCCCTCGCGGACCTCAGAGCCCTCGGCTGCCCTGGCGGCCAGCAACGGCCGGCCGGCGTCTAGATACGCCGCCACTGCCGCCCGGGCCGGTCGTCCCAGCAACGACACCCGCTGCTTGCGCCCCTTGCCGGTCACCCGAACCTCGCCCCGCTTGAGATCCACGGAGCCAACCGTCAGCGACGCCAGCTCCCCGATGCGCAGCCCGGCGGCGTAGGCTGTCTCGACGATCGCCAGGTCACGCAGCGCCAGCGCCTCTCCCAGACCCGCGACCGTCGCCTCAGTGGGAGATCCACTCCCCCCTTTCGACGCGGCGGCGATGAGACTCTCCGTCTGGGCCACGGACAGGACGGCCGGCAGGCGACGGGGCTGGCGGGGCGTGGCCAATGCCGTCAGAGGGTTGCCCGGCGTCAGCCCCTGGCGGGTCGTGAATCTGTAGAACGACCGCATCGCCGCCAGACGCTGGGCAACCGTGCGCCGCCCGTGCCCCTCGGAGAGACTGGCCAGATACGAGCGCAGCACATTTCGCGCCGGCGAGCGCCAGTCGTGGCCATTGGCCGCGAGCCAGGCCAGATATGCCTCCAGGCCGGTCCGGTAGGAACGGATCGTGTTCACCGAGGACCCGCGGGCCTCGAGCGCCTGCAGGAACCGTTCGGCCGCGGCCCGGGCCGGCGCAGCAAGGTCCGTCGTCGCGGCCCCGGTGTTGCGGGCCACGTCCGGACCGATCGCGTCCCTGGCGGTCATTCGCCTCGACGGGCGCCCGCGGCTCTGGCTCCGGCCTTCTTCCGGCCGCTCGACGTCCGAGCGCCTCCACCGCCGGCGGCGCGGCCGGTTCGCCAGCGCGGGCGGGCGGTCGCGGGTCTGGCCAGGGCGGCCGGATTTGGCTCGCCGCCTGGGAGCATCTTGCCGGCGACGTCGTCCCCGCCCAGCTCCACCGGCGCGCCGCAGACCAGGCAGATACCCGCCTCGCCGGCGCGCCCGACAGGACCGCCATCGGTGTCGTGGGTCGCCCCGACCGGCTCGTGCGAGGTCGTATAGCGGCACTTCGGATAGCGCGAGCAGCCCCAGAAGGGGGACCCCGTCCGGCGCGCCCTGCGCGTGACGAGATGCCCCTCCCGGCAAGTCGGGCACGCCACCTGGAAGGCCAGCGGCGGTGGAGGCGGCGGTCCGTCTCTCTTGATGTAGTCGCAGTCCGGGTACCGCGAACAGCCCATGAACGGCCCGAACCGGCCGCGTCGCGCGACCAGGACTCCTCCGTCGGTGGGGCCGCAGCGGGGGCATTCTTCCACGACCGGCGGCTCGCCGGTGCCGCCCTTCTGACCATCCGTACCCGGCTCGTCCTTGCCGGTCCCGGCGCCCGGCAGCTCGCGCGTTTCCTTGTGCTCCGGGTACATGGAACAAGCCAGGAACTCGCCGTACCGGCCAAGGCGCACGACCATCGGATGGCCAAGGGAGCAGACCTCCTCAGAAGGACGAGTCGTGAAATCGGCTCGGCGCAGCTCCTTGGCCTTCTCGTCCACTCGCGTTCGAAACGGCGTGTAGAACTCGCGAACCACCGGCACCCAGGGCCGCTTGCCGCTTGCGACGTCGTCGAGCTCGTCCTCCATCCGGGCGGTGAACTCGAGATCGACGAACTCACCGAAGTGGCACACCAGCAGATCGGTCACGATCTCGCCGATCGGTTCCGGGTACAGGCGCCTCTCCCGCACCTTGACGTAGCCGCGATCGAGGATCGTCGAGATGGTGGCGGCGTACGTCGACGGGCGGCCTATGCCGTGCTCCTCGAGGGCCTTGATCAAGGTCGCCTCCGTGTACCGGGGCGGCGGCTCGGTGAAATGCTGCACCGGCTGGACGGATTCCACTGCCGTGACGTCATCTCTGGCGAGCGGCGGAAGACGGCACTCGGCCTCCTCGTCTAGATCGTCGTAACCCTCGATGTAGACCCTCGAGAAGCCGTCGAAAGTCGTCCGGGTGGCGTTGGCCCGCAGCTCGTAGCCATCGGCGGCCAGGTCGACCGTGGTGGTCTCCTGCTCCTTGGCCGCCATCTGGCTGGCCAGAGCGCGCTGCCAGATGAGGCGGTAGAGGCGCGCCTCGTCGCTTCCGAGGCGCCGCGCCGCGGCTTCCGGATCGCGCCGGAACGACGTCGGACGGATGGCCTCGTGCGCTTCCTGGGCGTTGCGGGTCTTGGTCTTGAACGCCCGGCCGCGGGGGGTCGTGTACTCGGGACCGAAGCGGGCCTCGATGACCCGAGCCGCCTCGGCCATTGCCTGACTCGATAGCGCCACCGAGTCGGTCCGCATGTAGGTGATCAGACCGACCTGGCCCTCGTCGGTCTCGACGCCCTCGTAGAGCCTCTGGGCGGCGCTCATCGTCCGCTTCGGCGAGAAGCCGAGCTTGCGACTCGCCTCCTGCTGCAGGCTGGACGTCGTGAACGGCGGAGCCGGCGTGCGGCTGACCTTCTTGATCGACACGTCCGATACGACCGGGCGGCTCGATCTGATACCGGCTGCATGCCGTTCGGCTGTCTCGCCGTCCCCGATGTCGGGCTTCTTGCCTCCAATGCGGATCAGATCCGCCTCGAAGGTCTCGCCGTTGGGCGCGACCAGGACGGCCTTGAGAGTCCAGTACTCACGAGCGCTGAAGGCCCGGATCTCGCGTTCCCGATCGACGACCAGCCGAACGGCCACCGACTGGACGCGCCCGGCCGACAGCCCGGCTCGAACCTTGCGCCACAGGAGCGGACTCAGCGTGTAGCCGACGAGCCTGTCGACGACCCGGCGAGCCTGCTGAGCGTCGACGAGGTTCTGGTCGATAGAGCGGGGCTCGGCGAAGGCGCGCTTGATCGCGGCCTCGGTGATCTCCGAGAAGGTGACCCGGCGCGTTCGATCCGGGGCGAGCCTCGCGGCCTCCGCCACGTGCCAGGCGATGGCCTCACCCTCACGGTCGAGGTCCGTCGCGAGGTAGATCAGGTCCGCCTTCGAAGCGGCCCTCACGATGGCGGAGAGCTGCCTCTTGCGGTCCGCGACGACCTCGTACGCGGGCGCGAAATCGTGGTCCACGTCCACGCCGAGCTGGTTCTTGCCCGGATTCTCGGGCAGGTCGCGGATATGCCCGTACGAGGCGAGCACGGTGTAGCCGGGGCCGAGGTATCGCTCGATCGTCCTCGCCTTGGCGGGCGACTCGACGATCACCAGATTGCCGCTCATCCGCGGGAGTCTAGCATCAGCTACTCACCTGGCCATTTGCAGCGGCCGACCGCCGGTGGTACGGCGGGATTCGGAGCTGGGCCGGCCGGCTGAAGACGAGTCCCCTCTGCGGCTAGCTCGAGCGTCGTGAACGTGGCGCAGGAGATCGTCGTTCAGCCAGTTATCGGTCTTGTGCCCGAGCCGTCAGGCGTGGAAGTCGACCACCAGCCGGATCGACTTCGAGATGTAGACGCCGATGCCAACTCGACGGAAGGGCTGATACATGATGTTGAGGTAGTGCTCGCAGCGGCACCAGTACTCGGCCTGGAAGTAGAGATGGGAGTCCAGCATCCCGCCGTTGCCGGCCTGGTGGGGCGACGCGATGTTCTCACCATATGGCCCGGAGTAGCCGGCGGCCGCGAACCGCGAGGGCACCGTCGTCCCGGCCAGGTTGTGGGCCAGCAGGTTGCGGTCGGCCATGTACTTGGCGTAGGGCCGCGCCACGTAGGTCGACATGTACGCATCCAGCGCGAGCGCGCCCTGCGCCGGGAGCGTGTGGTGGCTCTCGCTGCTGCAGGTGCCGCTCGAGGTGACCCAGCCGCCCTGACGCGTGCAGTTCAAGAGACCCAGGTAGTAGGTCTCCATGCCGTAGTACTGCGCCGCCACGGCTCCGAAGGCACCGGCACCCCCGCCACCGCCACCACCACCACCGCCGCCACCACCAGACACGATTCTGTACGTCCTCGGCTTGGAGATGGTGAAGGTAGCGCTCGCGGCTTTCGAAATGTGAAGGCCGGTGGATGATATGGCCGCAGTGGACACTCTGGCGACGACCTTGGAGCCGACAGTGAACGAGCGGCGCGGCGCCAGAGCCAGGACGGTGTTGTTCTCGGACCAGTAGAGGCTGCCGGCCACTGCCCGGCCGTTGACCGTGACCGAGAAGGCGGCCGCGGTGGCCTTGGTGTCCATGGGTACGCTGAAGCGGACCGAGACCAGCTGGTTGGTGTCGTAGACGATCGCACCGTTCTGGGGCCTGAAGTTCGTGACTGCGGGCGTCTCCATGGTCTGGACTGTCAGGGACGCCACCGGCTGGAGCGCCGCCCCGGATGAGTCCGTGCCGCCGTCGGCCATGGTGACGAGGTAGATCGCCTTGGAGTCCAGGGGCTTCTTGGGGGTCATGGTGAAGACCTGGGACGCGGCATCGGTGGGATCGTCGCCGACGATCGAGACGTCGACCCCAGGGGTTATGGCGAGGCGGGTAATGACCGTCGAGAGCTTGACCGGCCTGGTGAAGGTCAGCTGGAAGGCGGTGTTCGGAGCGGCCAGGTCGTCGACGACCAGGGTCGCCGACAGCGTGCCCGCCGTGGGCGAGCCCGACTGGA
>JBEKPL010000096.1:0-6427 GCA_049520815.1 Candidatus Limnocylindrales bacterium
GCCCAAGTCGCCCAGGGACTCGCCGACGCTCATGCCGCAGGCGTCGTCCATCGCGATCTCAAGCCCTCCAACGTTCTCATCGGCTCCGATGGGGTGGCCAAGATCTCCGATTTCGGCATCGCCAAGGGCCTCGATCTCACCCGCGTCACCGGCACGTCCACGCTCCTGGGGACGCCGGCCTATCTCGCGCCAGAGGGTCCCGCCGACGAGCGCTCCGATCTCTACAGTCTCGGCGTCATCGCCTACGAGATGCTCACAGGTGTCGTGCCCTTCGAGGGCCGCACCTATCAGGAAGTGATCCTGCGCCACGTTCGCGAGGCGCCGGATCTGGACAAGCTGCCGCCCGAAGCTCGTCCGGTCGTCGGCTGGCTACTGGCGAAGGACCCGGCGCAGCGGCCGCATCGAAGCGCGGAGTTGCTGCCGGTCCTATTCGGGGCCGCCGAGGTGCCGGCCTTCATATCGGGGCAAGCCCCAGAGGTTGACCGGCCGGTAGCACCGGCAAGACACCTGCCGACGCCGCCCGTGCCCGCCTGGAGGGAGTCCGCCACCCCGCCTCCCTACAGTCCACGAGCCGCTTCCACGCCAGGCGGTGCGGATTCCGGCCGTCGCCGCAGGCGGATCCCGTTGATGGCTGGCCTCGAGGCAGTGGGCCTGGTGGTGTGCATCGTTGCTGTGGGCCTCGCGGCCAGCTTCCTGGCGGCCCAACACGCATCGCAGCCTACCCTTGCACCACTGGCCGTTGCGTCGGCGACCCCGACCAGCGCTCCGGCGACCCCGACCAACGCTCCGGTGGGCACCACGAGTCCCGTCGCCAGCGCGTCCCCCAGCGCTGCCCGCCTCGCGGCGGGATGCAAAGTCGGCGTTTCCTGGAACAACTACCAGGAAGAGCGTTGGGCCAAGTGGGACGAGCCGGCCATCAAGGCCGCTCTCGCCGCTGGCGGCGCCACCTACATCTCAAACGACGCGAAGTCGTCCACTGCCATTCAGACCACGAACGTCGCGAACCTGATCTCCCAAGGCGCCAAGGTAGTCATCATCCTGGCTCAGGATGGTGTGTCCATCAAGCCTGCCGTCACCGCCGCCCTCCGGGCCGGCGTTGGCGTCATCGCCTACGACCGCCTCATCGAGGATCCGGGCTCCCTCTACGTCACCTTCGACAACGTGAAGGTCGGCCACCTCCAGGCCCAGTACGTCGTCGCTGCAAAGCCTTCGGGCAACTACGTCATCATCAAGGGCAACAAGGCCGATGCCAACGCGAACTTCCTGCGCACCGGCATGGACGAGGTCATCACGAGTTCGGTCCAGTCCGGCGCCATCAAGATCGTCGGCGAGACCTACACCGACAACTGGGATCCGGCCAACGCCCAGACCGAGATGAAGCAGTTCCTTATCAAGAGCAACAACAAGGTAGACGCAGTCCTCGCCGAGAACGACGGCATGGCCGGCGGCGTGGTTGCTGCCCTAAAGGCTCAGGGGATGGCGGGCACCGTGCCCGTCTCCGGCCAGGACGGCGACGCTGCCGCTCTCAACCGGATCGCTCTCGGGACCCAGACGGTGGACGTCTGGAAGGATCCTCGAGCGCTTGGCAAGGCCGCCGGGGACGCGGCCGTCGCGATGTGCGGCGGCACCACCATCGACAAGGTCGCGGGCGTCGCGCCGTTCAAGTCCCCGGGCGGCAACACCCTCAGCTCGATCTTCCTCACCCCGACTGCGATCACGAAGGCCAACCTGACGGACGTCCTCAACGCCGGTTGGATCGACAAGTCCAGCCTCTGCCAGGGCGTGACAGCCGGTTCCGTTACGGGCTGCTAGTCTCGCAATGATGAGCACAACGTAACCCGGCGTGGGTCAGCGACCTGGGCACGCAGCTCATCGTTATTGGCAATCAGGCCTGGGACTTGACCTGACCGGCTCTTGAGGATCGGCAGGATCGTCGAGCCCCGCCCGTGCTCCGATCGAAACCCAGGCGATTGTTCGTTTCTTGTTCGGCGGGCGGGATTGTTCGGAGCTGGGGCCTCTACTAGACTCGCGATCAGGTTGATGGCTCTTCACCTGCCTGCGCCACCGGGCTGCCGGGGCGATCGAAGCGGAGGGTGGAGTGGAACGAACCGGCTCGATCCCGGCAGGTGGCGCCTCGCTGTGGTGGCTCGTGACGGGCCTAGGTTGGTTATCGAAATTGCGCGGAGGAACGCTGGATGTCAGTCAGTACGTTTCATTCGAGAGTACAAGTGGCACTCCCGGGGAAGCGTGTCATGGCAGCTGCTAGTCGGCGCGCCGGTCGGCATGACAGATCCGGGTCGGTAGCCCTCTTCGCTGGTGGCTGAGGGCAGAGGCCCACTCGGGCGGCGTCGCGGGCCACATTCCCTCCTGGTCGGGTTCGGTTTGCTCGTGCTGCTGTCCGTCTTCGTATGGGCCGTTCTCACCAGCGGTCTCATGGCAGGCTCGCGGAGCCCCGGCCCCGCAGCGGGGACCTCCGCCTCGATCCCGGCCGCCTCGATCCCGGCCGCGTCCGCCGGCTCCATGCAAAGTGGCGGTCCGTCGAGTGCGCCGGCGGCAAGCTCCGCCATCATGCCGCCGCTTCCGGCCATGCTTGCAGCCATCGGCGACTCGTACAGTCAGGCTTACGACGTCTCGCCGGACCTGCCTCACCACCAGGACAACGTCCAGTCCTCATGGGTCCTCGGCACTGGGAAGGGTGACGGCATACTCAGCCTGCGGGAGCGCTTCGATGCCCTAGGCGCTTCTCTGACTGTTGTCGACGCGGCGACCTCACGAATGAAGATGAGCGACGCCGTGCGCCAGGCTAACCTCGTCGTCCGGGCGGCTCAGAACCTCTCTCCAGGTGCCACCGTCTATGTCACCTTCGAGCTTGGCACCAACGACCTGTGCGATCAGCCCAAGACAGACCCGGCTGCCTTTGAGGCTCAGCTGGATGCCGCGATCGCGATTCTGCGAGATGGGCTTCCGCCCGGCAGCCGCATCCTGATGCTGTCCGTCCCAGACTTCGGCCATTTCCATACGATTACCCAAGCCGATCCCTCGACGAAGTCCTTCTTTGCAACCCCTCAGAACTCACGTCGTTGCGCGCCGTTCTTGGGTGCGGACAGCCCCGTCTCAATGAAGCAGGCGCAATCGATCCTGGCGCGATATGACGCGAGCCTGATCCGTGCATGCGAAGCGATTGAATCAAGCGATGGCCCGTCGGGCAGGCTGCACTGCACGAGCAACGGTGACGTACTTGCCGAGCGGGACTTCACAGTCGCCGACCTGAGCACGTACGACTACTTCCATCCCTCTTACTCGGGACAGGCCAAGATGGCCGACGCCGCCTGGCAGGCGGGGGACTGGGGTCAGAAGCCGCTACCCGCTAGCGCTGAGTCCCTGGCACCGGCGAGCGGTGGACCGGACGCAGCCTCCCTCCGAAAGGCCGCGAGCTGGCGCGAAGACGTAAAGGTCATGACGCCTCACCACATTGACTCACCCGCGACCTGGATCGGCGCATCGCTACCGCTGAGGCGGGCCATAGATCTGTACTAAGTGTGTGGCCGCGGTGTCGTTCCAACCCCCCACCACAAGTACACGTCCGTCACTGAGGACGACCGCCGCCGGCCAGTAGATGCCCTGCTGAAGGCTCCCGGTTCGGACCCAGGTCGAGGTGTTCGGGTTATACAGCTCGACCGTCGGCGTCGCCTTGCCCGCGGAATCGAGGCCGGCCATCATCAAGACCCGACCGTCCCTGAGCGTAACCAGGCGACCCTGAGCGTGGGGCCCGGGCATGTCGCCGACCCTGGACCAGCCGGCGTTCGGATCGAACTGGTCCACGCTGGCCATGCCGTACTTGTTCCCATTGGCCCATCCACCGGCCACCAGGACATGCCCGTTCGGCAAGAGACCGGCTGAGGCGGCGGCCCGCGGAGCCGACATATTGCCGGCCCCAGACCACGAGCCGTCGGAAGGGTTGTATATCTCTGCCGAACTCAAGACCTGCTGGGCACTGCTGCTCGACCATGCCTGGTCTCCGCCCGCTACGAGCACCCGCCCGTCCTCCAGCTTGGTGGCCGTCGCAAGCGCGCGGGCCGTCGACATTGCGTGCGTCCAGACCCACGTGTTCGAGGCCCTGTCGTAGATCTCGGCCGTGTCGGTGGCCGTCCACGCATCGCTGCCGTTGCTCCGGATCCAACCGCCCACAACCAGGACGCGGC
This sequence comes from Candidatus Limnocylindrales bacterium, assembly GCA_049520815.1. Taxonomy (GTDB): domain Bacteria; phylum Chloroflexota; class Limnocylindria; order Limnocylindrales; family CSP1-4; genus Fen-1039. The sequence goes on from JBEKPL010000096.1 coordinate 4,203, forward strand.
CGTTGCCCAGGTCGGTGACGGTGGCCTGGGAGCGGGGCGTCTCCATGGGCGGGAGGGCGATCCATTGCCCACTCGAGCCGTCGAGGATCTCGGCGCTGGCCACCGGGTTAGCCCCCTGCCAGCCGCCCGCCACCATCACCGACCCATCGCTGAGCGCGGCCACGCCCGGTATGGCCTGGGTCGCCTTCATCGTCGGGCCGCCGCTGATCTCGCCGGTGTTCGGGTCGACGACCCATGAGTTCAGCGACGTTGCGTGTGGCCCGCTCGAGCTCGTGGAGAAGACGATGACCCGGCCGTCGGGCAACTGGCAGCCCGTGTCCCCGAGCGCTTCCTCGTCGAGCGAACTGAGGCCCAGCCACCCGCCCGTCGGGGCGCCGGGCAGCTGCGTCTTGACGTTGGCGGGAGTCGGCGTGGAATTCGTCGCGGTCTGAGCCACGACCGGGGCGGTCGACGCAACGGGCCCCGTTGACGCGGCCTGGCTTGGAGGCGAACCTCGGCCAGACTGTAGAGCCGCCGCACCCAGGACCACGCCCACGATGGCAACCACGGCGACTATGCCCGCGATCGCGGCGGTTGGCATACGCCGGGTCGTGGGTGCGCTCCTTGTGCGCCCGCCGCCGAATGTAACGCTCGACCAGTCGGACGGCGACCGAGGTGCCACCATTGTTGTCTGATCCGCGGCCGTGCCGACGCCTACGGGATTCGCCGCGATCGGTGAGGCGACCGGGATTGGCTCTTCGCCCATGAGCACACGGATCAGTTGGCGGGCGGTCTGAGGCCGAGAGTCGGGACCCTTGGCGAGAAGCCACGAGATAATCGGACGGGCCTCTGTGGGCACCTTCGTAAGATCGGGCGCCTTGCGCAGGTGGGCGACCAGAACCTCCTGATACGTGGAGCCTTCGAACGGCTGACTGCCAGTCAGCATTTCGAAGGCGACGACGCCCAGGCTATACAGGTCGGAGCGGGCATCAATGGGCCCTTCGGGCGCCAGATACGCCGGTGTCCCCAGTACGCCGCTCGCCTTGGTGACCCGGGTCATGTCTATGGCGCGAGAGATGCCGAAGTCGGCGAGCTTGGCAGTGCCGTCAGTCTCCACCATAACGTTGGATGGCTTCACATCGCGGTGGATCACGCCGGCGGCGTGGGCATCGGCAAGACCTTCGGCGAGCTGGAGCAACAGCGCTCGCACCTCGGACCAGTCGTACGGACCGTGCTGAACCAGCAGCTGGCGCAGGGACGGGCCGTCCACGAATTCGAAGGCGATGTAGGGAACGCCTTCGCGCGCCCCAAAGCCTAGAACCTTCACGACGTGGGCCGAGTTGATGCGTCGCGCGATGTCCAGCTCGTGCTCGAACCGAACGCGGTACTCAGCATCCTCTACGAATACGTCGCGCAGCAGCTTGAGGGCGACGATCTGCCCGGTCTGATCGTCCCGTGCCCGCCAGACCACCCCCATCCCGCCCTTGCCGAGCTCCTCCACAAGCGTGAAGCCCACCGAAGACCTCCTGGCAGCCCGCGCCATACCGCCTAAAGACTCAGCAGATGAGAACGACCTACCCTCCCTGCCGGACCAATCGTACTGCGGCTCGGGGCCACTCAAGGCCCTCCGTGCGGCTCGCGGTCGTTGCCGCCCGCACCGACCGCGGTATTGTTGGGTCCTCGGTGGCCTTCTAGACTCCTCGTCACAAGGGGATGCGTCCACCCCCCTCCAGTCGTGATGCCCATACGAAGTGACCACCAGGTAGGGACGCAAGTTGAGCGAGAGACCAGAACTCGTCGCCGCGCTCAAGGATCGCGAGATTCGCCTTCCGGCGGGCCGGGTCTGGAGCGTCGGACGCGACCCGCGTTGCGACATCGTTGTCGCCCACAGCTCCGTCTCGCGCAGACATGGCGAGTTCGTATTTGCGGATAGCTGGTGGCAGTACCGAGATTTGGCCAGCGCCAATCATTCCTGGGTCGATGGACGAGAAGAGCGGCGCCGAGGGAGGAGATGACAGCGATGTCTTGCCCGACCTGTGGCAACCAGCTGCTTCTGTCTGGTCAGAAGTTCTGTGCCCGCTGGGGGGGTGACCTCAGCATCCTCCTCGCCTTCGCCGAGCTCTACACCCATGACTGAGCGCTTCACCCTCCTATCGGAACTCGGCCGGGGCGGTATGGGGATCGTCTGGAAGGCCCGCGACGAAGAGACGGGGCAGGTCGTCGCGCTCAAGCTGCTGCGCGAGACG
>JBEKPL010000097.1:0-6261 GCA_049520815.1 Candidatus Limnocylindrales bacterium
GGTGCAACCGAGAGCACGCCTACACTCAGGCTTGGTCGGCGAGCCCTAGCGTGCCAGACCGACCACCGCATCGAGGAGAACGTCATGGCCAGAAAGAAGGACAAGAAGGCGCAGAAGGACAAGAAGGCGCAGAAGGACAAGAAGGCGCAGTCCGCGCAGGGCGCCCCAGCCGCAGCTGAGACGGCCGTCGCTCCGTCCGCGAGTCCGCGACCCAAGAAGAGCTAGTTGGTCGTCTCGGCCACACGTCGGGAACGCACGGTGGGAGCCGAACCGACCGAAGGGAGTCGAGCCCAGCCTGTGCTGGTACTAGTCCGCATCGTAGGTCGCGCCCTGATCCGTCAGGCTGGCCGGCGTCGGTTGATGCCGGGAAGGCGGGAGGTCGGTGGCCCGAGCGGCTCCGCACGCCCGCACGATCTAACAGCCGTCTAATCTCGTCCGGCTGGAAGACGCCCACGTGCGGCCCACACCACCAGGCGTGCGTCGTGGCGAGGAACCTCGACGTTGCCGCGTCGAAGGCGTAGACCACAGAAGATGCGGCTGCCAAAGGCCCGCGGTATGAGCGTTAGGACTGCCCCAGAATTGCGCATGGAACTCCGCGCCGGAACTCCGCGAAGGTAGGACTACTACCGGTCCGCTAATAGTTGTTGCCAACAAGCAGCGTCGGGCCGATTCTGGGGGGCAGAGCGGCGGGACTCCCCAGCGGCCGCCCGCACAAAGGAGCAGCCTGCCATGAGGCCACCAACGGACCAGAACCCGCGGCGCCGCAACATCCTCGATACAGCCAGGCATCAGGGATGGATGATCGAGATCAGAGGGCCCGACAGGCCCCCGCCCTGCGGTCCGTGCTCGGCTGTTCGCGAGAAGAGGTATTACACCGCGGACGAAGCCGAGAGGTTGCTGCCCGTAGAGGGGTGCGAGGCCGAGGAATGTCGCTGCGACTACTTCTGGAACCCTCCCGAGTGACCCCGTCCCGCGAGTTGGCTGCGGTCCTTCAGCACCCCGACCGGGCACGAGACCCCTAGTCGGTGAGCATTACTTTGCGTGCTCGGATTGCGCGTTCCGGGTGACTGCCACGATCCGCACATGGTGTCAGCAAGCTGAGGTGGATGGGGCTCACTCCGTTCCTGCCCGCCCAGCACAGACGTTGGGATGCTTCTGGCGTCCCCTGCCCGAGCGGGTAGTTTGGGCTGGTCGTGATAACTTGGTCGCGATGCCGGCGCTACTCAGGCTCGGGCGCCTGTCGCCCCGAAGTCGGCCACCCTCAGCCGGCCCCACAAGGGACAAGGGGAGGTCCGGAATGTTGCGGTTTGCTCAAAGGCAGGGCCGCGGCCCGCTCATCTTGCTGACGGTCATGGCGATTGCCCTGAGCGCCTGTGGCGGCAGCTCCGCCACAGCGGCGCCGGGAAGCAGCAACAACGGCGGCAACTCCGCCTCGGCCAACGCCGGCGGCAACAGCGGCGGCTCAGCCCTCAGCGGAGCGGCGGACGCCTTCTCCACGATCGGCAGCTACACGTTCAGCATGACCCTCGCCGGAGGCGATCTCGGTTCCACGCTCGCGATGCTCGGCGGTCCGGCGCCTTCCGGCAACGCCCCGTTCACGTATAGCGGGACGATGATCGTCAAGCCGGCGAAGGCCGCCGACATCAGCATGACCGGCTTCCATGTCATCGAGATCGGCGGCTACGACTACCTCGACGTCGGCGACACCGGCGGCTTTGTGAAGTCTGCGGTCGAGGGTACCGGCATGACCGACTCGCTCTCGCCGATCCAGATGTTCCAGAACATCGTCGACCCCTCCGTCATCAGCGGCTACAACAAGGTCGGGTCCGAAACCAAGAACAAGGTGGGCACGGACCACTATCAGGCGTCAGCCTCGGCTCTGGCTGCGTACGGGATGATGCTGAACGTCACGGGCGCCACGTGGACGGCCGACGTCTGGATTGCCCAGAATGGCGGCTACCCTGTCAGCATGTCGATCCTGGCCAAGACCAGCGACAACGGCATCGTCTACGAGATCCAGTTCGACATCACGAACATCAACGACCCCGCGAACAAGGTGACCGCCCCGACCAACCTGACGGTCAACTAGCTCGCAAGGTGCGGCTCTTTATCGCTTCGAACCAAGCGGCATGTCGGGCCCCGACCGGCGGTCGGGGCCCCGTTTTGATCCGGCCGAACGATCCGACCTAACCCTGCGGCGACGGTTCGATGCTGCATGGGTCCGCCGGTGGGTAATCCCGCTCGAACGCGGTACATTCGTCCAGATCCATAAGGACCGTCGCGTCATGGTCTGCCACTCGCAGCCCACAAACCGCGTACACCTGATTCGGCGGCACCTTGATCGTGGGCGCAGCGGTCCTCGTAGCCAGAGGGATTCCGTTCGCCAGGTTGGCTAGGTTGGTGCAGATGCCGCTGCCGTAGACGTTGAGCGCGCCGTTGTCGCGCACGGTCCATAGGTCTCCGAGGTAGCGAATCTGGCAGATGGATGCCCCAGCGGGCTGCTGGCCACCCGAATACAGATACCAGTTGCCGCCGTTGGTAGTTGTGCGAAGGAACGAGTTGCACTGTGCCTGGGCGCCCGAGCCCTGCACGGTCACGCTGACGGCAGCCCCGTTAAGCCCGACCGTGCAGGACGGCGTGACCGTTCTGTCAAACACGGCCCGGAAGTCGGGGCTGACTGCGTAGAGCGTCCCGACAGACAGAACAACCAGCAGCACCCCGTAGGCGCCAGGTACGCGACCATCGGCTCCATGGTAGCCAAAGGCAAATGCTTGTAACCACCGGCGCTCCTCGAAGGCGATCCGCGGCTCCCCCTAACCGAAACGGGCAGGGAAGCTCACGACTGGACCTTCGCCTCGCCCGTGTTCGCATCGACCTCCACGGTGACCGTTACCGTGCCGGTTGCCGAGGCCGGCGACCCGGATGAGCCCAGGCCTATCTCCCAGTACGAACGCTGCGAGCCGCCGGAGAGGTCCATCTGCAGCTCGGCCGACACCAGCACCAGGCCCGGCCTGGAGGCCGCCGACTGCGCCAGCGCGGCCGCGCGGCCTCGACCGAGGACGGGCGCACGGATTCCGCTTACGCACTCGTTGGCGTGATCGACCAGCGCGAAGACCAGGCCGCTCGACCCGTTCACCAGGACCTCGAGGTCGTGCCACCACTCTTGGGCGCCTGTGGCGCCGGGGAACGGCGTCAGCGTGGCGTCGGGGGGCGAGAACGTGACATCGATCAGGGCCACTCCGGCCTGGTGGACCTCCTCGGTGGACACCCGGTAGCGCGCCAGGTCACCGCTCGCCACGAACCCGGCCTCCTCCACGTAGCTCTCCGCGGCCGACCGGGCCCGGGCGGGGCCGATCGTGAGGCTGTCGGTGTCGGGCATGCGCGTCTCGAAGACTGCCTCGAACACCTCGTAGCAGTCCACCAGGGCGATCCAGCTGTCGCCCCGGACCTCGTTGTAGTAGTGGTTGCCGCCGCGGGGCCGGGTCTGAATGGATTGCGCGTCGGAGCCCGTAACTGGGGCCGCGAGGCTCGCGACCGCGCTGGGGTCGACCGGCTCGGGTGGCAAGGCGCAACAGGGGCCGCAGCTCGAGGTCGAGACCGGGATCAGGCACACCAGGAGGCCCGCGGCCAGGACCCTCAACGCCCTTTTCATGGTCCATCCCTCCTCGGAACGTGCGCGGCCCGCAGGTCTGTCGTCCGGTCCCCGCCCCTACCCTCAGGACCTCGGCAGGTTCCAGTACGCCTGGTATCGAGACTGCCTCCACGCGTAGACGACGGTCAGCACGCCGGCCAGGGCGAGCCGAGGGGCCAGCAGCGGCACGCACTTGTTGATTACCAGAGCAGACCGACTCCTTGAAGACCCGAGTTCCGACAGAACTCGGATGAGTATCGGCGAGCCTAGGGGCTTGTCAACGCCCCGATCGTGCTACCAGGAACGCCCCCATGGCCTGCAAGTCGCGAGGGCGCGGCTGCGCCTCAGCACCCTGCTTCGCACAGGCAGCACTTGCGCGCGAGCGCGGCGGCACCGCGATGCCCCGATAGTGACTTGCTTTCGGCGGGCGGCCGAGTGACTCATGTGGGCGATCAGATCGCACCCGAAGCGCCCACGATGACCGCTCAACCCTTGCCCGCCCTTGCCAGCGGAGACCCGTCGGCCTGGGACCAGGCTCTCTACGCCTTCCTCGTCGAGAAGGGGAACCGCTCTGGTTCCCGCCGAACGGTCGAGTCCTACAGCCGGATGTTGTGGCCGTTCTTCGCCGACCTTGGCTAGACACCGGACAGGGTGAAGCCAGGCGACGTCCTCGCCTGGGTCCACGGCATCGGCCGCTCCGGACGGACTGCGCCGGGATTCTGGTGAGTCGATCGAGGACGTCAGCGCGTTCCTGGACCACTCGAGCCTGGCGGTGACGACCGTCTATCTGCGCCGGCTTGAGGGCCAGGAGGATCGAGCCTGGCGCGAGGTGGCCGAAGCCATCGGGGTCTGACCGAGAAGAAGCCCTCGCCGTCCGAGGGGGGTAGGCGGCGAGGGCCGGGGTGACTGGCCGCTGTGGGGGGCAGAGCGGCCGTCGCATCCCGAAGTCTAGAGTGGTCAGGATAAGGCGGAGATAAGCGGCGGATAAGCGTCGATTGCCAACGTCGCGTCGGGTCGGGCTCCGCTCTGTGACCGGGCCGATGCCGGACGACGGTGGGCGAGCCGGTGAGGGGGTCACCGCAGGCGTCCCGACCCGCTGGCCACCCACAGCAGGGGCGGCTCCCGCAAGCCGCCTGCGGCCTCGGTGCCTACTACGGATAACTGCATCCCGACTGGAAGCCCACGCTCCATTCCAGGGGACCGTTCCGGAAACCGGTATCCCGCGTCCGCGGCGGGGCCGACGCGTAAGTAATGGTGGCGATCCTGGAGGGGGCGACGACCAGTACGTTGCCGGGCCCGTCGCACCGCGTAAGGAACACCTGATCGGAGGTTCGGCCCAGCTCGCCGTACCAGCCATCGGCCAGGGGGTTCGCACTACTCTGTGGATCGGGCGCGAACGTGAGGTCTTCGCCCTGGGCTTGCCAATAGGTCGAACCGTTCGCCACCGCGGCCGCGAGCCCGACTGCGAGCGCTGCTCCGATCGCGCTGTTCCAGGACGGTCGCCCCGGGCTGGTCACCTCTTGCTCGATCAACCACCAACCGACAAGGGTGATGACGGCCATGGCAGCGGCTCCAACGATCGGAAACGAATACCAGGCGTAGAAGGCAGACGCAGCAAAGGCCACGCCAAGGATCAGAAGCAGGAACTCGAGTTGGTGCCTTCGAACCCTCTCCAACCAGTCTCTGGCGCCCGGAAAGACATGTAGGACGACCCTCACGAGGGCCCACGCAACTACCCACGCTACAACCCATTGCACCAGCACGAAGTCAGCATGAAAGCCACTCAGTGTTAGGTGAGTGACGTCCTGCGCGGCGGCGATGTCCAGGCCGAGGCCTCGAGGCATCCAATCGAAGCCGCCTGGCACGCCCCAGAAGCGCACGATCCGGACGACGAGTCCGACAAGGGGAAGCAGAGCCGTGCCAATGCCGGCGAACTTGACGACACGCTCGAGGCTGTCACTGAATGTGGGGCCTTGAGAGTTGGCGAGCCCTGACCCCTTCTTGTGGACGAGCAAGACGGGCTCGATCCTGGCAGTTCGGCGAGGACCGGGGTTCTTGCCCCGGGCGCCCGCGGCGTGAATTGTCGCGTGAAGGTGGTCGAGCACCGCCCACGAGCCCCTCGCTCTTGGCACCGTCGTGTCTCCCTTCCGCATCCGCGGACGGGCGGCGGCTTGGCGCTCGACGACCGGCGCCTCACCCCGCCGCACGGTCCGCTCGCGCCGATCCTCGCTGTCGTTTGGCCGTAGTTCTCTGGGGCTCGGCGCTGCTGCTGGCCATGGTAGCAACGCCGCCAACGAGCGAGCTACTGCCATCCTGACCGATTCGGCCCAGAGGCCACCGGGCGCCGATGGTCTGGTGCCGCGATCCTGCGAGCGTCACTGGCGGAGGTGGAGCAGACGGCGCAGGTGGGTGTGCCGGCGGATCGGGCGGTGGAGTGGCTGCACGCCCTGCTGGAGACCTGGCAGCAAGCCGATGTCCCGGAGGCCAGAAGCGAGCTGCTCCACGCCATCTACGAACGGATCGTTGTGGCCGGGCGGGAGTTCGTGTCAGCCCGTCTCACGACTACGGCCTACGCCCACGGCCTGGCACTGGCCTTGCCAGAACAGGTTGTTAGAGCGCGCCCGACAGGA
>JBEKPL010000098.1:0-10653 GCA_049520815.1 Candidatus Limnocylindrales bacterium
TGGCGAAGAAGAAGTTCGAGCGGACCAAGCCGCACGTCAACATCGGCACGATCGGCCATATCGACCACGGCAAGACGACGCTCACCGCGGCGATCACCAAGTACCTCGCTCTAAAGGGCGGGGCCGAGTTCCGCGCGTTCGACTCGATCGACAACGCTCCCGAAGAGCGCGAGCGCGGCATCACCATCGCGATCGCCCACGTCGAGTACGAGACGGCCAACCGCCACTACGCTCACGTCGACTGCCCCGGTCACGCCGACTACATCAAGAACATGATCACCGGAGCCGCCCAGATGGACGGCGCCATCCTGGTGGTCGCCGCGACCGACGGCCCCATGCCCCAGACGCGCGAGCACATCCTGCTGGCGCGCCAGGTGGAAGTCCCCTACATGGTGGTCTTCCTCAACAAGGTCGACGCGGTCGACGATCCCGAGCTGCTCGATCTCGTCGAGCTCGAGGTCCGCGAGCTGCTCACCAAGAACCACTTCCCCGGCGACGACATCCCGATCGTCCGCGGCTCCGCCCTAAAGGCCCTCGAAACGACGGGCGGCGTCGACGATCCGGCCTACGGCTGCATCAAGGAGCTCCTCGATGCGGTCGACTCCTACATCCCGACTCCCGAGCGCCCCATCGACAAGCCTTTCATCATGCCGATCGAGGACGTCTTCGGCATCAAGGGCCGCGGCACCGTGGCCACCGGGCGCATCGAGCGCGGCATCGTCAAGGTCGGCGACGAGGTCGAGATCGTGGGCATCCGGCCCACCAGAAAGGTCGTCGTGACCGGCGTCGAGATGTTCAAGAAGCTCCTCGACGAAGGTCGCGCCGGCGACAACGTGGGCTGCCTGCTGCGCGGCATCGAGCGCGACGACATCGAACGCGGCCAGGTCCTGGCCAAGGCGGGCAGCGTCAAGCCCCACACCAGGTTCGTGGCCAGGGTATACGTCCTGTCCCGCGAGGAGGGCGGCCGCCATACCCCCTTCTACAACGGCTACCGGCCCCAGTTCTACCTGCGCACCACCGACGTCACCGGCGCCATCGGCCTGCCCGAGGGAGCCGAGATGATCATGCCCGGCGACAACGTCGACATGACCGTCGAGCTCATCACCCCCATCGCCCTCGAAGTCGGCCAGCGCTTCGCCATCCGCGAGGGTGGCCGCACCGTCGGCGCCGGGGCCATCACCTCAATCGCCGAGTAGCCGTTACGACCACCGGCTGCTGGATCAGTCGGCGGCGCAGATCGTGGAGACGGCTCAGCGGACCGGCGCGGATGTCGTCGGTCCCGTTCCGCTGCCTACGCGCATCGAGAAGTTCACCGTCCTTCGCTCGCCCTTCATCGACAAGGACAGCCGGGAGCAGTTCGAGATCCGCACGCACAAGCGGCTCGTGGATATCCTGGAGCCTTCCTCGAAGACGGTGGACGCCCTGATGCGACTCTCGCTCGCCGCGGGCGTCGACATAGAAATCAAGATGTAGGGCGGCGATGAACGACGTTTCGTGCCAACAGCATCTCACCGCTCAATCCTCGGGCCAATGGCCTCGGGGACAGCGGCCTTGGCCCTCGGAGGGCCGCCTGCCAGGCGACGAGCACGTGAGCGAGCGCACTCGTGTGCGTGAGCGAGCGCGCGCAGAAGCCAACGCCGGCATGAGCCGGATCAGCGAGCGAGTGCGATGACGATAGGACTCATCGGCCGCAAGGTCGGCATGACGCAGATCTTCCAGGAAGACGGAACCATGATCGGCGTGAGCGTCGTCGCCGTGGAGCCGAACACGGTCACCCGCGTCCGGACGCCCGAGCGCGACGGCTACACGGCCGTCCAGGTCGGGATCGAGGAGTCTGGCAAGCTCAACAAGCCCGAGCTGGGGCAGCTCAAGAACCTGCCGAAGCTCGCCGTTCTACGCGAGTTCCGCCTGGAGGGCTCGGACGAGCCGGCCTACACCGTCGGCCAGAAGCTCGACGTGACCCTGTTCGCGGCCGGTGACATCGTCGACGTGACGGGCGTCTCGAAGGGCAAGGGCTTCTCCGGCCACATCAAGCGCCACCACTTCAAGCGCGGTCCCAAGACTCACGGCTCCGACCACCACCGCGCCCCCGGATCGATCGGCCCCGGCACCACGCCGGGCCGGGTCTACAAGGGCATGCGCATGGCCGGTCATATGGGCGACGCCCGTGCCACCGTCAAGAAGCTGCGCGTCGTCCGCGCGGACGCCGAGCGCAACCTGCTGCTCGTCAAAGGAGCCGTCCCCGGTTCTCTGAACGGGCTTCTCCTCGTGAAGAAGGCCTAGCGATGCCGACGACGACGCTCTACTCGAGCACCGGCGAGGCGATCGGCGAGGTAGAGCTCCCTGAGGAGCTCTTCTCCGCGCCGATCAACACGGCCGTGCTCCACCAGGTGGCTACGGCCCAGCTGGCCGGACGCCATCTCGGCACTCACGACACCAAGAAGCGCGGCGAGGTCGCCGGCGGCGGCAAGAAGCCGTACCGGCAGAAGGGGACCGGTCGCGCCCGTCAGGGTTCGGCCCGTTCGCCGCAGTTCGAAGGCGGCGGCGTGGTCTTCGGACCGCACCCGCGCTCCTATGCCCAACGGCTGCCGCGTCAGATGAGGCGGCTCGCGCTGTGCGGTGCGCTGACAGCCAAGCTCGACGACGATGCCATCCGCGTCGTCGACGGGTTCGGGCTCGAAGGGCCCCGGACGCGCGACCTGGCCGAAGTCCTCGACGCCCTCGGGCGGGCGGACGGCCGCATCCTCATCGTCGCGCCCGGGACCGACGAGGCCCTGATCCTCTCCGCGCGGAACCTGCCTCGGGTCGAGGTCATCCGCGCCGACTCGCTCAACGTCGTGGCTCTGCTCAACGCGGACACGGTCCTGATCGAGCAGCCCGCGCTGAGCAAGATGGAAGAGGTGTACGCGTGAGCCTGTCAGCGCACGAGATCATCCTACGTCCCGTCATCAGCGAGAAGTCGATGGACGAGTCGCAGCGTGGCAAATACACGTTCGCCGTCCGCGATGACGTCAACAAGATCCAGATCGAAGCCGCCATCGAGGAGATCTTCAAGGTGAAGGTCGCGTCGGTGAACGTCCTGACTACCAAGTCAAAGGAGAAGCGCGGCGGGATGCGCCGGAGCCGCGTCGGCGGCCGGACGACCCCGTGGCGCAAGGCGATCGTGACGCTGGCCCCCGGCCAGAAGATCGAGTTCTTCGAGGCCGTCTGACATGCCGTTGCGTAGCTATAAGCCGACCTCGGCGGGCCGCCGGTTCATGACCCGGTCCACGTTCGAGGAGGTCACCACCAAGGAACCGTACAAGCCTCTCCTGGAGTCGCAGAAGCGCGGCTCCGGCCGCAACAACCTCGGCCGGATCTCGGTCCGCCATCGCGGCGGCGGCGAGAAGCAGCACTACCGCATCATCGATTTCAAGAGGGACAAGTTCGGCGTGCCGGCGAAGCTGGCCACGATCGAGTACGACCCGAACAGGTCGGCCCGAATCGGCCTGCTCCACTACGCCGACGGCGAGAAGCGCTACATGCTCCTGCCCAGCGGCCTCAAGGTCGGCGACGTCGTCGTCGCCGGCGTCGAGGTGGAGGCGCGCGTCGGCAATGCCCTTCCGCTCGCCAACATCCCGCTCGGCACCACGATCCACAACATCGAGCTAGTGCCGGGCAAGGGCGGCCAGATCGTCCGCTCGGCGGGCGCGGCGGCTCAGCTGCTGGCCAAGGAGGCCGACTCCGCGCAGGTCCGCCTGCCGTCGGGGGAGGTTCGCCGGGTCAGCCTGCGCTGCATGGCAACGGTGGGCCAGGTCAGCAATCTCGATCACGAGAACCAAAGCCTGGGCAAGGCGGGGCGTGCTCGGCACATGGGCCAGCGGCCCGAAGTCCGCGGCGTCGTCATGAACCCCAGGGACCATCCGCACGGCGGTGGCGAGGGCAAGTCGCCCACCGGTATGCCGCCCAAGACTCCATGGGGCAAGCCCGCCATGGGCTATCGGACACGCCTTGGCAAGAAGCCGTCGAGCAGGCTCATCGTCCGCTCGCGGCATCGCAAGGCTTAGGGCAGAGGAGAGAGAAGCATGTCGCGTTCGGTCAAGAAGGGACCGTTCGTCGAGTCGCGGCTCCTCGGCCGCGTCCAGGCGATGAACAAGCACAACGAGAAGAAGGTCGTCAAGACCTGGTCTCGGGCGTCGGTCATCTTCCCGGATTTCATCGGGCACACCGTCGCCGTCTACAACGGCAAGAAGCACATCCCGGTCTACGTGACCGAGAACATGGTGGGCCACCGGCTCGGCGAGTTCTCCCCAACCCGCACCTTCCGCGGGCATGGGAAGCACACCGAGCGTTCGGTCGCACTCAAGTAGGAGCCTAGGAAGTGCGCGTTTCCGCCACAGCCAAGTACCTGATGGGCTCCTCGCGAAAGGCCCGACTCGTCACCGACGCGATCAAGGGCAAGCCGGTCGAGGAGGCCGCCGCTCTCCTCGCGTTCATGCCGCAGGCGGCCGCCCGCGACGTTGCCAGCGTGCTCAAGAGCGCGACCGCCAACGCTGAGAACAACCACAACCTATCCGCGGAGGACCTGGTCGTGGCAGACGCCCAGGCGAACATGGGCCCCGGCGTGATCAAGCGCTGGCAGCCCCGGGCACAAGGTCGGGCCTTCCCGATCCACAAGCCCATGACCCACATCACCATCGTCGTCGAAGACCGGGAGGCCTAGATGGGTCACAAGGTTCACCCGTACGGCTTCCGGCTGGGTGTGTCGCGCACCTGGACGGCGAAGTGGTACGCGGACAAGGACTACACGGAGCTGGTGACCCGCCGGCTCGCCAGCGCCAGCGTCAGCGGGGTCGAGATCGAGCGTGGCATCAACCACGTCACGGTCACGATCCATACCGCCAAGCCGGGGATCGTCATCGGCAAGGGCGGCGCCAACGTCGAGCTGCTTCGGCAGCAGGTCGGTGCGCTGACCAAGCGCAAGGTCAAGCTCGAGGTCAAGGAGATCCGCCAGCCGGAGCTCGACGCCTACCTCGTCGCCACCAACATCAGCCAGCAGCTGGCGCGCCGGATCGCCTTCAAGAAGGCGATGAAGCAGGCCGTGCAGAGAACGATGAAGGCCGGCGCCAAGGGCGTGAAGATCGCCGTCGCGGGTCGCCTCGGCGGCTCCGAGATGGCCCGCCGCGAGTGGGACAAGGAAGGCCGAATCCCGCTCGGAACGCTCCGCGCCGACATCAGCTACGCCCAGGTTCACGCCCTGACGACCTACGGTCGGATCGGCGTGAAGGTCTGGATCTACCGGGGTGAGGTTCCGGGCGAGAAGCCGCGCCGCGAGGCGGTCGTCCAGCCAGCCGTCGTCGGGACGGGGGCGTAGCCATGTTGATGCCCAAGCGCGTCAAGCACCGCAAGGTTCAGCGAGGCCGGATGTCCGGCATCGCCAAGGGCGGCACCACGGTCGCTTTCGGGGACTTTGGCCTTGCCACGCTCGAGCCGGCCTGGATTACCAGCCGCCAGATCGAGGCCGCCCGACGTGCCATGACCCGTTCGGTCAAGCGCGGCGGCAAGATCTGGATACGTGTCTTCCCCGACAAGCCGGCGACCAAGAAGCCGGCCGAAACGCGAATGGGCTCCGGCAAGGGCGCGCCAGACCACTGGGTCGCCGTGGTCAAGCCCGGCCGAATCCTGTTCGAGATGGCCGGCGTGGACCAGGTCGAGGCGGTCGAGGCCATGCGTCTCGCCAGCCACAAGCTTCCGGTTGCTACCAGAGTCGTCTTGAAGGAAGGCCTGGCAGATGGACATTGACAAGGTTCGAGCCCTGTCTGACGGGGAGCTCGACGAGCAGCTTCTCCAGGCCAAGCAGGACCTGTGGCAGGCGCGCTTCCAGCTCAACACCCGCCAGCTGAAGGACTACAGCTCGATTCCCCGGACCAGACGAACGATCGCGCGGATCCTCACCGTGCAGCGCGAGCGCCGCGACGAGCGCTCTCGGACGGCGTAGGAGATCACGCGATGGCAGGAGCAGCAGTGCAGGGCACGAGGAAGACCAAGGTCGGTCGCGTCGTCAGCGACAAGATGGACAAGACGATCGTCGTCTCCGTCGAGCGTATGACGCGGCATCCGCTGTACAAGCGGGTCATCCGCTTGACCAGCAAGTTCAAGGCCCACGACGAGGACAACGAGGCGCGTGTCGGCGACACGGTCCTGATCGAGGAGTCGCGACCGCTCTCGGCCACCAAGCGGTGGCGGCTCGTGAGCGTCGTCGCCCGCGCGGGTGAGGGCGCCATCGTCGAGCCGGTGGTAGAGGACGAAGAGACCGACGTGGCCATCCACGGCGCGGCCCACCCGGGGAGGCACGTCGCCGATCGGGAGGCCGCCGAATGATCCAGCAGTACACGCGACTCCGGGTCGCCGACAACACCGGTGCTCGGACGATCCAGTGCATCCGGATCATGGGCCGCTCGCGCAAGACGACAGCCGGTGTCGGCGACGTGATCATCGCCAGCGTCAAGCAGGCGATCCCCAACGCGCCGGTCAAGAAGGGCGACGTGGTTCGCGCGGTCGTCGTTCGGACCGCCAAGGAATATGGCCGCCCGGATGGCAGCTACATCCGTTTCGACGAGAACGCCGCCGTGCTCATCAACAACCAGGGCAACCCGCGGGGCACCCGCATCTTCGGCCCTGTCGCCCGCGAGCTGAGGGATCGCAACTACATGAAGATCGTCTCTCTCGCGCCGGAGGTGCTCTGATGGCTCCGGACAGGACCACCCCGTCCAACAAGGTGCCTGAGATCCGCAGCGGCGACACCGTCGTCGTGCTGCACGGCAAGGATGCCGGTAAGCGCGGCAAGGTGGACCGCGTCCTGCGCAACCCGGTCGCCAAGGAGAAGACCGCGGGTCGTTGGCGCCGGGTCTCGAGCCGGCCGCTGTCGGTCGTTGTATCGGGCATCAACATCGCCAAGCGCCACCAGAAGGCTCGGCCCCGGATGAGTCAGAACACCCAGGCACCGGCCCAGCAGGGCGGCATCATCGACAAGCCGATGCCGATCGACGCCAGCAACGTGATGCTTGTCTGCCCGCGCTGCGATCGGGTCACGCGAGTCAAGCACGAGCGACTCGGCAGCGGCGCCAGCGTCCGCGTTTGCGGCCACTGCCGCGAACAGCTGGAGGCAGACGCATGAGCGGCAGCCTCCGGCAGCGCTACAAGGAAGAGGCCGTGCCGGCGCTGCAGAAGCAGTTCGGCTACTCGAATCCGATGCAGGTTCCGCGCCTGTCCAAGATCGTGGTCAACATCGGACTGGGAGAGGCGCTCACGAACCCCAAGGCGGTCGACGCCGCCGTGGGCGATCTGGCCGCCATCACCGGCCAGCATCCGGTGACCACCAAGGCCAAGCGGTCTATTGCGCAGTTCCACCTGCGGACCGGCAACACGATCGGCGCCCGAGTGACCCTTCGGGGCGACAGAATGTGGGACTTCCTCGAACGGCTGACGCGGCTCGCCCTGCCTCGCATGCGCGACTTCCACGGTGTCCCGGCGAAGTCCTTCGACGGGCGCGGCAACTACTCACTGGGGCTTCGGGAGCAACTGGCGTTCCCAGAGATCGACTACGACAAGGTGGACCGTCTCCGCGGGCTGGAGATCAGCATCGTGACGACGGCAAAGACCGACGAGGAATCGAAGCGTTTGCTCGAGCTCCTCGGCATGCCCTTCGCCGGCTAGGCGCGGGGAGGGAGAAGCAATGGCCAAGAAATCGATGATCGCGAAGGCGAAGCGAACGCCGCGGTTCAAGGTGCGAACCTATCACCGCTGCTTCGTCTGCGGTCGGCCGCGCGCTTTCATCCGTCGGTTCGGACTGTGCCGCATCTGCTTCCGAGAGCGAGCGCTTCTCGGCGAGCTGCCCGGCGTCACCAAGTCGAGTTGGTAGAGATATGAACGTCTCCGATCCGATTGCAGACATGCTGACCCGCATCCGCAACGCGTCGCGGGCGCGGCACGCGGACGTGGTCGTCCCGGCCTCGCGGACCAAGCGGCAGATCGCCCGAATCCTCCTGGAGGAAGGCTTCATCGCCGAGGTCAACGAGGAACATGAGGGCGCTCGCCAGGTTCTTCGCGTCACGCTCAAGTACGTCGACGGCAAGGCCCCTGTCGTATCGGGCCTGAAGCGCATAAGCAAACCCGGCCTGCGCGTGTATGCGCGCAAGACCGAGATCCCCCGGGTGCTCGGTGGACTCGGCCTCGTCATCGTCAGCACCAGCCAGGGCATCATGACCGGCGCTCAGGCCCACAAGGCCCAGCTCGGTGGTGAAGTCCTGGCCTACGTCTGGTAGGCGGCGATGTCGCGTATTGGACGGCTCCCGATCACCGTTCCGCCGAGCGTCGATGTCTCCATCGTCGGACGGGACATCACCGTGAAGGGGCCCAAGGGCACGCTGAGTCGCGTCCTCCACCCCGACATGCGAGTCTCGATGGAAGGCTCCACGATCGTCGTGGAGCGCCCCACCGAGGCCAAGCCCCACAAGCAGCTGCACGGCCTGACCCGGACGCTCGTCGCCAACATGGTGATCGGCGTGACCGACGGCTATCGCAAGCCGCTCGAGATCACCGGCGTCGGCTACCGCGCCGCCAAGGTCGGGGACAAGCTGCAGCTGAACCTCGGCTACAGCCACCCGATCGAGATCGCGCCGCCGGCCGGCATAACCTTCGATGTCGAGAATCCGACCCATCTCTCGGTCTCCGGGATAGACAAGGAGTTGGTCGGGCAGGTCGCGGCTCAGGTTCGGTCCGCACGCAAGCCTGAGCCCTACAAGGGCAAGGGTGTTCATTACCTCGGCGAGCAGATCCGCCGCAAGGCCGGCAAGGCCGGCAAGATCGGCGGCAAGAAGTGAGCCCACTGACGAAGGAATCAGGACGATGACGCAGGTCGCCGGCCGCGGAGGCGCGCGCCACAAGCGGCACGAGCGGATCAGGCTTCGCCTCTCGGGTTCGCCCGAGCGTCCGCGCCTGGCCGTCTTCCGCAGCCTCAACAACATCTACGCCCAGGTGATCGACGACACGTCCGGCAAGACGCTGGCGGCAGCCTCCAGCCTCGAAAAGGAGCTGAAGACGGCCAGCCAGAAGAAGGGCGACGAGGCGAAGCTCGTTGGTCGCCTGATAGCCGAGCGTGCCCGGAAGGCGGGGATCGAGCGAGTCGTCTTCGACCGGGCCGGGTTCAGATATCACGGGCGGATCAAGTCCCTGGCCGACGCCGCCCGCGAAGCCGGCCTCGAGTTCTGACGCGAAGGAGCTGATCACTTGGCCAGGATCGATCCGAACAAGCTGACGCTCGAAGAGCGCGTCGTCCAGATCAACCGAGTCGCGAAGGTCGTCAAGGGCGGCCGCCGCTTCAGCTTCAGCGCCATCGTCGTCGTCGGCGACGGGGCCGGTCACGTCGGCGTCGGCCTGGGGAAGGCCGGCGAGGTGCCCGAGTCCATTCGCAAGGGCGTCGAGGACGCAAAGAAGAACATCATCAGGATCCCGATGGTCGGGACCACCATCCCGCACGAGGTCCGTCACGATTTCGGCGCGTCCAGGATCATGCTCAAGCCGGCTTCGCAGGGCACCGGCGTCATCGCCGGCGGCGCCGTTCGTGCCGTCGTCGAGGCTGCCGGCATCCGCGACATACTGGCCAAGGTCTTCGGCTCGACCAACCCCGTCAACGTGACGCGGGCCACGCTCGAGGCTCTCGCGAGCCTGCACTCGGCCGAAGAGCTGAGCGCGCGACGGGGCGTTCGCGTCCGGTCTGTCGTGGCCGGCCAGCCCTCCGTGGAGGTGGGTAATGGCCGCTAGGCTGCGAGTGACCCAGACCAAGAGCACGATCAGCCACATCGCCCGCAATCGCGGCACGATTCGGGCCCTCGGCCTGTGTGGCATCGGCGACACTGTCGAAGTGCCGGACAACGAGGCCACGCGAGGGATGGTCCGTCAGGTCCGCTTCCTCGTCGAGGTCGAGGAGCTGCCCGAAGGCGGGCCCGAGGAGAAGCGATGAAGTTGCACGATCTGCGTCCGGCCGAAGGCGCCCACCGGCCGCGCACCCGTGTCGGCCGAGGGATCGCCGCCGGCAAGGGCAAGACCGCTGGGCGCGGTACGAAGGGTCAGAAGTCGCGAACCGGTGGCACTATCCAGCCCTGGTTCGAGGGCGGCCAAACCCCGATTCACGTCCGCATTCCCAAGCTGCGTGGCTTCCGAAACGTGTTTCGGGTCGAGTACGAGATCGTGAACGTGGGTCGCATCTCGGCCCTGGCCGAGACCGGCATCCTCGACATACCAGAGCCCGAAGGCAAGGCGGCCAAGCCCGCTCCGGTCACGGTGACCCCCGACATCCTGGCGGTCGCGGGGCTGGTTCGATCCCTCGACAAGCCTCTCAAGGTCCTCGGCCACGGCGACGTGACGAGGCCGCTCTTCATCGTGGCCGACGCGTTCAGCAAGAGCGCCAGGGCCAAGATCGAGGCGGCCGGCGGCACGGCCCACGTGCTCGAGTTTCCGGCGGGGGCCGATGGCGTCGCCGACGAGGCCGGCGGACCGGCCGCCAAGCCGGACGCTCCGGCCGGGAAGCCGGCGGCACGGGCGGCCTCGGCCGCCAAGCCGGACGCTCCGGCCGGGAAGCCGGCGGCACGGGCGGCCTCGGCCGCCAAGCCGGAC
>JBEKPL010000099.1:0-5976 GCA_049520815.1 Candidatus Limnocylindrales bacterium
ACTGGCGCAACCAACAACGAGACCCCGGCCGATGGCCGGGGTCCCAGGAGACCGGCTGATCACAGGTGTCACGCATGACGCGACTCATGTGTAACCGATGTCGCGACTCAAGACAGTGGTCGGGGCGAGAGGACTTGAAGCCGAGATAACAAGTGAACCCGCGCGGCCGATGTACTGAGCTAAGACGACCACGCCGGTCGTCCGCCGCACAGGCGGGCGTCACCGCCGTCGGGATCGGATGCGTCGATCGAATGAGGTCTCGCGGGTCGTACTGGGCCTTGACGGCGGCCGAGCCGTTCGCAGGTCGCGGGCGAGTAGCAGAGACTACCGTCCCATTTCCAGCATCGCGTTGGGGCGGCCCGAAAAGCTTAGAAGGGCAGCTGATCCAGTTCGCTCATGGCGTTTCGGATACTAGCGACCCAATGTTCTGGTTCCTGTTGCTTCGCTTGGAACGTCTTCTCCCATGCGAGCAGCCGGTCTGGAACGACGGTGTCTCCGACCGCTCTTTCCGAGTGGAGCCTCCGAAGTAGCTCAGTGGCGAGCTTGCGGGGCTCGGGCTTGTTGACCGCGCCGGTCCGGACAAAGCAGTCCACGAGCTGCTCGGTTTCGTCCTTGGTCGTGTAGCCGCCAATGCCGCTCAGGCAGTCGGCGTATTCGGCCTCGACAGTGCGCGAGAGACGGGCGAGCAGGTGCCGTTTCGCTGTGGCGGCTTCGCTAGGCGAGAGGCACGATAGGTCGTCCGCGCGAAACAAGTCCCTCTCGCGGGTAAGGACGGCAAACTCGTAAGTCGCCTCGTGCAGCATTCGAACATGCGCTCGTGCAACTCGCGCCTTTACTTCGTCAGAGGCTGAGTCCAGCGCCATTCGGTACAGACGGCGTAGTCGAACCTGTGCTCCAGGGTCCTGCCTTTCGTCGTAGTCTTCGTAGCCTGCAAGTTCAACGTATCGGTCCGGGAGATCGCGTAGCAGAAGCGACTCAACCTCGCGGGCCTTGGTTTCCTTGAGGATGTCGCCAAGTATCGGAGCGGTCGAGGAGTCGTTCTCTACTTTCGAGAGGACCTGCTGAGCGGTCCATCCGTAGGTCCCGCGCTTCAGTTCGGCAACCTCGGCAGCAACGATCTTGACAAGCTGCATGGCCACTGCTGCTGTGCTGGCGTCCGCCCGCTCCTTGACCCGCAGCTGTCGGCCGGGATGGATGAGGTTCCGGTACGTCTTGACCACGCTGGCGAGGTCTACAGCCATGGGCGACAGAACCTTCTGATTGCGCGCTCCGGCGATCAGTTGTCCGAGGTCCAGTTCCTCAACCGTCTTGTGGCTTGGGTCCTGGTAGTTGAGCGATGCGAGATGGTCAGCCAGCAACGCCTCAACGATGCTTCCGGCGAGAACGTGGACGGCCTTGTTCGCTCCCGCCTGAGCGCACTTCGCCATTTCGTCAGCATCGGACTCAAGAGAGGCTCTGAGTACCTCATCGGCCACGAAGTCGAAGTCAATCTCGGCCATACCTAGTGCCCCCTTGCGCCTTTCATGAGGAAGGCGACGGGTCAAGCATAGGCGATGGGCAGCCGCTTTGGAGCCATGGCCAACGCGTACAATGAGGCCAAGCGGGGCCGTAACCGGGTAGCCTGTAATGCTTAGGAGTCTCGGCTCAGGTTGGGTCTCGTCCGGGGGGCACGCCGTCGGGATGCCAGTACGGATGCCCTAGTTGTTCGAAGTCGAGCAGCGCTGAGACGGACTTGCTCTTCGCGGGCCACCATGAGACGACGACACTCGCCATAGGCACCCCAGGCAAGAGCCCAAGGGGACCGGTGCCTGCGGACGAGCCTGCTATCCATGCTGCGCCGAAATGCGCAGTACTTTCCAGAAACGCGGATGGCGTCTCAGTTTGAGCCGCGGCGTCGTGCGATACTTCCCGGGTGGGGACGCCGCATTACCTTCTCCGTCCGATCGCAGATGCCGCCGATCTGTCGCCTGGCGTCAGCCTTCCCTATGGGCTGTCCGGATCGCACGTAGTCACTGCCATCAACGACATTTACTCCTACCTTCACGCCGTCAACTCGGCGGCCGCGCTGTATGGCTATCCCCGGGTGGAAGACATCATCCAACCGGCCTCATTCTCCGGCCTGCTCTCTGAGCTGGTCTGCCGAGCGTTCGTTCACGCGACGGCAGCCGCGATGCCCGGACTGGTCCGCAACACGTTTCCAAACGGTAGGCCGGATCTTGTCCCGCGGGGCATCTTTGTAGGCGACTCGATCCTGCATGGAAACGACGGGATCGAGGTCAAGGTCTCGCGCCATCGGACCAGCGTACAGGGACACAACGTCGAGTCCGGCTGGATCATGGTGGTCTGGATCACCGCCGATCTGGTGGCCGTACCCGTCTACGATCGGGCGCCGACATTCATCGACCGCGTGGCGGTCGCCCAGCTCGAAGAGACGGACTGGACATTCTCGGGCCGATCGCCTACGAGCCGAAGGACACCAACAGCGAGTATCAACGTCTCGGGGCGCGCGAAGCTCGACGCAGGGACGGTCTACGACCGCACAACGACGGTTTAGAGGACCGCGAGCTTCGGGATCGACGTTGAGGCCAGGTGGAAGTACACCGGGTCCACTTCAACGCCGATGCCATCCGCGCCTACGGCCTCGCAGGCAGCGAGAGTCGTGGCGCATCCCGCAAACGTGTCTAGGATCGTCCCGGAGCCTGTCGGCAGCACGGCCGTGATGACTTGGCGGAGGAACGCCTGCGGCTTGACGCTTGGGTGAGGCGCGACCGCACGCTCACGCTCCGGCGTCGTGCCCGACTCGATCACGTCAAGAAAGGGCGTCTTGTCCGACAACCGGCGGAGCCCACCCGTACCCCACTGGCGCAGGTTTGCCGAGACGGTCGGCTCGCTGCATGGCCTGCGGTAGAGCGCCCACGGCTCCCAACACGACCTGGGCATGGTCGAGACCATCGGGAACTCCTTCTGCGCACCCTTCGGCCGGTCTCCACCGCGGAACGTTCGCACGAGCCGGACTATCTCGCCGCGGCGTTCGTACCCGGCTTGCTCCATCGCCCATGCAACCAGTGGTGAAACGAGTGGGTTTCCGGCGATGACGACATGGCCGCCCGGCCGGAGCACGGGGAGGAGCGCAGCCGCCCATCTAGAGAAGTAGGCGACTATCGCATCCCGGTCCGCGCGATCGAGGACGGTGAAACGTGGCAGCGGCCTCCGGTTCGCGCCATCGAACGATGGCGGGATACGCCAGACACCGCCGCGACCGGCGCGGAGCTTCTTCTGCTGAGCCTCGCTGTACTCGACCAGACCGTATGGCGGGTCCGTCACGACTGCCGAAATGCTGGCCTCTTCAGCCTGGGCCAGCCAATCAAGGCAGTCGGCCAACACAAGGGTCTGTCGGCCGTACCGGAAGGCCGGCAACTCCTCGGCAACGCTGGACGCGGGGCGGGTCGTTACGGCCATCGCCACCATCTTAGACGTCCGTCGGTCCAGCTGCGCGGCGATCTTCTCAGAGGTCCAGAGTTGCTCTTTCGACTCCTTGTGCGATGGCTAAGGTCCGCTGGCAAGGGTCCTGCAAGCAGCCGCTGATGTACCGCACGCTTCCCGAGAAACAGGACTTCGCGAGGCGCTACCAGAGCGGAATGCGGGCGCTCATCGAGTGCCGAGCCAGCGCCGGCGGTACCTGCAACATGTCGGCGCACCGTTGGAGCACGGCTTTCCCCACGACGTGAGCCAGGTAGATCTCGGTTGTCAGCAGGGTCGCAGCAACGATCTCACTGAGGGCATCATGGAACGTGGCGGCGTCAGCCGGCCCGAGCGCCCCTGAAAGCAGGGCGTCCCCTTCCTTGTAGTTCGACCGCACGCGGAGCCGCCAGAGCAGATCGAAGAGCGTGGTCGGACGCATCGCGGTCGCCCTAGCCGTAAGGATTGCTGCGGGGAGGTTCTTTCGAGGCATTCCTGCCCGCGTCGTCAGCTTCTCGAGCCACTTGTCGTGGTGGTCGTCTATCTGCTCGCGGCGAGTGGTCATCAGACCCTTGGCCAGAAGGTGCGGCGCGTTCGCGGCGTGTGGCGCCGATAGGTTGCTGATGCCCGGGTTAGGCGTCGTCGTCCCAAATCCGTCGAACGTCCAGGCGCCGGGCGCGCCGCCCACGCGCGCGGTCCACGGCACGACGAAGGGGGTATTGGCATGCGCGATGTTGCCGCCGGCCCAGGCGAGTAGCCCGGCGTGGGTCTTCGGTGGTTTCGATCCGCCGATCGTCATATGGAGGGCGGTGAAAACTTCAAAGACCGCATAGTAGGCTTGGACGGGGGCCCACAGGTTGGCGAAGGC
Source organism: Candidatus Limnocylindrales bacterium (assembly GCA_049520815.1). Lineage (GTDB taxonomy): Bacteria > Chloroflexota > Limnocylindria > Limnocylindrales > CSP1-4 > Fen-1039. The sequence continues at coordinate 4,328 of JBEKPL010000099.1, forward strand.
GATCAGGTCGCCCCCGCCGAGAACCCGCGGGGAGTTCAAGAGAACCTCGGTCGCCCAACCGTTGCGAAGGATCTCGGCACCGCGGTTCGTCAAGTTCATGCTGTTAGCGGGCGTGCGCGTCATCCACCGCCGTGCTTTCACCGCGCCCTCAAGACCCGGGAGGAGGCCGCCCGCGTGTGGGTATAGATCTCGCGCCCAGTTGCAGGTCGCGCTCAGGTAGCCGCGGAAGGTCTGAAAGACCATCTCCTCGTCGGAGCCCGTCGGGAGGGTGATAATCGGCACGCGCCGAGCCTACTACCGAAACGTCGGCCCTATGTCCGGCCTGGGGCTATCCGGCATCGGTCGGGTCATTCATTGGAGACGCTCCGGAATGACCTCGTTTCGGAGCGGTCTATGACCCGGCGAAACTGAGCGTGAAATCCGCAGTCCGCCGGAGGCGCCCTTTCGGTCCACCCTAGGACGGCCTTCCAAGCAGAACCGCTCGGCGATTGTCGCAACGCAGAGACCTGTTGCCGAGCACAAGGCGCCCAGCATGGCAACGAAGTCTGCGTCCTCCCATCGGGAGGTAGGGGTTCGATGGAGCGGACCGAGCCCGCCGCTGAGAACCGCTGATAGAGTCTGGGTGCTAGTGACGGAGGATGCGCCCGTTGCGGCTGCTCAAGCCTTGAGGAGTCGCTAACCATTCCGGAGGGACAACTCATGGCCGAGGAACATCCAGACGGCTTTGGTCATAGCGTCGTTAGCGACCACGGACCGACAAGTCGGGCCGGCATAGCCACGTTCGCCAATGGGTTGCCGGCTGGTGTGTCTGAGGCCCAACTCCGTGCGGCGATGCGGTCCTCAGGCTACCCGTTGCAGCTGCTCGTCGCGTCTCTAGCCCAGGGGGAGTTAGGGAGCGTTGAGGAGGAGTGGGCATACCGTGACCGCACGACGAAAGAACTTCGAACACTCGACCTGCACACCTCCTTGGCGCTTCTCAGCCCAAACCAATGGAATTCGAGAGTCCGGCCCCACTTGGACGTCTTGCTCGAATGCAAGCGCTCGGAACTACCGTATGTGTTCTTTCAGTCGAGCGGTACGGTTGTCGATGCCGCGCCCGTGGTTGTCGGGGCTCCCTCGAATGACATCGAGATCAGCACCGACGACGACACATCGACCTACAGTCTCACCTTGCTTCAGGCGCTGGACTTGGCGCGCCATCCTTTCCTGGCCGAGCCTCCGGCATGCGCGAGCGTCTTCAGCAAGGTCGTGCGGAAGGGCAAGGACCTGGAGCTATCAGGGAGTGACTCCTACAACGGTCTCGTGCAGCCTTTGGTCAGTGCCCTAGAGCACGCCCGTCGCGTCGCGCGACCACGACCCCAGTGGGCCTATCACGATGTCCATCTCGTGGTCGCCGTGGCAGTGGTGGATGCCCCGTTGCTAGTCGCCAAGATCGTCGGCGCGACTTCGGATGAGATCCTCACATTCAGCCCGTGGGTGAGGGTGTTGCGAGACGAAACTGAGGCGCTGGGCTGGCACGGGGACAAGCGAACCTTCGAGATGGACGTTGTCCATGCAGATGCCTTCGCTGACTATGTCGAGCGGGGGCTCCTGCCCTTTGCCCATGAGTTTGGAGATCGCGTTCTGAGGCATCAAGGTGAGGTAGCGAG
>JBEKPL010000100.1:0-5935 GCA_049520815.1 Candidatus Limnocylindrales bacterium
AGAATGACCCGACGCCCTTCTGAGGTCCGGCGATGTGGAGCTGCAACGGCAGCGCCTCGCCGGCGGTACTCCCGGAGCGCCGGGTCCTCCTCATTGTGACTCTTTGGGCGGCCGCAGACGAGCGTTCTCTGGCCTCGTATTGGGTGGGTGCACCTCAAGGGCGGCACGTCCAGGCCACGCCTGGAGTGACGGTCCGTGGCCTCCGTCGCGGCCCGATCCCGCCTCAGCAGGTGACGTGGAGGACCGCGGCCGTCTCTTCGACGTCAGCGGCCGAGAGCCGGGCGCACGCTTCCGCAGTGGGGAGCATCAGCAACTCGACTCCTCGGCGGCGGGCCTCCTCGATCACCTCCGGCGCAACCGGCAGGCGGCCCTCGACTCCCGTCCCGACGATCAGTTGATGGCAGGTCCAGGGGAGGGGCTCTGCGGTCGTGAGCGGGGTGTGGCCATACCGGTCGCGCTGTGGCTTCGAAGCCTTCTTGTGACGAGCAGAGACCCGGCCGCGCTCGACCAGGACATCGTGATCGTAGGTTTGGCCGTCGAGCTCCACGAGTCCGAAGGCGACCACGCGAGCCTTCATCATGCCCTCAGTATGCGGCTCCGCAATCCCGCCCCGCACACGACTTGACGAACAGCGCGTGCGTCCTCCGCGTGCGGCTCCGCGTCTCGCCCGGGGAGCCTCATCCAGCCCTCATCTCTGGCGGGGACGGCGGCTCCCGTCCTGCCCGGTTGGGGCGCCGACGCCAGCCGACCGCCTTCCCCAGGAGGTATCGGTCTAGTAGTCCATGTCTCCGCCGTAACCGCCGCCGGCGGGCACGGATTGCTTCTTCTCCGGCAGGTCGGTAATGAGCGACTCCGTCGTGAGGACCATCGCCCCAATGGAGGCGGCGTTCTGGAGCGCTGAGCGCGTCACCTTGGCAGCGTCCACGATGCCCTTCGTGAACATGTCGCCGTAGTCGCCCTTGAGGGCATCGAAGCCGTGACCCGGGGGCAACGTCTTGACGTGCTCGACGATGACTTCGCCGTGCGCGCCGGCGTTGTCGGCGATCTGTCGGATGGGCGCTTCGAGGGCGCGGCGCAGGATGCCGAGGCCGACCGCCTCGTCGCCCACCAGCTCGACCAGGTCGAGCGCCGGGATGGCCTGGAGCAGGGCCACGCCGCCGCCCGCGACCAGGCCCTCTTCGACCGCTGCGCGGGTCGTGGAGAGCGCGTCCTCGATACGGTGCTTCTTCTCCTTGAGCTCGACCTCGGTGGCCGCGCCGACCTTGATGACCGCGACGCCGCCGGCCAGCTTGGCCAGACGCTCCTGGAGCTTCTCCTTGTCGTAGTCGGACGTGGTGTCCTCGATCTGGGCCTTGATCTGGCTCATCCGGGCCTTGATCTGCTCCGGCGAGCCCGCGCCGTCCACGATCGTGGTGTCGTCCTTGGTGGCCACCACGCGGCGAGCCTGGCCGAAGTCTTCGACCGTGACCGAGTCGAGCTTGCGCCCGATCTCCTCGCTGATGACGGTGCCGCCGGTGAGCACCGCGATGTCGCGCAGCGTCTCCTTGCGGCGATCACCGAAACCCGGCGCCTTCGCCGCGAGGACCGCGACGGTGCCGCGGAGCTTGTTCACGACGAGGGTCGCGAGAGCCTCGCCGTCGACGTCTTCAGCGATGACGACCATCGGCTTGCTCTGTCCAACGGCCTTCTCGAGGGCCGGCAGCATGTCCTTGACGCTCGAGATCTTCTTGTCGGTGATCAGGATGAGTGGGTCCTCAAGGACCGCTTCCATGCGCTCGGCGTTGGTGACGAAGTACAACGAGAGGTAGCCGCGGTCGAACTGCATGCCCTCCGTGTACTCGGTCTCGAGGCCGAGCGTCTGGCCCTCCTCCACGGTGATGACGCCGTCCTTGCCGACCTTGTCCATCACCTCGGCGATGATCGTGCCGATCTCGGGATCGGCGGCGCTGATCGAGGCCACGGCCGCGATCTGCTCGCGGTTGTCGACCGGGCGCGACTGGCGCTTGAGCTCGGCCACGATCGCCTCGACGCCCTTCTCGATGCCGCGCTGGACAGCGATCGGGTTAGCCCCGGCGCTGACGTTCTGGAGGCCCTCGGCGACGATCGCTTGACCAAGGACGATGGCGGTCGTGGTGCCGTCACCGGCGACCTCGTCGGTCTTGGTGGCGACTTCCTTCAGAAGCTGCGCGCCCATGTTCTCGAAGGGGTCCTCGAGCTCGATCTCCTTGGCGATCGTCACCCCATCGTTGGTGATCGTGGGTGCACCGTACTTCTTATCGAGGACGACGTTGCGGCCCTTCGGCCCGAGCGTGACGCGGACGGCGTCGGCCAGGCGGTCGACGCCGTGCTTGAGGCTCCGACGCGCCATCTCATCAAAGAGGATTTGCTTGGTCATGGCCTGTGCCGTCCTTTCAGGGCGTGCGGGAGGCTCGCCGGCAGTGGCCGGGGAGTGCCGAGTCGAAGCCTGACCTAAGGTCGGCTCTCGACCACCGCGAGGATGTCCTTGTGGCTGATGATCAGCAGGTCCTCGCCCTCAAGCTTGAATTCAGTGCCGACGTACTTCGCATAGAGGACCTTGTCGCCCTGCTTGAGGTCCATTTGTTCGCGCTTGCCGTCATCGAGGACACGACCCGGGCCGACAGCGAGGATCGTCCCCGCCTGGGGCTTCTCTTTGGCGGTGTCCGGGATCACGATGCCGCTCTTCGTCGTCTCTTCGCCGGGAATCGGCCGAACGACCACGCGGTCGCCCAGCGGGCGGAGCTTCTTCGTGATTGGCGTGACGACGGCGTGCGCGGTCGACTTCAGAGCGTGGACGGGTTTGGCTTTGGTGGCGGTAGCCACGGATGGTTCCTCCTGAAGGTCCGTTCTGCGGACAGGGTCCCCGGGCTGCGGCCGGCCCGGACTCCTTCCGAGCCGGCAGAGAACGCCATCCACTTGGATAAGTCATCTCTGCGAAACAGTCCTAACAGTATGGTATCGTTGAGACGCATGTCAATCGACACGACAGCCGCATCACCCGCGCACTTGACCACGACGTCGTACCTTGTACTGGGCCTGATCGAGCGAGAAGGTCCATCCACGCCCTACGAGCTCAAACGCCACGTGGCGGCGACTATTGGCCATTTCTGGTCGTTCCCTCATGCCCTTCTCTACAGGGAGCCGGCGCGCCTGGTCGAGCTCGGTCTGTTGACGGAAGAGCGGGAGCCGGATGGGCGGCGGCGACGGCTCTTCACGATCACCGGCCGCGGCCGCGCCGCGATCAGGGCATGGCTCGCGACGCCCTCACAGGAACCGACCGAGCTGCGCGATGCCGGCCTGCTCCAGCTGTTCTTCGCGGATCTCGGGTCAACCGACGACCGCCGAGCTCTTGCGGTTACGCAGCTCGCGGTCCATCGTGCTGCCCTCGCCCGCTACGGGGACGACCGGCGCGGCGAGCGCGGGCTCAACGGCTCGGCCTCAGCGGCCCGCACCGTCGAGCATTGGCGAGGGGTCACTCTGCCGATGGGCCTCCTCTACGAGCGGGCGGCTGTGGAGTTCTGGGAGGGCGTCGCCGCTGGCGCCCGCGTCGATGACGCTACCGCGGACAGATCGCGGGCGGAGGACGACGGCGCCCGCCTTGCCTCGAACGAGGCCTGGGAAGACGTGGGCGGCGAAGAGTAGGCGGGCCGGCGAGTTCAAGCTACCCAGACTCTCTGGACGTGAGCCTGGGTGTCGCCATCTGAGGGTCAGCGCACGATGACTGATCGTGTCGGGCGCGCCGACGGTCGCGCGGTCGCAGCGACATCGCTCGATCGCCCCCATCGCCTGTTGCATGCCTCGCGAGGTCGCCCATTCAAGCGACCGGTCCCCTTGCAGGCGATCACCGCCGCGACTGCGTCGACGGCGCTCCCTGTGTGTGGCCCGAGTGCGCCTGCCCGCGGCAGCATGGCCGCTGCGGCCCGGTTCCCGGTCTACTCCAGGTAGTCCCGCAGCTTGCGCGAACGGCTTGGGTGACGCAGCTTACGCAGCGCCTTCGCCTCGATCTGGCGGATCCGCTCGCGGGTGACGTTGAACTCCTTGCCAACCTCCTCGAGCGTCCGGGCGCGGCCGTCCTCCAGCCCGAAGCGGAGCTGGAGCACTCGGCGCTCGCGGTCGGTCAGAGAGCCCAGCACGGCCGCCACCTGTTCCTTGAGCAGCTGGTTCGTCGCGGCCTCGGCCGGGGCCAGCGCCGTGCGATCCTCGATGAAGTCGCCCAGGTGGGAGTCCCCCTCCTCGCCGATCGGGGTCTCGAGCGAGACCGGTCCCTGGGAGACCTTGATGATTTCGCGCACCTTCCCTGGGGTGACCGCGACCTCCCGGCCGCGCGACATCGTCTCGGCGATCTCCTCGATCGTCGGCTCGCGGCCCAGCTCCTGGAGGAGAGAGTGCGAGACGCGGTGGAGGAGGTTGATCGTCTCCACCATGTGGACCGGGATGCGAATGGTGCGGGCCTGGTCGGCGATCGCGCGGGTGATGGCCTGACGGATCCACCAGTGGGCATAGGTGGAGAACTTGAAGCCCCGTTCGTAGTCGAACTTCTCGACCGCCCGGATGAGACCGATGTTGCCCTCTTGCAGGAGGTCGAGGAAACCCATCCCGCGACCCTTGTACTTCTTCGCGACCGAGACCACCAGCCGCAGGTTCGCGCTGGTCAGTTGCTCCCGGGCGTCACGGCCCATGCGCACCAGCACGCCGCGGCGCTCGCGCAGCTTGGTGCCGGGCGGCACGGCGGGGTCCCAGCCCATCTCCCCGAGCAGCGCGGCATCGTGGCCGGTGGTGACCCAGCGCTGCAGGGCCGGGAACGCCACGCCCTCGCGGGTCCAGTCGTAGATGGCGCGCAGGCCCACGTTGTCGCGTGAATCCAGGTCCCCGTTGTGGACCGCGAGATAGGCGAAGTCCAGCAGCGTGACGAACGCGTCCGGTGTGAGCTCCTCGTTGTAGGCCACGGCCAGGTGGCGGGAGTCCGTGAGGAGTTGTTTGGTCCCTTCGGACTGGACATCCCGGCCGGCCTTGATCAGGTGGAAGTCGGGCGATGGCGCGAGCAGGTCGGCCGCGGCCTCGTCGGAGACCGCCTCGCGGACCATCGTGTGTGCCTCGGGCCCGAACGGTAGGCGGTGCTGCGGCTTGGCCGTCCGGGTCTTGCGCTCGGTGTCGTGGGTCGTCCACTCGTGGAGCGACACCATCCCCTTCCAGGGCGCCTCGACGAGCCATTCGCCGAGCTCGATCGCCTTGGCCAGAACGACTTCCTCCTCAGCGGTCAGGAGGGCGACCCTGCCGACCTCCCTGAGGTACGTGCGCTCGGGGTCTTCGATCCCGATCAGGTCGGCCGAGAGCGCCTCGAACCCCTCGGGCGCCGGCGCTGCGAGCTCCCTCGCGTCGAGCCTGAGCTGCTGGTCGCGGGGATCCTGGATCACTCGTGGTCCTCCGGCGGATCGGGCGAGGAGACGCATCGGCCCGCACCCGATGGCATCTCGACGGTCGGCCCGTCCGCAACGAACCGAGAGCAACGTCCCTCTACGGTATACCTTCGAGCATTACATCCAGCACAAAGCGGGCGGGCGCCTTCTCCACGGGAGAGGCGCAAACCGCGCGGGCTGCATCTCCATCTCCGCTTACCGCCTCAGCGAATCATCGCCAAATCAAGCCGCGGCGATGCCGCAGAACTGGCCCGCAGCAGGCTCGTCAGCCGCGCCATGACACGATCGCCGGATAGCCAGCACTCAGGGTCGTCGTCGTCCAACCTATGGCGACGACGGCCGATACAGGGTCAAGGAAGACAGTCTCCCGGCAATCCCGATCTCTGCTGGCGGGCCACCCCTCCGGCCTCGGCTCAGCGAGCAGCTTCGACGGGTTGCTTCTCCTCGACGGTATGAATGTCCAAACCCGCCTCGGAGCCCTTGTCGACGACGATGGTCGT
>JBEKPL010000101.1:0-5907 GCA_049520815.1 Candidatus Limnocylindrales bacterium
CCGACCGGCCCGTTGCCCCCGGCGCACTCGAACCCGTCCCTGCCCACCACGAGCGTTGTCGGGTGCCGAAGGCGTCCGGCGATGTTGATGGCGGCCTGAACGCTATAGACGCTCAGGATCACCCCGCCGGCAACTTCGGCCCAGCCGAGCGTGCTACTCCCACCGAGATCGGCCTGGCCCAGGAGCACTCCTGCGATGCCGAGGAGGAAGAACGCCGCGTATAGAAACAGACCCCCCAGGGACTGGCGCCGGTCGTCGAAGATGGGTACGGCCGGACCCAGCACCGGGTGGTCAACGGGGGTCGATTGGGTCTGTCGGCCAGAGGCCACGGGCTCTCCTTCTTCGTCAACGGGCGCAGCCAAGCGCCGTCAACATGATGACGGTTCGACACGGTGCGCGCGCCCCGGCGGCCTCACTCGTGCGAGAATTGCGGCCCGAACGTTCGAGCGTCCTCGGCGTTCGATCGCCAGCCGTCCGACAACCTGACCGCAGGAGGCTTCGACCGCATGCCAGCGGCGGAACGCCCCTGCCAGAGGAGACAACTGTGACCGCCCCCAAGCCGACCACGCCGGCCGACGATCCGGGACCGTCCGTCGCCAACCTGGACACCATCGTCTCGCTGTCCAAGCGGCGCGGTTTCATCTTTCCGAGCTCGGAGATCTACGGCGGCATCAACGCCGTCTGGGACTACGGGCCACTGGGCGTGGAGCTCAAGAACAACGTCAAGCGCGCCTGGTGGCGGGCCATGGTCCAGGAGCGGGACGACATCGTCGGCTTGGACGCTGGCATCATCATGGCGCCGCAGGTCTGGGTGACCTCCGGCCACGTCGCCAGCTTCAGCGATCCGCTCGTCGAGTGCCAGACCTGCCGGCGGCGGTACCGGCTGGACGAGCTGCCCGGCGCCGAGGACCTGACGAATACCGAGCTGGCCGACCCGACGGTGGTCGACCGTCTGGGTCTCAAGTGCCCGGCCGACGGCGGCCCGCTCTCCGCCCCGCGCCAGTTCAACCTGATGTTCAAGACCCACATGGGCCCGGTGGAAGAGGAGGGCGCCGAAGTCTACCTGCGCCCGGAAACGGCCCAGGGCATCTACGTGAACTTCCGCAACGTTCGGGAGACGAGCCGCAAGAAGCTGCCCTTCGGCATAGCCCAGATCGGCAAGGCCTTCCGCAACGAGATCAGCCCCGGCAACTTCGTCTTCAGGATGCGCGAGTTCGAGCAGATGGAGATGCAGTACTTCGTCAAGCCGGAGACGGCGGCAGCCGCTTTCGAGGAGTGGATGCCGCGGCGGCGGGCTTGGTATGAGCGCTACGGCGTAACGCCTTCGCGCCTGCGGTTCCGCGAGCACCGGCCGGACGAGCTGGCCCACTATGCCAAGAAGGCCGTGGACATCGAGTACCGTTTCCCGTTTGGTTGGAAGGAGCTAGAGGGCATCCACAACCGCGGCGACTGGGACCTGGGCCGGCACCAGCAGGCGACCGGCGAGAATCTCGAGTACTTCGATCCGGCGACACAGGAGCACTACGTGCCCTGGATCGTCGAGACCTCGGCCGGCGGGGACCGGGCAGCGTTCACGTTCCTGATCGACGCCTACCGAGAAGAGGAAGTCCGCGGCGAGAAGCGCGTCGTCCTCGGCTTCAACCCGGAGCTGGCGCCGTACAAGGTTGCGGTCCTGCCGTTGCTCAAGAAGCGCGAAGAGATCGTGGACCTGTGCCAGAAGCTGCGTGCGGACCTGGCCGGGGACATGCTGGCGGTCTACGACGACACGGCCGCGATCGGGAAGCTGTACCGTCGGCAGGACGAGATCGGCACGCCGTGGTGCGTCACGATCGATGTGGAGTCGCTCGAGGACGGCAAGGCCACGATCCGCGACCGTGACTCGATGGAGCAGATCCGGGTCGACATCTCACAGGTGAAGCCGATCGTCCTGGAGCGCCTGGCCGCGGCACGAGGGTAGGGACGGAGCGGGTAGGGAGAGTCGGAAGCTGGTGATGGCCGAGAGAAGGCGCTCGGAGTCACAGGACGCCGTGTTCGAAAACGGCGTCGCACGACCGGCGCGAACGGCGGTGTGGCCCTTCCGGACCGAACTCGGGCCGCTCTCGCTAACGCCGAAGCGGGTCCGCCTTGTGTGGTTTGCACTGGCGGTGATCGGTCTCCTTCCGATCTTGTCCGCTCCGGGCAACAGGTGGGGCGACTGGTCGGCGTTCTGGTCGGCCGGAGGCACAGTCGGGACAGCGAGTCTCATGGACCCGCACCTCCACATGGCCTGGCAGGCGGCGCACGGCATCCCCGAAGACGCGTGGCGCTATCCGCCGTCCTTTGCTTACCTGTACTGGCCCTCCTCTCTTCTCCCTATCGGGCTGAGCTTCACGATCAACGCGGCCTTGATGCTGTCTCTGGTCGCGGTGGCGGCGCGGCTTCTTTCCAGGGTCTTCGATCTGCCCTGGGATCTGACGGTCCGGTTGGCTTTCGCCTGGACACCTGCCCTTGCGGCTGTCGACATGGGCCAGAATGCTCCGCTCTCTGTCGTCCTCGCACTCTGGTCGATCGATGCGCTGCGCCGGGACAGCCGAACGGAGGCCGGCCTTGCCGCCGGCCTGCTGATGTACAAGCCCACGCTCGGTCTGCCGATGCTGGGCCTCCTCCTGCTCCGAAGATGCTGGCGATCGGCTTCGGTAGCGTCACTGGTCGTTGCGGCGGGCTACGTCCTGAGCGTGCCGGCCGCCGGAGGCGACTGGCAATGGCCGGTGGCATGGTGGAACGGCATGCAGCCGCTGGTTGCTCACGACCTGGCCTTCAACGCCGACAAGGCCATCAGCGTCCCAGGGTTGCTCGGCCGAGTTCCGGGCCTGCCGTACTGGCTGCCCTTTGCCTGTGGCGGCGTCGTCGCGCTGGTTGCGTTGCGCGGGCTGGTCCGTGCGCCGATGGTCGAGGCTGCGAGCGCGGCCTGCCTTGTCGGGCTCGTCGTAGGGCCTCGCGTATGGAGCTACGAGGCCGGCCTGATGCTGCCGCTATTGGCCTGGGCCGTTGCCGGCGGTCTGGCCGAGCCGTGGCGTACGCGCCTCGTCTTCCTGGCGATCTCAATGGGCATCCTGTGGTGGATCTCACCGCTCACTGTCGTGAGTGGCGTCGCCGTGACCGTGGATGCGGCCCTGATCTTGTGGATGTGGCGGTGGCGGCCGTTCGGACCCGGCCCGCTGGTAGTAGCGGGGGCCCCGGGCTAACCGCCCGCGGCGCGGTCCGGCACGCCCGACTCAGCCCGCCGCAGCAGTCGCGGCGGCCACGGCCGCTGGCGTGTCGAGCTCGCCCCGGAGGTAGGCGTCGATGTTGGCCGCGGCCTTCTTGCCGTCGCCCATGGCCAGGATGACAGTGGCCGCGCCGCGGACGATGTCGCCTCCGGCGAAGACCCCGTCCATTGAGGTCTGGAGGTTGTCGTCGATCTCGATGTAGCCCCACTTGCTGATGCGCAGGTCCGGCGAAGTGGAGGTGAGCACCGGATTGGCCTTCGTCCCGATCGCCACCACGACCATGTCGCAGGGGAAGACGAACTCCGACCCGGGGATCTCGATCGGGCGGCGCCGTCCGGAGGCGTCGGGCTCGCCCAACTCCATGCGGATGCACCGCAGGCCCGAAACCCAGCCCTTCTCGTCGCCGAGGACCTCCACCGGCGCAGTCAGGAACTCGAAGCGGACGCCTTCCTGCTCGGCGTGGTGGACCTCCTCGATGCGAGCCGGCAGCTCGGTGCGCGAGCGGCGGTAGACGCACACCGATTCGGCGGCTCCGAGTCGAAGAGCCGTCCGGACGGAGTCCATCGCCACGTTGCCGCCACCCACGACCGCAACACGCTGACCGTGCAACACCGGCGTGTCCGAGTCGGGGTTATAGGCGCCCATCAAGTTGACCCGGGTCAGGTACTCGTTGGCCGAGTAGACGCCCTTGAGGTTCTCGCCCGGCACGTTCATGAAGACCGGCAGGCCCGCGCCCACGGCCACGAAGACCGCGTCGAACTGCTCGCGCAGCTCGGGCAGGGTGTACGTCTTGCCGATGATCGAGTTGGGGCGGATCTCCACGCCACCCGCCACGAGCCGGTCCACTTCCTTCTGGACGATGTCCTTGGGCAGACGGAACTCCGGGATGCCGTAGATGAGCACGCCGCCGGGGGCATGGAAGGCCTCGAAGATGGTGACCGCGTGCCCGCGTTTGACGAGCTCGCCGGCGGCCGTGAGTCCGGCCGGGCCGGAGCCGACGATCGCCACTTTCTTGCCCGAGGGCGCCGGATTGGCGCGCGCGAACGCGTCGGTGTGATTGATCGCCCAGTCCGCGACGAAACGTTCGAGGTAGCCGATGGCGACCGGCATGCCGGTCTTGGCACGCAGGCAGACCAGCTCGCACTGGGTCTCCTGCGGGCAGACTCGGCCGGTGACGCAGGGCAGGGCGTTGTCGCCGAGCAGGGAATCGGCGGCGCCCTTGATGTCGCCTTCGCCGACGAGCTGGATGAAGAGGGGGATGTTGACCGCCACCGGGCAGCCGTCGATGCAGTAGGGCTTGGGGCACTGCAAACAGCGATCGGCCTCCATGATGGCCAGCTGCTCGGTGTAGCCCAGGTTCACCTCGGCGAAGTTGCGGGCCCGGGCCATCGCGTCCTGCTCGGGCATGTGACCGCGCTCGAGCTTCATCCGCTCCTTCTTGGGGAGCGGCTCGCGGCCTGAGGCCGCGCGGGCGGCAAGGGTCAAGTCGTCCATCAGTGGGCCTCCGCGTGAGAGGCCGTCCAGCGCTCGAGTGCGGCCTGTTCGAACTCCCGGTAGGTGTTCAGTCGATCGGCCAGCAGGCGGAAGTCGACCTTGTGGCCGTCGAACTCGGGGCCGTCGCAGCAGGCGTATTCGGTCTTGCCGTCGATCGAGACGCGGCAGCCGCCGCACATCCCCGTGCCGTCGATCATGATCGAGTTCAGCGAGACGGTGGTCTTGATGCCATACGGGCGGGTCAGCTCGGAGCAGGCTCGCATCATCGGCACCGGGCCGATGGCGAAGACCTCGTCGATGCCGCCGGCCTCGCACAGGTCCTTGAGGGCCTCGGTCACGAAGCCGGGGCGGCCGTAGCTGCCGTCGTCGGTGCAGACGATCACCTCGCCCACCGCGCGCAGCTCCTCCTCGTAGATGACCCACTCCTTGGAGCGGCCGCCGATGATGCTCGTCACCCTGGCGCCGTTCAGGGCCAGCGCCTGGGCAATGGGGTAGGCCACCGCGGTGCCGACGCCGCCACCGACACACACGGCATGACCGGAGGCGAGCAGATGGGTGGGGTTGCCCAGCGGCCCGGCGATGTCCGTGATCGCGTCGCCCACGGCGAGCGCAGTCAGGTCGTGGGTGCTCTTGCCGATGGCCTGGATGACCAGGGTGATCGTCCCGGCCTTCTTGTCCACGTCGGCGATGGTCAGCGGGATGCGCTCCGCCCCGGGCCCGCGCCGGACGATGACGAACTGCCCGGGCTTGCGGATCTCGGCGATGCGAGACGCCTCGACGACGAAACGGGTCACGTTGGGCGACAGCTGCGCCTTGCTGACGATCGGGTGCATGTCTCTCCGCTGATTGCGCTCGGCTGGGGTGCGCCGGAATGTTGCCTAGGCCACTACTAGATTATGCGGCAATGATGCCCTGCGGGCAGCGGAGCCACACGCCCAGAGCGGCCCGTAGCACCGGGCCAAAGGTCACGTGACCACCCCATTCGGTGGGGTGGCACGCGCAGAGTATCGCTCCGGCGGCCGAAGCGGATCACCTGACCGTCAGGATCTCCGCGGTGTCCAGATTGGGGTCCTTGTCGATGGGCGGTGGGGCGCACCCGCCGGCGAGGAGCACCCGGCCATCCGCGAGCGCCGTCAGGAGCGGGCAGTCTCTCGGGTGGCCGAGC
>JBEKPL010000102.1:0-5804 GCA_049520815.1 Candidatus Limnocylindrales bacterium
CCGCGCGTTTCGTCGAGCAAGGCAGGTACCAATTCGGGAAGCGCGGGCGTGTTGGCGGCGGAGACGGGCAAGACGACGTGCGGCCAGAGGCCCAGCGCGCTCAGTTCCTGGAGATTCTTAAACGCCACGCTCTGCCGGGCATAGCCATTAAACTCTTCAAGACTCCGGCAGGCGGCGAATTCCCCTGCCTGCCAGGCGATCCGGACGCGGGGCCGCTCATAGAAAAATGCCCAGAGATCCGCATCGAACTTCGCCAACGACGAGAACAGCGCCACGTTGCTCAGGTGCTGGCTGGAGTGATAGAGATAGCTGCACGCGTCGCTCACCATCGCGCGCCCCGCCGTCCAATCAGCCGCGGCGTCCCAGCCCTTAAACCGCACGTCGACGGTCCCGCCGCGCCTGACGCCTCCGGCGATGAGTTCCAGGGCACTCATAACGACGTCCCGCGAGCAGGAGCCAAGAAAAGAGACCAACTGGTATTGCCGCCGGAACAATTCCCGGCGGCGAATCTCTCCCGGCGAAGAGCGGAACCCGACCCAGGCGGGCCGAAAGGCTGTGCCCAACCGCCCGGCGAGGTGGCTCAGGAAGATCTCCTGTGCCTCCGGGCTCTCGAGCGACCTCGCCGTGAGATTTGCAAACCCGAGCTCAGAGGCCATCGCGCCGAGTTCCGCCCAGTAGGCCGTGCGGAACGGCGCGCAGACAGAGGACACGGCACAACGATTCTCTCGCGTGCGGAGCACGACGTTGTCAAAACGGCCTTGGCTCGACATTCGGTTCTCCATAGTATCAGTTAAGGTCCCTTCCACGCCGGCTCAGGGCGGCGGGGCAAGCCTCGATGGCTCGGGCAGCCGGAACGAGATAGGCGCGGCATCTCGTTCGCGAGGGCGTCGCTCATGCTCGGCACCGCGCTATACCAGTGGGGGTGGTGGTATGCGGATGGTCGGGCCGGGCAGGCACGTCCGAGCCGCCAACGGGAGCGGTCGCCGGGAACTCGCGAGGCGGAGTTGTCCCGACGCGAGCGTAGATCGGCGCATCTTGGCGGCCGAGAAACCGCCAGGGGAGCTGGCTGGCTGAGATGGCTCCACTTAGCACCACCCCCGCTGGTATAGCGCAGTTGTAGCCGGGTGCCGTGCCGGGCCGGGCCGGGGTGCCGTGCCGGGCCGGGGTGCCGTGCCGGCGCCCGGGTGCCGTGCCGTGCCGGGCCGGGCCGGAAGAAGCGCCGTTAGAACCCGAGACCCACGAGAATCGCACGCATGCGGCGCGCGGCTCGTCCGCGATGGGAGATGCGGTTCTTGGCCTCGGCCGTCCACTCGCCCAGGGTCCGGCCGCCGGGCGGCTCGACGGCCGGCTCGAAGATCGGGTCGTAGCCGAAGCCGCCACTGCCGCGAGGGGCGGTGGCGATGCGGCCCTCGCACGTCCCATGGGCCAGCCTGACGCGCATCCCCCCGCGCGGCCCCCCCGCCTCCGGCAGTGCCAGGGCAAGCACACAGCGGTATCGCGCCTCGCGCCGCGCCGGCTCGAGACCGGCCAGCGCCCCCAGCAGCTTGACGTTGTTCTCCTCGTCCGTCGCCAGCTCGCCGGCGTAGCGCCGTGTGCGCACGCCCGGCCCGCCGTCCAGCGTGTCGACTTCCAGGCCGGAGTCGTCGGCCAGGCTCGGCAGCCCGGAGAGAGCGGCGTAGAAGCGCGCCTTCTTCGCCGCGTTGGCTTCGAACGTATCGCCGTCCTCGGTTGGCTGTTCGGCGATTCCGAGATCGTCGAGGTCGAGGAGTTCCGCCTGCAACGGCCCCAACAGCTCCCGCAGTTCGCGCAGCTTGTGGGCCGATCGCGTCGCGACCAGGAGCCTGTCCCGGCCGCCCGCTCCCCGCCGGCCGCCGGTCACGGACTGGCCGCCCGCTCCCCGCCGGTCCGGGGTTGTCCGCCCGCTCCCCGCCGGCCGCCGGCCCCGGGCTCGACCGAACCCGAATCCACGGACGCTAGCCGGCGACCGAGGCTACGGCCTCGGCCTGGGCAGCGAACAGGCGCTCCAGCCCGCCGGCCGCGAGGTCGAGCAACCTATCGACGTCCGGCCGGGCGAAGGGTTTGCCCTCGGCCGTGGCCTGGAGTTCCACGTACTTGCCCGCGTCGGTGGAGACGACGTTGAAGTCGACGTCCGCCCGCGAGTCCTCCGAGTAGTCGAGGTCCAGGCAGGCGACCCCGTCGACGATGCCGACGCTGACCGCGGCGACGCGGCCCAGGAGGCAGCGCTCCATGCCGAACGTTCGCAGTGCCGCGGCCAGCGCCACCCACCCGCCCGTGATCGACGCGGTGCGCGTGCCGCCGTCGGCGTTGATCACGTCGCAGTCGATGGTGATCGTTCGCTCGCCCAGCTTGGCCATGTCGACCACGCCGCGAAGCGACCGGCCGATGAGGCGCTGGATCTCGTACGTTCGTCCGCCCAGCTTCCCCTTGGCGGCCTCCCGAATGTTCCGCTCGCTGGTGGCTCGCGGCAGCATGCTGTACTCGGCCGTGACCCAACCCGTGCCCTTGCCGCGGAGGTGGGGCGGGACCTTGTCCTCGATGGTGGCCGCGCACAGGACCTCGGTCCCTCCGAGCTTGATCAGGCAGGAGCCCTCGGCCCACTTCTGCACGCCGAGGGTGAGCGAGACGGCTCGAAGGTCGACGGGCAGGCGCCCATCCGCTCGCTGCAGCGATTGAGCCTCGATGGTCATGGCGCGGCCTCCTGTTCCGCCGTGGGCGGGTGAGACGCTGCACGCTCCTCGGCTTTGGCAGCATCCCACAACTCGTCCAGTTCCGCGAAGCTCATTTCGCGCAACTGGACGCCTCGTTCCCCAGCCATGCGCTCGACCACCCGGAACCGCCGGCGGAACTTGTCCGCGGCGGCACGCAAGGCGGCCTCGGCCTCGACGCCGTGGCGCCGGGCCAGGTTCACGACGACGAGCAGCAGGTCGCCGATCTCCTCACGCCGTTCCGCGTCCGTGGCGGCCGCCTCGAGCTCGGCCAGCTCCTCGCGGACCTTGTCGAGGATGCCGACGATCTCCGGCCAGTCGTAGCCCAGGTGAGCGGCCCGCTCCTGCATCTCCTGAGCTGCGGCCAGGGCCGGCATGGACGAGGAGATGCCATCCAGCGCGCTGGCGACCTCCGGCGCCGCCTCGCCCTCGAAATCGGCCGCGGCGGCTTCGCGCTCCGCTCGCTTGATCTGCTCCCACTGGCGGTTGACGTCGCCGGCAGTGGCGACCCGCGCGTCGCCGAAGACGTGCGGATGGCGGCGGACGATCTTCCGGCCGATCCGCTCCTGGACGTCCGTGAGGTCGAAGGCGCCGGCCTCTGCGGCGAGCTGGGCGTGCAGAACGATCTGGAGATAGAGGTCGCCAAGCTCGCCGGCCAGCTCCGGCGTGGGGTCCCCATCGAGGGCGTCGTAGACCTCGTAGGCCTCTTCGAGCAGATGCTTCTTCAGTGAGGCGTGCGTTTGCTCGCGGTCCCACGGGCAGCCGTCCGGCTGGCGCAACCGATGGGCGATCCAGGGCAGCGCCCAGGGGCTGGCGAGGGCGAGTTCCGGCGCCACGGGACCCACGTACAGAGGTCCGGCGAGAGCCCCGGCATCCAGCTCGCCGATGGTCGTTACCTCGGCCTGGCCGATGCGTCCAACGGGGTGGTCGGCTGGGTACAGGCGCCTCAGCACAGTCAGGGCGTCGCCAGCGGAGGGCGCGTGTCTCCCCGGCAACTGCTCCGCGGCCCCATCTGGGGACGAGCCTGCGCGCAGAATACCGAGCGGCACCAGGAGCAACGGCCTGGAAGGTTCGAGAGGCGTTCCGGCCAGCCGCTCGGGCGCGGCGATCTGAAGTCCGGCCGCTGGGTCGAGCCCCCAGCGGATCCGAGCCTCGGCAACTAGAGCATCGAGCACCGGTTCCGCGTGGCTACGGGGTCGGGGAGGCCGGGCTGAGGGCGGTTATACCGGCGTCATCCGTCCAGATATTGGTGTTGGACCCAAGCTCGGTGAGCCATCTGCCGAACGCGGACTTCTTGAGCGTGGCCGCAACGGCCGGGTCGGGTAGCCTGGTCTGCTCTTCGACGACCTTGTAGATCGCGTAATACCCGTTGCCCGAGACCAGCTGGCTGACGCCCCCCACAGGTGTCGAGAAGATGGCTTGCTCCTGCTCCGTGGGGAACTGGTAGCGAGCTCCCCAACCCTTGTCTCCGCCCTCTGTCGCGTCGATCACCTCGGACGTCTCTTTGGCGACGGTCGCGAAGTCCGCGCCGGCTGCGATGCTGAGCTGCGCGTCGGCGATGCGCTGGGCCGGGGCCGGGCGTCGTCCTTCGAACTTCACCACGATGTAGCCCTCGGACGTCTCCTGTACCGGATCGATGATGGTGTTTGGCGTGAGGGGGTTCTTGAAGACCGCGGTAGCTACGTTCGTCAGTCCGAGGCCCGTCGAACCGTCGGCGGTCTGGGCGTTGAAGAGATCGGCCGGGATCCAGGGCAGGGAGCCGCCGATATTGCTCCAAACAGTGTCGTCGTTGACCGACGTGTCCTTTGCCATCGCGTCGAACTTGGACGGGTCCGCACGCAAGGTCGCCACCGCGGCGTCGGCGCGGCTCTTTGCGTCCGCCCAGGCTGCGTCGCTGGTCGGCACTTGGGCGGCAGCGGCTGCGTTGTGGCTAGGGGCAAAGGCCATCATCGAGATCTTGACCTCGTCCCCGTTTCCCGGCTGGCCGTAACCGGTTCCGACGGCGATCTCCAGGACGTGGCGTTGGACGGTGGGAGTGTCGACGTACTGCTTGTTGACCGAATCCTGCACGGCCGTCTGCAGTGCCGCTGCGCGGATGTGGCCCTGGAAGTCGCCGCTCATCGACTTCTCCCAGTCCGCGTCAACGTACGGGGAGACGATGCTCGTCACCGTCGCGAACCGGTAGATGCCATCCGTGCCCTTGAAGATCGCGGTCAGGTCGTTGGGCTTGGCGAGATTGAAGATGGCGTCGACCAGGTCCGGATCCAGGCTCATGGAATCCTTGATGGCCAGACCGAGGTCGGTGGTCGCCCCCGAGCTGGTGCCATTCGATTCGGTGGCTACGTCGGCCCATTTCTTGCCGGATTTGACCTCGTCGAGATAGCCCTGTGCCTTGTTCAGGGCGTCCTGAGCATCTTGTGCCGTAACGGAGCTGGCCGGTGGCGTGGGGACGGCCGCTACGCCGATGATCATGACGTGGCGCATCTCCGGAACGGTGCCGTCGATCTGGATCTGAGCCTTGATCTGCTGATCGCTGACCGTGATGCCGTGTTTCGAGGCGTATTGCCGGAGGGTGGCCTCGGTGGCCAGCTGTTTCGCGGCGTCGGTGTAGAGAGTGGCTGAGGTCTGGTCGCTGAGGGGTGTCGACGAGACTGCCGAGTATTCGTCCGGGGTGATCTTGCCCTGGTTTCGGAGCACGAGGTAGTCCTGTACCAGGCGCTTGTCGCGTGACACGTTGAGGGCCACGCGATCCCTGACCGCGTCCTTGTTGATGGCCTCGCCGTTGACCGACTCGACCGCCGCGCCGTGATCCGCGTAGTAGTTCGCAACGAACACGCCGGCGACCAGAGACAGCGCGACCGCGATCGCCGCGACGAAGGTGATGGTGATGAGGATTGCTCGACGAGTGTCGTCGCGGCGAGCGCGCCGGCGAGTCGGCTTGGGGGCGTATCGGGTGCGAACGGTCATGTGGGCATCCTGGTGCGAGCGGAATCCGGCGAGGCACGCCGGGGTCACGGAGCCGTATGCTACCGCATTCCGTTTCCCTGAAACGAAGGTGACGGCCTGGCCGCGAGCCGC
>JBEKPL010000103.1:0-5649 GCA_049520815.1 Candidatus Limnocylindrales bacterium
GTTCGGTCCCAGGAAGCCGAACACCTCGCCCCGTTGGACTTCGAGATCGACCTCGACGATCCCGCGGTGCGATCCGTAGGACTTAGTGAGCTTCTCGGTTCGAATTACGGCGGCCATGACCTGCCCTCCAGAGGACCTAGGCGAAGTTGCGATTGGCGGTCGGAACGTGACCCGATTCTTGTCCCTTTCGAGCCTTCGGGCAAGCACATCCGCGAGCGCTGCTGGTGCTCAGACCGGCTCGCATCAGCACGGGCCGACACTACCCGAGCCGGCGATCCCGACAGGTCACCCGCCTGGCCTCCGGTCTACGCCCTTGCTCGCAGTGCGATGTCCCTGTAGCGCGAACCGGGACCCCCTAGGATTGACGCGATCGCCGCGCGCCTTGGATGGCCGCGGGAGCCAAACGCGGGGAGGCGGAAGTGTTGCCGGGGACGACGGCAGGACAGGGGCAGCCGAGCCAGCCTGGACCCGAGCCAATGGTGCGGCACGAGGATTGGCTCCTCGCCGGTTTCGTGGCTCTGGCGAGCCCGCTCTTCGCCATCATCGAGGGCGTGGCAGGCCCGTTCGATTCGGGCCGGCCCCTCGATGGGATCGTTCGCCTTGCCGGCGTGTGCGGCGCCCTGGCATGCCTGGCGACGCGGAACTCGGATCGGCCCGAGCCCGCTGAGCCGATCATGGCCTCGGCCACGGCCGGCCCGATCATCGGAGTCCTGGCGCTCGCGGGGGCGACCTCCTTCGCCGGATTGAGCCTGCTCCCACCGCTGGGGTTCGGCATCGTCTTCGCGGCCGGAATCATGATCGCCGTGTCGCAGGGCCACCGGCCGGCGGTGCCCGTGGCCGTTCGCCGCGCGCTCCTCGTGCCGTTCTTGATGGCGGCGGGCGGGATCCTCTGGAGCCTGGTCGAATCGGTCGCCGGCGCAACGGACGTGGCAGGACAGCTCGGCAGGGCGCCCGCCGCGTTCGGCCTGGGCCTCGGCGTCCTGGCCGTCCTTTCCGGCGCGTACTACGCCATGCTGGTCTACGCGCCCCGGCAGATCGTCGAGCGTGAGGGGGACCTGCGAACCTGGCTGATTAGGTACGCGCTGTTCGTGGCCGGCGTGGCTTTCGGCCTGAGCTGGTTTGCGGCCCTGGTCTAGGACCCGCCGGCCGATCGCGCCCCCGAGACGAAGCCGTGTGGCACGATGAGCCGATTGCCGCTGGCGCCCATACCGGCCGCCACCAATCGGCTCAGCCTCGGGCACGCCGACGAAGCACGCTGCCGAGACGCCCTCGGCTACAGTCTGCTGGCGACCGTCGATTCGCGACGGTCGAGCCGCTTGAACATCTGTGCTAGGCTTGGAGCTCGCCTCAATTAGCGGCGACGCTCCGCGTGGTCGGCCCCCTTCTCGAGGACCGTGCGTCTGCGCTCCCAGTTCGGGAAGCGTCTGGATGTCCTCGTGACCCCTGTAACTATCAAGAAGATCGTCGCCGAACGCGGCTTCGGCTTCATCGCCGCCGAGGATGCGAAGGATTGCTTCTTCCATCGCAGCGGACTCGATTCCCCGACCGACTTCGACCGCCTCGCTCGCGAGGCCCTGCATTCGCCCTTGGGTGGGACTTCCGCCAGCCTCCGCTGACTCGCCCGTTGGGCTGAGGCTGTGCTTCGGGATAGAAGGCGACTATTGTGGGTCTACTGGAGTCAAATCCCTTGCCGAGAACGGCCTTCGCATCCACCTACGCTCCGCGTCGATGTGGGATCGCCACGTTCACGCACGATTTGGCGGCCGCCGTTGGCGACCGCGAGATCGTCGCGCTCCACCCGCCCGACGAAGCCGGATCGTACCCTCCGGAGGTTCGTCATCGCGTCCGTCGCGACATCCGGGCCGACTATTTGATTGCCGCCAGTGGGCTTAACGCCGGCAACGCCGGCGTCGTCTCCATCCAGCATGAGTACGGGATCTGGGGCGGCCAGGATGGCGAGTACGTCCTGGACTTCGCCCGCGCTCTCCAGAAGCCGGTCGTCACCACGTTGCACACGGTTCTGCGAAATCCAACGCCGCACCAGCGGCACGTCCTGACCGGGCTGATCCGTGCGTCCGCGGCCAGCGTGGTGATGTCGAGGTCCGCGGCGAATCTGCTCACCAGCACCTACGGCGTCGATCCGCGGCGGTTGGACGTGATTCCGCATGGCGTGCCGGACCTGCCGCTCGTCCACCCCGACTCAGTCAAGCCGCAGCTCGGAATCCAGGGCGGCCCCGTGATACTGAGCTTCGGGCTGCTGGGCCCCGGGAAGGGCCTGGAGTCGGTTGTCGCGGCCATGCCGGCAGTCCTGGCTGTGGTGCCGAGCGCCAGGTATGTGATCGTCGGTGCGACCCATCCGGAACTCGTGCGCCGCGAAGGGGAAGCCTATCGCCGCGGCCTCCAGGAGCGGGCCGCCGCGTTGGGCGTAGCGAGCCGGGTCCTGTTCGTGGACCGTTTCGTGGGCAAGGCGGAGCTTGGGGCCTGGCTGACGGCCGCCGACATCTTCGTGACGCCATACCCCAACCTCGAGCAGATCGTCTCGGGCACGCTCGCGTACGCGATGAGCGCCGGTCGGGCAATCGTATCGACGCCGTATGCGTACGCGACCGAGCTTCTGGCCCATGGACGCGGGAGGCTCGTGGAGCCGGGCTCGCCGGCTGCACTCGCCTCCGCCTTTGTCGAGCTCCTGCGCGACGACGAGCAGCGACTGGCCCTGGGACGGCTGGCATACATGTACACTCGATCGATGGTCTGGTCTCAGGTGGGGGCGCAGTACCGGCGTCTGTTCGAGCGCGTCGCCACCACGGCGGTGGCGGCCGTCGACGACATCGGTGCCATCAGTGCCTTCCGTGCCTGACTCCTCGATGCTGCCGGCACCGCTGTACCCGGTCAACCGACGTCACCTGGAGCTGTTGAGCAACGAGCTGGGGGTCTGGCAGCACGCGTCCCTGGCCGGCCCGGATCCGGCCTTCGGGTTCTGCACGGATGACGTCTGTAGAGCGCTGGCGGTCGACCTGCTCCACTCGCGCGAAGTGGGTTGGGCCGCCGTCTCCGCGAGCGTCCATCGCCACCTGGCGTTTCTCGAGCAAGCGGAGGGTAGATCCGGGCGGCGGTTCCGCAACTTCCGTGCCGCCGACGGGGCCTGGTTGGAGGTGGAGGGGTCGGAGGATTGCCACGGGCGTGCCATGGCGAGCCTCGCCTTCGCCATGAACCGCGCTCCGGATGCTTCGATTCGCGAGACTGCCCGACGTCTGTTCGAGCGAGCATTGCCCGCGGCCGGATCGCTGCACGCCCTCCGAGCCACCGCTTCCGCCGTGCTTGCATGCGACGGCGCGATCGACGCCGGTGGGGGAGCCGGCGCGGAGGCGACCTTCGAGCTTCTCGCGGGGCGCCTGGCCGAAGCCTTCGGACGGACTTCGCTCACACCGAATTGGCGCTGGCCGGAACCCATCTTGACCTACGAAAACGCCCTGCTGCCGCGGGCCTTGATCGTCGCCGGACGGCGCCTCGGGGACACGTCGATGACACTTGAAGGTTGCCTGGTGCTGGACTGGCTGATAGAAGTGCAGACGAGCCCGGAGGGGATGTTCTCGCCGGTGGGGAACAGAGGGTGGTGGCCCATGGGGGGCGCGAAGAGCCGGTTCGACCAGCAGCCGATCGAGGCGATGTCCCTGCTTCTTGCGGCTGAGACTGCCCTCGCAGCCACTGGCGACGAGCGGTATCGGAGCGCCGCCGAGATGGCGTACGGCTGGTTCCTGGGAGCGAACGACGGCGGCGTGGCGGTCGCGATGCCGCTCGCGGGAGCCTGTCACGACGGGCTGACGCCGACGGGCCTCAACGACAACCAGGGAGCGGAATCGACGCTAGCCTGGCTGGCGGCGCTCGAGCACATGCGCGCGCTGCGAGCCGCCGATGCGGCCGTCGCCGGCGTGGCCGGCGACGGTGGCGCAGCGGCCGGCTCGGTCGCAGGTTCGATCGCCGGCTCGCGCTCATGATCCCGTCGGACGGCGAACGACTCTTCCAGCGCGCTCCCGGCAATCCGATCATTCGGGCCGCCGATCTGCCATATCCCGCCAATGGCGTCTTCAACCCCGGAGCGGCTCGAGTCGCGGGCGAGACGGTCCTGCTGCTGCGGGTCGAGGATCTGCGCGGCATTTCCCTTCTGCAGGTGGCGAGGAGTCGCGACGGCGTGACGGACTGGCGTTTCGACGAGAAGCCCCTGCTCCAGCCAACCGCGGCGCACCCGGAGGAGATCTGGGGCTGCGAGGACCCCCGCCTTGTCTGGCTGCCCGAACGCGACGAGTGGTCGATCGCCTACACGGCGTACAGCGATCGCGGTCCGCTGGTGTCGCTGGCCGTGACGCGCGACTTCTGCGAGGTCGGGCGGTTGGGGCCGGTCATGCCGCCGGAGGACAAGGACGCCGCTCTCTTCCCTCGTCTTTTCGATGGCCGCTGGGCCATGATCCACCGCCCTTCGCCGCTCCGTGGCGGGGCCCACATGTGGATCTCGTACTCTCCGGACCTGCGGCACTGGGGCGATCACACGCTGCTGATG
Source organism: Candidatus Limnocylindrales bacterium (assembly GCA_049520815.1). Classification (GTDB taxonomy): domain Bacteria; phylum Chloroflexota; class Limnocylindria; order Limnocylindrales; family CSP1-4; genus Fen-1039. The sequence goes on from JBEKPL010000103.1 coordinate 4,556, forward strand.
GAGGCTCGCAAGGGCGCATGGTGGGATGCCGACAAGATCGGCCTGGGACCGCCGCCGCTCGCCACTCCGGAGGGCTGGCTCGTCATGTACCACGGCGCCCACGGCACGGCATCCGGGCCGATATACCGCGTGGGCTTGGCGCTGCTGGACCTGGAGCGGCCGGAGGTGGTGCTGCGCCGAAGCGACAACTGGGTTCTCGGTCCGCAAGCCGACTACGAGAGGGTCGGTGACGTCAACAAGGTCATCTTCCCGAATGGTTGGGTCATGGACGACGAGACGGGCATCCTCTCCCTCTACTATGGGGCCGGCGACTCGGTCGTGGCGCTGGCCACCGCTCGCCTCTCAGAAGTGCTCGATCACGTGCGCCACACCCCTACGCCACAGCATCGCCGCGACGCCGACTTGTACGCGTAGAGCTACGCCAGCGCAATCCTCCGAGCCGGTCGCCAGCATGCCCGAAGGCGCCTTCAGTAGGGTCGACTCTCGCCGCCCGCAGCATCGAACACGCCCGTGGAGACCATCCGGGCGCCCCAGACCTCCATGGCGTAGGCGAATTCTGTGCGCAGCTGCGCCCAGCCGTGCGGCACCTGCGAGTTGATGACCATGTGGGGAAGGCCGGCCTCGTTCAGCAAGGTGTCGAACCGGACCGCCTCCTCGCCGTACAGGCCCTGGCCCATCTGGGCAACGATGATGTAGTAGAGCTTCGCTCGTGCGTCCGCTGACAGCCTGGAGATGAGGACGTCCGGCGAGGCCGCGTCGATGAACCCCTCGTCGGTGCCGAAGGGCAGCGTCGAGGGAGGGCCGACCTTGCCAGCGTGGAAGTAGCCGGAGAAGACGAGCGACGTGCCGAATATGTCGTTGTGACGCACCGCCAGGGCCGCGGCGCAGTATCCCCCCTGGGAGGCCCCCAGGATCCCCCGAGCGCGGGGCGTGGCGATGGTCAGGTAGCGCGAGTCGACCCAGGGGACCACGGTCTCGGCGACGTATCGGCACACTCGCCGGGTCTGACCGTCCGGCGTGCTCCGGAATCTGGCCCGCCCCGGCATGATACGCACTCCCAGACCGGCCATCTGGCATCGCCGGGCGCGGGTGCC
>JBEKPL010000104.1:0-5491 GCA_049520815.1 Candidatus Limnocylindrales bacterium
CGCGTGATCCGCTCGAGGTCCTTCTGGGCCTCGCGCAGGGCCGGCGGAGCCGACGCGTAGCGCAGGCGGACGCGGCTGGCCGCCTCGTCGATGAGGTCGATCGCCTTGTCGGGCAGATGACGGTCGGTGATGTAGCGGATCGAGAGATCCGTGGCGGCCTTCACTGCGGCGTCGGTGATGGTGACCTTGTGATGCTGCTCGTAGCGCTCGCGGATGCCCATCAGGATGGCGATTGTCTGCTCGAGCGTCGGCTCCTCCACCATGACCGGCTGGAAGCGCCTCTCGAGAGCCGCGTCGCGCTCTATGTACTTGCGATACTCGTCCAGCGTGGTGGCGCCTATGCACTGCAGCTCACCGCGGGCCAGCGGCGGCTTGAGGATGTTGGCGGCGTCGATCGCACCCTCGGCCGCCCCGGCCCCCACAAGCGTGTGCAGCTCGTCGATGAAGAGGATGGCGTCGTTGGTGCTGCGTAGCTCCTCGATGATCTTCTTGAGGCGTTCCTCGAACTCGCCGCGGTACTTGGTCCCGGCCACGAGCGAACCGATGTCCAGGGTCAGGACGCGCTTGTTGGCGAGGGTCTCAGGGACGTCGCCGCTGACTATCCGATGGGCCAGGCCTTCGGCGATCGCCGTCTTGCCGACACCCGGCTCGCCGATCAGGGCGGGGTTGTTCTTCGTCCGGCGCGACAGGATCTGGATGACCCGCTCGATCTCCTTCTCGCGGCCGATGACCGGGTCGAGCTTGCCCAGGCGAGCCGCCTCGGTCAGGTTGATGCCGAGCTGGTCGACCGTCGGGGTCTTGCTGGCGCGCTTCGTCTCCTGGGCCGGGCCGGCCGAGGACGACTGCGAGAGCACCCGAATGACTTCGTGGCGGACCTTGTCGAGGCTTACGCCTAGCGACTCCAGAACGCCGGCGGCAATCCCCTCACCTTCGCGGACGAGGCCCAGGAGCAGGTGCTCCGTTCCGATGTAGTTGTGACCCAGCCGGCGAGCCTCGTCGATGGCGAGCTCGATCACGCGCTTGGCCCGTGGAGTCAGCCCCACCTCGCCCACGACGGGCCGATCGCCCCGGCCGATGATGAACTCCACCGCCGTCCGAACCTTGGGCAGCTCGACGTTCATGTTCTCGAGGACGCGCGCAGCGACACCCTCTCCCTCGCGCACGAGGCCGAGGAGAAGGTGCTCCGTTCCGATGTAGTTGTGGTTGAACCGCTGCGCTTCGTCCTGAGCGAGCGTCAGGACCTTGCGAGCCCGGTCCGTGAATTTGTCGAAACGATCCATCAACTTGAACGCCTGTTCTGTCTCGGCGCCGGAGAGCGACCGTGGGGCCATGCTAGCACGCCCCGCCTGCCCTGTAACTCGCCCCAATCGGGGAGGGTCCGATCGACCCGTGACGCGGTCCGCGACGACCAATCAGCGGCCGGCGACCGATGATGCCCGTCGATCTGGATAGTGCCGTCGGGCGCGCCAGCGGCCGGCTGCCCGAGAAACGACGACCCGCCGACCGAGGCCGGCGGGTCGTCGTTGCTTCGCCAGAGATTGATACGTTTGTGCCCGGCCAGCGGATCTCCCGGACCGCCGGCCAGGCCAATCTGCCTACTCGGCAGGAGCCTCAGTGGTGGCGGCCTCGGTCGGAGCCTCTGCCGGAGCCTCAGCCTCAGTGCTCGCCTCGGCCTCGGAGCTTGCTGCGGCCTGGGCCTTGACGGCCTTGGCTCGGGAGGTCCTCGGCTTGGCCGGCGCCGCGACTGGCGCGGCTTCGGCTTCGGGAGCGGCCTCAGGAGCGGTTTCGGCGGCGGGCTCCGAAGCCGCAGCGGGTGGTTCAGCTTCCGGCTCCGAAGCCGCAGCGGGTGGTTCAGCTTCGCCGGCGGCTAGCTTCTCCGATTCGGCCACCTGGGCTCGAACCTGGGCGAACGCCGCGGCGAGGGTGTTGTCTATCCCGCCTTCGGGTTCCTGAACAGCGTCTGTCATCGAGTACCCGCGCTCCGGGCGCGGACGGCGCTCGGGGCGAGGCGGCATCGGAATCGGGGACGGCGACTGCGCCGGCAGCCCTCCGGGCTCCGGCGCAGGCCGGGCCGGTGGCTCCTCGGCCTGCTTGAGGCTGAGACCGAGGCGATGCCGCTCGGAGTCCAGCGAGATGATCCTGAGCTTGAGCATCTGCCCCTCGTGGACGACGTCGCCCGGATGGGCCACTCGCTGATGGGACAGCTCGCTGATGTGAATCAAACCCTCGAGGCCATCGCGGACGCGCACGAAGGCGCCGAAGTTGACGAGCTTGGTGACCGTGCCGTCGATGACGTCCCCAACCTTGAAGTCGGCGACCGTGGAGTGCCACGGGTCCGGCTGGAGCTTGCGAATCGACAGGCTGATGCGGCCACGCTCGTGGTTGATGTCGATGACCTCGGCCTCCACCTGATCGCCGACCTTGTAGCCGGACTCGGGATTGTTGACCTTGTTCCACGAGAGCTCGCTCTTGTGGACGAGGCCGTCGATCCCGCCCAAGTCGATGAAGACTCCGAATGGAGCGATCGAGCGGACGGTTCCGGAAACCTTCTGGCCGACCTGCAGGCTGCTGAAGAGTTCGTCGCGCTTCTCGCGGCGCTCTTCGTACAACGCGACCTTCTCCGAGAGGATCAAGCGGTTGGCCTTGCGGTTGACCTCGAGGATCTTGAGGCGGAGCTTGCGACCGACGTACGGCTGCAGCTTCTCGGCAATCTCCTGCGCGGCGTCACGGGGCTGGTCGTTCTGCGGGCGGCGCGGGAAATCCACGATCTGGCTGATCGGGACGAAGCCGCGGATGCCGCAGTCGACGATGAGGCCGCCCTTGTTGTGATCGATGACAGGGGCATCGATGATCGCCCCGGCCTCGAACTGCTCCTGCATCGACCGCCACTTGCGCTCAAGGCCTGCCCGGCGCAGCGACAGGACGACGTGGCCCTCCTGCGACTCCGGCTGCAGCACGTAGACGAGAACGACGTCCCCGACGGCCAGCGCCGGCGCGGACTCGGCGTGACGACCGTAGAGCTCTCGGTTCGAGACGACACCTTCGCTCTTGGCCCCGATGTCGACGAGGATTTCGTCGCGATCGATCCGAACGACTGTTCCTTCGACGACGTCACCGTGCTTGAAGCTCTTGATGTCGGCGTCCTGCTCGGCGAGGAGTTCCTCCATGGTCGAGGGTTCGGGCCGCCGGATCACCGGCTCGACCGCCGCCTCGACCGCCTCCTCGGGCTCCTCCGCGGCCGGGGCGTCGGCCACGTCGGCCTCGCTCACCACGACCGGTTCGATGGCGGCCGGGGCGTCGGCCACGTCGGCTTCGCTCACCACGACCGGTTCGATGGCGGCCGGGGTGGCGGCCACGTCGGCTTCGGTTGTCGCGACCGGTTCGATGGCGGCCGGGGTGGCGGCCACGTCGGCTTCGGTTGTCGCGACCGGTCCGAGAGCGGCCGGGGCGGGCGGTTCGCTGGGCTCGGTTGTCGCGGCGGTGCTGGTCTCGGCGGGCTCGTCGGCGATCACTACGCCGGCGGCTTGTTCGGACGCCTGGTCATCGACAGAGGCCGATGCCTCCGTCTCCGGCGTGGTCCCGCCCGTCTGCTCTTCGGTCAAGATGATGGTCTCCTCTGGTTGATAGTCGCCCGGTGTAGCAAAACGGCTCGAGCCGCGCTCAAGCCGTCTAGTCGATCAGCAGTCCGGGGGCTTTCGTGCGCTCGGTCCACTCCTTCGATCAGGCGATGGGTCGGCTCTTTACCTGTCTTGCCCGAGGGCCGCGTGAATCTAGCACACGAATTCCGGGTCAACAATCGTTTACGGCCGCGCGTGGTCCACTGCGGATGACCGCCGACCCCCGGAGAACGCTCTCCGTACAATCGGGGCGTGCCCGAGCTGCCGGACCTGGCCATCCTCTCCGACGCGTTCCACGCCGCCCTTGCGGGCCGGCCCGTGCTCGCGGCCGAGGCGCCCGGCCCGCTCACCGTTCGCGGGACACCGGCCGAGCTGAATGCCCTGGTCGGGCAACGGCTCTCGCGCTTCCATCGGCGGGGCAAGTTCTTGTGGCTCGATTTCGAGCGCGACCGGGTCGTGATCAACGCCATGCTCACGGGCCGGCTCCAACTCGCGACCGACGCCGCCGTCAAGAAGCCCCAGAAGACGCTATTCGTCATGAGATTCGGGGCTCGCGACGGGGTGCCCCTGGACGCAGCCGCATGGACCTCTGGCGCTCCATGGATTCCCGCCCCGGACGCTTCTCCGGGGATGCGCTACCGCGACCCGACCCAGATGGGGAAGGTATACCTGCTGCCGGCAGGCGTGCAGCGGCCTGTGCCCGGTGCCGCCCCAAACGATATGGGCCCGGACGCGGATGACGCCGCCCTCACCCTGGACGTCTGGCGGGCTCGGATCCGCCGCCACCCCGGCGAGCTGAAGAACCTGCTGCGCAACCAGGAGTTCGTGGCAGGGATCGGCAACGCCTACTCGGACGAGATCCTGCACGCCGCCCGCCTCCTGCCGTTCCGCAAGCGGGGGACGCTGGCGCCGGAGGAAGTCGATGAGCTCTACCGGGCCACGCGAGACACCCTAGCGAACGCGATAGCGGTCCTGCGAGAGCGCGTCCCGCCGGCGTTCGAGACCGAGGTCCGTGACTTCCTAGCGGTCCACAACAAGGGCGGCCTGGCCTGCCCTCGCTGCGGCAACCGCATCACCCAGACTGAAGCCGGCGGCTTCACCACCTCGTACTGCCGCCACTGCCAGCGCTGAAACCCACAAGAAACATGGGTCTAGCCACGGCTGGGCGGCGGTGGGGCGATGGAGGACACGCAGGCGCGCAGGACCGCCGCGAACGGCGCCGTCCGTGAGCGCATTAGCGACCGAAGGGAGTTAAGCGCGAAACGGCGGCGGCCGTGAGGAGGCGGGCCAAGCGGGGCGATCGCATAGGGCGAATTGGGCCGTTAACGCAAGAACCCTGGCGACGACCTATTCTCCCGAAAGGCTGCCCTCTCAGTATCTTCGGCGCTGGAGAGCTTAACTTCCGTGTTCGGGATGGGAACGGGTGTGGCCTCTCCGCTAGAGTCACCAGGATCCTTTGCGTCTGGACGTGTTTCGGCAGGGACGAGCGCACCCTGGGGCGCCGCGGTCGTCCGCCGCAGATCTTCAATCTCGCGTATGTGCAGTAGTTGCTTCCCGAACCGGCACCCGACCCTTGGTAAGGTGCTGTAGTGGCAAGCCCTCGACCATTAGTACGGCTCAGCTTCATCCGTCACCGGACTTTCACATGCCGCCTATCAAGCAGGTAGTCTCCCTGCGGTCTTACCCGGTTGACCCGGTGGGGAACCTCATCTCGAGACGAGCTTCGCACTTAGATGCTTTCAGCGCTTATCCCAGCCGAACATAGCTACCCAGCAGTGCCCTTGGCAGGACAACTGGCACACCAGCGGTTCGTTCACTCCGGTCCTCTCGTACTAGGAGCAACTTCTCTCAAGTTCCCTACGCCCACGATGGAT
>JBEKPL010000105.1:0-5301 GCA_049520815.1 Candidatus Limnocylindrales bacterium
GTCCCAGTCTGGGTGATCGTCCTCTCAGACCACCTACCGATCGTCGCCTTGGTGAGCCGTTACCCCACCAACGAGCTAATCGGACGCAGGCCCCTCCCGAAGCGCCTTACGGCTTTGGAGTCACGACCGAACGTGACGCCACATGCGGTATTAGCCACCCTTTCGGGCAGTTATTCCCCACTTCGGGGCAGGTCACCTACGCGTTACTCAGCCGTCCGCCACTAACGATCGAGCAAGCCCGATCGTCCGTTCGACTTGCATGTCTCATGCACGCCGCCAGCGTTTATCCTGAGCCAGGATCAAACTCTCCGACAAAACTTCAGCCTTGCGGCTGACGACCAACCTTGCGGTTGGTTGAGTCCGAGGGTTGTTCCCGCTCGATCCTTACCGGATTTCCTGCCACTCTTCAGTTGTTAAGGTGCCCGCGCGAAGGCGCGCGACCGCGCCAGGCGCAACGTTCCAATGGTGAGGGCGAACCCCACCAGTGTCAAGCGAAGAGCCGGGAACGGCCCGCTCGCCGACGGCCCATCGACCGCCGGACCAGGGCGCGAGGCGGAATGATATGGGGCCCTGGCCTGGGTGTCAAACGCGGTCGCAGGGGGAGGCCTGGCCGATCCGGATGGCTCGGCCCCGGCAGTCGGTGGCGGCCGGCGATCGCGATGAGAGGGCCTCCGGGCGGGGCGGATTAGCGGTCCCGACGCCGACCGGAACCGAGCTCGGGCCGCCTGGCTAGATGGGGCTGCTCTCGCCCAGCAGCAGCGCCGCGGCCGCGGAGATCCAGCACAGCGCCGCCACCTCGAACGACGGAGCCGCCCCCAGCGGCCCGACAGCGAGGAGATACAGGATCGCGGCGACGATGCCGGCGGCGACCAGCTTGGAGAGGCGGAGCAGGATCTCGTTGCGGAGCTCACTCATGGGTCACCTGTAGCTGCGGACGTGGCAATGCATGGCCATCACATCGCCCGCCGGCCCTGCAGGGCGCGGATGAGCGTTACCTCGTCGGCGTACTCCAGGTCGCCGCCCACCGGCAGGCCGCGGGCGATCCGGGTCACGCTGCCAACGAGCGGCTCGAGGCGTTCGGCCAGATACATGGCCGTGGCCTCTCCCTCCAGGGTCGGGTTGGTGGCAATGACAACTTCCTCGAACCGCTCCCCGGCACGCTGCGCCTCCTCGGCCCGCTCGAGGAGCTGGCGGATCTTCAGGCGCTCCGGACCCACGCCGTCGATCGGCGAGATGGCGCCGTGCAATACGTGATAGAGCCCCTTGAACTCGACGGTCCGCTCCAGGGCCAGAACGTCCAGAGGTTCCTCGACGACGCACAGCCGCGAGACATCTCGACCGGGGTCGGAGCAGATGGCACACACCGGCTGGTCGCTGATGTTGAAGCAGCGCTCGCAGAAGACGACCTGCTCGCGAACGGCGATCAGCGCCGCGGCGAGGGCTCGAGCCTCCGTCTCGGGAGCGCGCAACAAGTGGTAGGTCAATCGCTGGGCGGTCTTGGGACCGATGCCGGGCAGTCGAGAGAACGATTCGATGAGCCGGGCGACCGGCTCGATAAGGGGCGCAGCCACGGTCGGCGACTACATGCCCGGCAGGCGCATGCCGCCGGTGACTGCGGCCATCTTCGCTTCGCCCAGTTCTCGGGCGGCGCGCTGGGCCTCGCTGATCGCGGCCACGATCAGATCCTGGAGCATCTCGACGTCGGCCGGATCGGCAGCCGAAGGGTCGATGGTGACGCTGACGATCTCCTGCTTGCCGTTGACGACGGCCTTGACGACGCCGCCCCCGGCCGACCCGTCGACCTGGGTGGTAGCCAGCTCTTCCTGGACGCGCACGATCTCCTGCTGCATCTGCATCGCCATCCGCTGCAGGTTGGCCATGCCCATGTCGTCTCCTCCTGACGCCGCTGTGCGCCGGCTGACTCCGCCGCTTCCGCTCAAGTCTGGCCGAAACGGAGATCGGCTGCACGCCCCGGATTCGAGCCGTCAGCCCACCGCTCGACCGACGGCGGGAACCTAGCCCACGTCTCCGACGTCCACGACGTCGTCGCCGTAGATGCGCCGAAACTCGGTCAGGAGGCGGGAGCCGTCCGGATCCTCGGGCAGGGGCGACACCTCCACGTTCGCGGCGACGCAACGGACCGTGACCGGCATCCCGAGCACGCGGCTGACGCCGTCTTCCAGGACTGCGCGGCGCCGCTCGGCTACGTCCTTGAAGAAGCTCTGCGTCTCCGGAAAGCCCAGAGTCACGACCGACCCGTCCACGCTCACGGGACGGCAGGCCACGATGAGCGGTCTGGTTGGGGGGCTCTTGCTGATGAGTTCGACGACCTCGGCCCAGCGCTCCAGGAGCAGCGCGAGCGTGGGGCCTGTGCGGGGCTCGGGCCGCGGCGCGGGCGACGACGCGGGCTTTGGCTGAGGCGCGGCCGTGGCGGCGGGCTCGGGTCGCGGCGCCGGCGACGATGCGGGCTTTGGCTGAGGCGCGGGCGCGGCCGAGGCCGCGGGCCGGGAGGCCGTCGCGGTTCGTTCGATCGCGACTGGGAACGCGGGCGACCCGCGAGCTGGCCCCTCGGGTGACGCGAGGAGCGCCAGCTCGAGCTTCAACCGCAGGCCGCCAGGGCCCGGATGCGTGGGGTCGATCGAGGCCAGACGCCGGGCGGCGGCGCCCAACGCCTCCGGGCCGGCGACGGCCAACCCGACCGGAGTCCCTCGACCGAGAGAAGCAACCAGCGCGGCACGCAGCCGTTCGATCGCCTGCTCGGCAAAGGCGCGCAGGTCTCGCCCGCGTTCCTCCAGCCCATCGAGCAGCTCGATGCCTGCCACCGCGTCGCCGTGCACCAGGGCGTCCAGGAAGGCCTCGACCGTCTCCTCTTCGACCAGGCCCAGGACCTCTCTCACCCGATCGGCCGTCAGAGCACCGGTGTCGGTCGAAAGCAACTGATCGAGCATCGATTCGGCGTCACGCATGCCTCCGGCGGCCAGGCGTGCTATCAGTTCTATCGCCTCCGGCTCGGCAGTTCGGCCGTCCCCCTCGAGTATCGTTCGCAGCTTGCCGGAGATCTCGGAGACGGTCATGCGTCGGAAGTCGAAACGCTGGACTCGAGACAGGACCGCCGGTCGGATCCCGCTGCTGTCGGTCGTGCAGAAGATGAAGACGACGTGGTCGGGCGGCTCTTCGAGCGTCTTGAGGAGCACGTCCCAGCCCTGGGTAATGCGCTGGACCTCGTCCACGATGAAGACCTTTCGGCGCAGGTCCGAGGGGGCCGTGAAGACCCGCGGCAGCAACTCGCGCATGTCCCCGACTGTGTTGTTCGAAGCCGCGTCGAACTCGTCTACGTCCAGGGCGCGTCCCTCGCGGATGGCCACACACGACGGGCAGTTGTCGCACGGCTCGCCGTCGCGCAGGTCGGAGCAGTTGAGAGCCTTCGCCAGGATACGGGCCATGGAGGTCTTGCCCGTGCCGCGCGGCCCGACGAAGAGGTAAGCGTGGGATGTCCGGCCCGATCGGACGCCATTGCGCAGCGTCTCAACGACGGCCTGTTGGCCGACGATCTGGCCGAAGGTCTGGGCGCGCCAGCGGCGGTAGATGGCCTGGTGCGGTGCGGTCGAGCTCACGACGCTCCTGGCGGCGTTGGCGAGGCTGATGGCGCGGCAGCCTCCGTCCGACGGCCGCGTCTCGTAGTGCCGTGCACCCTCCGTCGATCGGCCGACCCCGTGCCCACCGCTGGTGGTAGCTCAGACCAGGCCTTTCCGCGGCACCCGACGGACATCGCTTAGTGCTGCTTCCTTCCGGACCTGACACGGTTCGCGAGCCGTCGCTGCGCGGGACCCGGCCCTCAACGTCACCAAGAGCGGCGGCCTTCGAGGACGGAGACCTAGGGAGGGAATTCAGCCCTGCTGGAGCGGATTGCAGGTACAGGGCACCGCTAGTTCCCCGCCTAGCACGGCCCGAGAATCATAGCAGCCCCTCGGAGCGACCCCGAGAGCTGGCGGAGAGGGAGGGATTTGAACCCTCGATGGCTTGCGCCATACCGCATTTCCAGTGCGGCGCCCTAGGCCACTAGGCGACCTCTCCGCGGCGACGGCCCGCATCGGCGAGCGGGGACACCGGCGGCCACAACCGGCGACTCGGGATGCTGGAGTGGCGGAGAGGGTGGGATTCGAACCCACGGTGCTCACGCACACCGCTTTTCGAGAGCGGCACCTTCAACCACTCGGACACCTCTCCGCGCGAGAGGATAACAGAGCGGGCGCTCGACTCAGCCGTCGACAGCCGGGTCGAGCCGCGATCGACGGGAGGAACGATGAAGCCCTGGCCCGTCAGCCCAGGGCGTTCACACCCTCGGCGGCGCGCAGCTCGTCGACGGGACCCGCCTGAGAGAAGAGCTCCTCCGCTTCCTCGCAGCGAATCCCGCTCACGATCCTGAGCCTCCGGGAGAGACGGCCGTCCTGAGCGAGCTGGATCACGCCTCCGGCCGCCCCGTCGACGTGATTCGGGACGGCGAAGACGAGCGCCTCGACGTCGCTGGCGAGCAGCGCCCCAACGCACATCGGGCACGGCTCGCGAGTGACGAAGATGGTCGCGTCCGCGAGGCGGGCACGTCCCATCTTGCGGGTGGCTTCGCGAAGGGCCACGACGACGGCGTGCGCGGTTGGGTCGTTGGATTCGGAGACCCGGTCGTGGGCTCGGGCGACCATTGCGTCGTTGACCACGGCCACCGCTCCAATGGGCGTCTTGCCCTGATCGAGCGCAACCTGCGCCTCTGCCAGAGCCTCGCCCATGAACAGCTCGTAGTTCATGCCGGGATCATACAGGCCCGCGGTTCGCATCCGCGTCGCCCGTCCGGCCCATCCGTATGGCATGGGCCAGGACGGACATGTCTTCGTCGCCATGACCTTCGGCCATCAGCTCGTCCTCCAGTGAGGCGGTCAGCGCGGCCACCGGTAGTGTGAGGTCCAGACGGCGCGCGAGCTCGAGCGCGATCCCGAGGTCCTTTCGGTGGAGCGCCAGCCGAAAGCCGAGCGGGTAGTCGTCGTCGATCATTCGATCGCTCCGGTTGGCCAGCACCCAGCTCTGGGCCGCCCCGTCCGAAAGCGCCTCGACCAGCCGGCGCGGGTCCAGACCGGCGCGCATTCCCAGGACGATCCCCTCAGCCACGCCGAGGTAGGCGCCGCCGATGATCACCTGATTGACGGCCTTGGCGGCCTGGCCGTTGCCGAGCGGCCCGAGGTGCGTGATCGTGCGGCCGATCGCCTCCAAGACCGGCCGGGCGCGAGCCACGTCTTCCTCCGCGCCGCCGAC
>JBEKPL010000106.1:0-4810 GCA_049520815.1 Candidatus Limnocylindrales bacterium
CTTTCTGACCCTGGCCGGCCGAATCGGGGTGAGCGGCTTCCTGGGCGAGTACGAGCTCACGAGCGGGGGTGTCGGCGGAACCGCCCGCTTCAGGCTGGATCGGCCGGGCCAGGTCGAGCTGGAGGTACGGCTCTAGATCGCGTGGCCCGCCGCGGCTGAGTCGGGCGAGTGAAGGCAGCGCGGCCGCCCCACCCAGTTGACGCGCGATATGCACCCGCTCACCATCGTCTGTGAGCCGGCGACGGCCGCACTGATTGGCGAGGAGGGATGGCACGATGACGGGGACCAGGAACAGGATCGTGGCTCTGGCAGCGGTCGCGGTCGCGCTCGCGGTCGCGTCGGGGGGCTGCTCGTGCAGCGTCAGCCCCAATCAGAGCCCGTCCGGCAGCCAGGCCCCGTCCGGCAGCCCGAGCGGCGCGTCCACCGGATCGGTGGCGACGAGCACGGCCGGCGCGACCCAGCTCGACGACATACCGCCCGGGCGCTCGATCGCCGAAGGCGGCGGCGGGCCGCTCACGTACACCTTCCGCGAGGAATGGCGCAAGGCCCGTGCCGAGGCCCAGAAATGGCGCAGCGGAGCGTACCTCATCTACGCGTCCGGCAACTTCCCCAACGACGATGGCGTGCCGAGCGCCTGGACGCTCGATTTCATCGACAAAGCCGTCGCCGATGCCGTGCTCCTGGTCGAGATCGATCCGTGGGGCAAGGTCACAAAGACCCAGGAGGTCACCGGCGGCAGCGTGAGCGTGTACGTCGGCCCGAACAAGCGGATCCCCTACTCCATCATCGACAGCGACAAGGCCGTCGAGCTCGGCAAGGCGGCGCTGGCCACCAAGTACGACCTCAGCAGTACGAAGGATCCGGCTATCGTGCTCGGGTTCAGTGGCGACGGCAGCGGGCCGTACTGGACCTACGCGACCTACAACAACTCGCTCGGCAAGAAGATCACCGCGCAGCTCGACGCGCTCACGGGCAACGTGAAGCAGCTCAGCTGACCAGACCGCCGGGGCGAGTGGAGCCGGCTACTCCCAGCGGAAGGACCGTGCGGCGATGGCGAGACAGACCACGAGCCAGCCGGCCAGGATCGCTACGTCAACGCCGAGCGGGGCGATCTGGTTTCCGTTGACCATCGTCTGGCGCAGGCCGTCGCCCAGGTAGGTGAGCGGCAGGAAGCGCGCTACCGTCCGCAGGAAGTCGGGCATGAAGTCGAACGGGAAGAAGATGCCCGACAAGAACATCATCGGCATCTGGACGACCTGGACCACGCCGTTGGCCTGCTCCTCGGTCTTGAGGAACGAGGCCATCATGAAGCCGAGGGCGAGGAAGGCACCGGCGCCGAGGAAGACGATCCCCGCGGCCGCGAGAAGGTTGCCGGTCAGCTGGATGTTGAAGGCGAGGATGCCTATGCCAATGATCAAGACCGTATCCAGCGCGGCCACTATCAGCCGAAGAAGGATGTTGCTGGCCACGAGCTTCCAACGCGGAAGCGGTGTCGCGCCCATGCGCTTGAGGATGCCCTTTTCGCGCTGCTGAACCAGGGGCATCGCGGCGAAGACGCCGAGCTGCATCAGGGCCATGGCCAGGATGCTCGGCACCAGGTAGGTGACCTCCGAGATGTTGGTCGACGCCAGGGTCTTCAGGTCGACAGTCAGGACGGACGACTTGCCCGGGGCGAGGACCGCGAGGTTGAACCCGTTGGCGACCTGCGTGACTGCACCCTGCACCACCTGCGCCGTCTGAGTCTGGGCGGGATCGGTGTAGAGCTGGATGGCCATCGGCGCGGTCTGGCCGGTGCTGCCCTGAACAAGGGCCGCGTCGAGGCCCTGCGGGACGACGATGATGGCCGAGATGTCCCCGTGCTGCATCGCAGCCTTCTCGGCGTCCAGGGTTCCGTTCTGGAGGCTGAGCAGCGGGACGCCGGCGAAAGCTTCGCGGAGCTTGCCCGAGGCCACGCCACCATCCTGGTCGACCCATCCGACCGAGACCTTGCTGTTGCTGCTGCCCGAGAAGAGCACGCCGAACAGCAGCACGAACATGACGGGGAAGAAGAGGGTCCAGAAGAGTGCGGCCCGATCGCGGATGAGGCCCTTCAAGTTCGCGACCGTGAGGCCGAGCAGTGTCTTCATCGTTCGGCTCCTAGTCGCGCAGGGCTCGACCGGTCAGGTCGAGGAAGACGTCTTCGAGGGTGGCCTGGCGAATGCCCAGGTTGTGCGGCTCGAAGTCGAGACTGTCGGCCAGCGTCAGCAGTCCGCCGATGGTCGCGGGAACGTCCTTCGAGTAGAGCACCGTCTGGCCGTCCTCCTGGGCCGCGCGGGTCACGCCGCCGAGCTTCGCGAGCTTCTCGGCGGGGAGCTGGGCGGAGGTATCGAAGAAGACCGCGCGCTCCTTGAAGCGCCGCCCGATCAGATCGGGAACCGTGCCCATCTCCAGGATGAGGCCGTGGTCCATGATGGCCACGCGGTCGCACAGCTCCGTGGCCTCGTCCATGTAGTGCGTGGTCAAGACCACCGATTTACCACTCGCCTGGAAACCCTTGACGAGGTCCCACAGCGAGCGGCGAGCCTGCGGGTCCAGGCCCGTCGTGGGCTCGTCGAGGAAGACCAGCTCCGGGTCGTTGACCAGCGCCAGGGCAATCGAAAGGCGCTGCTGCTGACCGCCCGAGAGGTTCATCGTCCGGGCATTGGTGCGCTCGCCCAGATCGACGGCGTCGATCAGCTGCTTGGTCGGCACCTGGTGATTGAAGAAGCTGGCGAAGAGGTCGAGGATCTCCTTCACGGTGAGGCGCGGATAGAGCGAGACGCTCTGCAGCTGGACACCGATGCGCTGCTTGATCGACTCCGGGTGCTTGCAGACGTCGAGTCCGAATACCTCGACCGCGCCGGAGTCGGGCGGGCGCAGGCCCTCCAGGACCTCGATGGTGGTCGTCTTGCCGGCCCCGTTGGGGCCGAGCATTCCAAAGACCTCGCCCCGCGCCACCTCGAAGCTGACTCCGTCGACGGCCTTGACGTCGCCGTAGTACTTCTTCATGTCGGAGACGCGGATGACGGGCTCCCCGCTTTGCGTCATCTCACTCCTTGGCTTCGCTTGCGCTCGCGATGCCACCGGCACCGGCGGCGTTGCTGGCGATTGTCACGAAACGACCCGAGGCGGTCGTCCGCCTTGGGGATGACCCGCCTTCGGCGCCCGATCGACGGACCCGTCTCATCGACCTGGGCTTCGCTCCTCCCTTGAGTCCTCGAGAAGCATATCGGCGGATCGCGCCCCAAGGAGGCCGAAACCGAGCCGATCGTACAGGCGGATGGCCTTCGAATTGTCGGCGTAGACACCCAGATACACAAGGTCCACGCCGCTGGCCAGGGAATCGCGGGCGAGGGCCATCGTGATGTGCCCACCCAAGCCACGGCCCCGCCACTCCGGCCGCGTCCCTATCGACGAGATGTAGCTCGCGCCGTCGAACGTGTACCGCTCGCCCGTGGCCACCGGCTCGCCATCCACCCGGATGATGTAGGCGTGGAAGCGCGGCTGCTGCAGGGTCAGGCTGATCTCCGCGATCAGGTTCGCCCGACGATTGGCGGGGATCCCGAACGACTGGCTGATCACGAGAGCGAGCGCCCCTGCCATGGCCGGGCGATCGGCGTCGGATGGGTTGTTCCATCTCTCCAGGACGGCGCCCGCGGGGAGAGGCGCGTCGCGGATCGCGGCCGGATCGCGGATGAGGATCATGTCGTAGCCACCGCCCTGGTCCACGAAACCGTTGGCGGAGAGGCGGGCAACCAGATCCGCCGGCTTGCTCAGGCCGGGGATCGCCCAGAAGTAGGGCTTGCGGTCCAGCGCCGCGAAGAGCTCCAGCGTCTGGGCGAGCCGGGCATCGAACGCGCGCGGGTCCTCGGGCCAGCGTATGGCCGTGACTCGATTGAAGAACGGCTCCTTCTCACCCGCGGAGAAGAGCATCACGGCGTCGCCGACGTCGCGCCAGCCTCGGCCGGGGATGGAGACGGCCCGCGCCGGATGGACCTCCAGGAAACGCAGGGTCTCTGGGCTGAGACCGAACCACGGATCTGGGCCGTCCGGCAGTGGCATGGCCCAACGTTACGGGATTGCGCGGCGGTGAGTTGGACCGCGTGCGCGCAAGTGGCGCGGCCGACAACGTGCCAGCTGCGCTGGTCCACGAAATCGGCCGGCTGACGGCGATCGGCGCCGATCGCCGGCCGACGGCCGTGGCCGAGGCGCCGGCGAGCACCGCAGCGAGCGCACCTGAGGGTGCGTGAGCGAGGAGCGCAGCCGGCAACGAAGGAATCGGCCGGCTGACGGCGATCGACCTAGTCGGTGGCCCAGCGTTCCAGGGCGCGGGCCCACTTCTCGGCCGTGCGAGCCGGGCGAAGGCGCTGGCGGTGAGCCCGGCGTCGCTCCAGCTCGTCGCGGACGGGGCGCAGCAGCCTGAGCCATCCGTCCACTCGCTCGTAGGTGAGCTCCTGGACGGCCACGACATCGCCGGCGACACCGCTCTGCAGCTTGCGCCAGACGATCCCGACGCCCCAGTCGCCCGTCTCGAGCGAGGCCTGGGTTGCGGGTCCCCCGAGGGAGGTGCCGAGCACGAGGAAGCGCGGCCATTTCGAGGTTGTCACGGGGTCTACCAGGGCATCGATGATCGCCCTGACGATCCACCACATGCCGTCGGAGCCGAGATCGACTCGGTCGCCACCGAGGGCCCAGAGGTGACCATCCCCTCGTTCGTCCATCTTGAGGATCAGGCCGGTCGGTGAGCCCGGCAGCGAAAACGACACGGGTTCCAGCGGCGCGACGAAGACGC
>JBEKPL010000107.1:0-4648 GCA_049520815.1 Candidatus Limnocylindrales bacterium
ACCGTCAGTTTCGCCCTACGATGTGCCACGAGAGCCTCCCGTTCGATGTGAGCTGGATACCCACACCGAGCCTCGGGAGGCTCTCGTTTGTCAACAACCTATTCGGGAATCACAGCTAGGGCGGTTCTTCCGCGACACGCTGCTACGTCTCATTGGTTCAGACCCCTTGCGGCAGTCCCAGGCGGTCACGATCATGGGAACACCAGCGCTGAGTCCGGCCGCCAGTTGGTGGTCATCGTCTCTGGCGCGCACGAGCAGAGGTAGACACCATGGCCGACTACCCGGATGTCTCCGCCGAGCTATTCAGCGTCACTGCCGGCCCGTTTGGCTACATCCTGACCTTCTCGCGCATTCAACCCACCGGAGACCCCGGTCCGCACCAAGACCCTAGCGAACCGGTCGCTCGAATTCGATTCAGTCCCGCCGTCGCCAAGGCTCTCGTCGACATGCTTCAACAGGCAATGGCCGCGGCCGAACGAGGCATACAGGGAACGAGCACGATCAGCCACTAGTCGCCGCCCAACACTGACGGCGCGCCCCGCCAGCCTCTTGACATGTCAATACCCCCCAGGGGTATACAGGCGCGGCGAGATGTGGTAAGAATCACCCAGCAAAGGCCTGTCAAGACTTGACAGGCCCTTAGTCATGTCAGGGTGGTCGGCGAGAGGTCCGGGCGGGTGGCCCAGCGATTGATCGAGCGGTCGGGCGGCGATCCGTTCGGTCGGCTGAGCCGAAGGATCGTTCTGTCGGTCGGAGACTGAACGCTCGAGGCTCCCCGGTCGTCTGATACGGCAGGAGACGAAATTGGCCTCAGGCGTTGCCGCGGAAGTGAAGAGCAAGCTCTCGGTCCTCGAGGTCGTGGGCGAGGCGGTCCCGCTCAAGAAGGCCGGCACCACCTACAAGGGTTTGTGCCCGTTCCACGGCGAGAAGACCCCCAGCTTCGTCGTGACCCCGGCGCGCGAGAGCTGGCATTGCTTCGGCTGTGGCGAGGGTGGAGACATCTTCAGCTTCGTCATGCGCCGCGAAGGGCTGACCTTCCCGGAGGCGCTCAAGCGGCTGGCCGCGAAGGCCGGTATCGAGATCGACGAGCGGACGACGCGCGAAGACGCCCGAAAGGCCCGGCTGCGCGAGGTCCTGGAACAGGCGATCGCCTTCTACCACGCCGTCCTGACGCAGTCGAAGGTGGGCGCTCCGGCGCTCGAATACCTGCACGGTCGAGGTTTCACGGACGAGACGATCGAGAAGTTCCAGCTGGGCTGGGCGCCGGGCGGCTGGGACCAGATGATCAAGATGCTCCAGAGCCGTCGCAACGCGACGCTGTCCGAGCTTGCGGAAGTGGGCCTGACGAGCCAGCGCTCGAGCGGCCGCGGCGCCTACGACAAGTTCCGCTCGCGCGTCATCTTCCCGATTCGGGACGCGTCGGGAAACGCGGTGGGGATCGGCGGGCGGATCCTGCCTGGGACGGGCGCCACAGCCACGGTCCCGGATCCGAGCGTTCCCAAGTACCTCAACTCGCCGGCGACGGGGCTCTTCGACAAGAGCCGCACGCTGTACCTCATCGAGCGGGCTCGCAGCGAGATGCACCGTCGCGAGGAGGCCGTCCTCGTCGAGGGCTACACCGACGCGCTGATGGCCCACCAGGCGGGCTTCGAAAACGTCGTGGCCAGTCTCGGTACGGCCCTCACGCCGGCCCAGGTCGCGGTCATCGCTCGCTACACCAACCGGATCGTGCTGGCCTACGACGTCGACCCGGCCGGCCAGCATGCCGGCTCGATCGGCGGGACGGAGCTGTTCCACCTGATCGGGGCGCTGGCCGCGGCGGAGACCGGCGTCGAGATAACGCGCGTCCGGGTCGCCCGACTGCCCGATGGCAAGGACCCCGACGAAGTAATCCGCGACTCGCCCGATCTGTGGCGGGAGGCGATCCGCACGGCCCAGCCGATCGTGGAGTTCCTCATCGACTACTACGCCACGGCATTCCCGACGCGCACCGCCGAGGGCCGGCGCCACGCAGTGGGGGCGCTGATTCCGCTGCTGCGCGAGATCCGCGACCCGGTCGTGCGCGACAGCTACCTCCAGGCCCTGGCTCGGCGGACCGGGGTGGAGGAGAGGGTCCTGCTGGAGGCCATGCGAGCCCCGACGCCGGCCGGAGGGTCGGCCTCGGACGGGCGGTCGGGCCGCGCCGGTTCGGCCGGCGGTGGCGGCCGGTTCACTGCCGACGCCGTCATCTCGGCCCCCGATGCGCTGGACACGAAGGCCGAACTGAAGTCACTGACACTGGACGAGGGCCGTCTTCTTCGGCTCCTCCTGCTCGTCCCGGAGCAGCAGGAACGCGTCGCCGAGACGCTGCGTGCACAGGGACTGCAACTTCCCAGCACCCCGGCGCGGGAGCTGCTGGCGGCGATGATCGCCGACCGCGAGCTCGACCGCGAAGCGGGCGGTGACGGCCGCTTCGAGCGGATGCGCTTTCTCGACGCGCTGCCGGCGGAGCTGCACGGTCTGGCGATCGCACTCTACGCGGAACGCGGCCCAGACCCGAACGAACTGAGCGGCGATCGCGTCCGTATAGGAGTCGACCAGTGCCTGCTGGCCCTCGAGGCGGACAGGCTGGAAGAGGAGATCCGATTCAACGCCGGCGAGCTCGTGGAGGCCCAGGCCGCCTCGGACGCGCAGGCGGTCGCCCGGCTGCTCGAACTACAACGCAATCTGAACGAGGCTCGCCGATCGCTCGACAGGCGTCGGCAGGACGCGAGCCTTCTGGCTTCCGCTGGAGGACACCGATGACCGACCCTCTTGACAAGCAGCTCGTTGAGGTTGCCCTCTCCGGTGGCAGTCGTCGCAAGGCGGATCTCGAAGAGGCGAAGCTCGCGGGCGTGCGCACCCCCCGAGATCTCGTAGACGACGAAACCCTCGACGACGAGCTTCTCTCGGATGAAGACGAAGAGGTGGCGCCGGCCGAGGCGCTGGACGAAGACACGGCCGACCTGGGGGTCGAGATAGTCGAGGAGGACATCCTCGTCGAGCCGAGAATCCCCAGCGACGCTCCGGCCAAGCTGGACGCGGAGGCTCTCGAGGAGCCGACTCCCGAGGAGCTGGAGGCCCTCTCGGCCGACATGATCGGGATCGACGACCCGGTCCGGATGTACCTGAAGGAGATCGGCAAGGTCGCCCTCCTGACGGCCGAGGAGGAAGTCGTCCTGGCCAAGGCCATCGAGCTCGGCGAACAGCTGGTCGAAGAGCCCTGGAAGGGGATCGTCTCGCTCCATGAGTGGACGCACCACGAGACCGAGCGCAAGACCCGCACGATCAAGCCGCAGTACCTGCTGCCGTTCGGACCGGAAGCCGCCCGAATGGTCGCGGACGCGATCTCGAGTGAGGATGCCGCCGACCTGCTCGGCCCGACGATCGACTTCCACCTGATCAAGGCGGGCAAGGAAGCCACGACCGATGGCACGAAGGACCTGATCAAGGAGGGTCGCCACCTGGTCACGGCCTACAACGAGTCGCTTAGTTCGGAGTCGTTCCTGAAGTTGCTCGACTGGGCGTACTTCGCCGTGCATAACGGGGATCTGGACTCCCGCGACAACACCGGCCTCCGAGCGATCTACGACTGGACGCGCGACGCGGTGGCCTACCCCGCGCTGCGGCGCTGGATCGAGTCCGGCAACGACGCGGACCTGCTGAAGCGTCTCGGTTGGGACCCCGAGGTTCCGGCCAACACGAAGCTGGCCCATCGCAAAGGCGAGCTGGTCCGGATCGGCCGCGACGCGCGAGAGCAGCTGACGTCGGCCAACCTTCGGCTCGTGGTGTCGATCGCGAAGAAGTACATCGGCCGCGGCATGAGCTTCCTGGACCTGATCCAGGAGGGCAACATCGGCCTCATCCGGGCGGTCGAGAAGTTCGACTACGAGAAGGGCTACAAGTTCAGCACGTATGCCACGTGGTGGATCCGGCAGGCCATCACGCGCGCCATCGCCGACCAGGCCCGCACGATCCGCATCCCGGTCCACATGGTCGAGACGATCAACCGCCTGATTCGAGTCTCGCGGACTCTGCTGCAAGAGCTCGGGCGCGAACCGACGGTCGAGGAGATCGCCGAGGCGATGAGCAAGGGTCAGGAACAGGTCGTCACTCCGGAGAAGGTCCGCGAGATCATCAAGGTGAGCCAGGAGCCGGTCTCCCTGGAGACGCCGATCGGCGAGGAAGAGGATTCGCACCTGGGCGACTTCATCGAGGACCGCGGGGCTCTGGCGCCCGCCGAGGCCGCTTCCCACCAGCTCCTGAAGGAGCAGGTGGAGGCGGTCCTGGACTCGCTGACCGGCCGAGAGCGACGGGTGCTGCAGCTCCGGTTCGGGTTGGAGGACGGGCGCGCCCGGACCCTCGAGGAAGTGGGCAAGGAGTTCAACGTCACCCGTGAGCGGATTCGCCAGATCGAGGCGAAGGCGCTCCGCAAGCTGCGCCACCCCTCGCGCTCCCGCAAGCTCAAGGACTACCTGGAATAGGGGCCGCGGCGCGGGGCTGCCGGCGGGCGGCAGCCGCAGCCTGCGGCCCGGGCGCAACCGGCTTGGGCGCGGCGGTTGGATGCGGGCGCGCGGCTTGCGGCGGCGTCAGGCAGCCGCAGGGCGCCCTTTCTTGCGGCGGGCGGGGC
>JBEKPL010000108.1:0-4537 GCA_049520815.1 Candidatus Limnocylindrales bacterium
GTGGCTCGGACGTTCACGGTGATCGGGCACGGTGGCGTGCCCGCAGGTGCAATCGCCGTTACCGGCAACCTGACCGTGACCCAGCAGAGCAGCGGGGGCTTCCTCTCCATCGGCCCGGACGCCCAGAACAACCCCACGAGCTCCACTCTCAACTTCCCGCTCGGCGATGACCGGGCCAACGCGGTCACGGTGGCTCTTAGTGGCAGCGGCACTCTCTCGATCACCTATGCCGCTCCGACTCTCGGTCCGACGGCGCATGTGATCTTCGATGTCACCGGCTACTTCACGCTAGATATGACCGGCGCCACATACCACGCCCTGACCCCCTCCCGCATCCTCGACTCCCGCGATGGGACCGGCGGTCTGTCTGGAGCCTTCAGCTCCCATGTGGCTCGGACGTTCCAGGTGACCGGCCACGGAGGAGTTCCATCCAACGCCATAGCCGTTACCGGCAACCTGACGGTGACCCAGCAGAGCAGCCTCGGCTTCCTCTTCGTCGGCCCGAACGCCCAGAACAACCCGACCAGCTCCACTCTCAACTTCCCCCAGGGCGATGACCGGGCCAACGCGGTCACGGTGGCTCTCGCTGGCAGCGGCACCCTCTCGATCACCTATGCCGCGCCGACTCTCGGTCCGACGGCGCATGTGATCTTCGATGTGACCGGCTACTTCACGCCGTAGGGAATGGAGCGGCTGACCGGGGCCGCGGGTGGGCGGCCGCAAGCTGGGACGAAGCTGGCGATCAGGCATAGAACGCCTGTGCTAATGCCTCGTTCGGCGGTATACTGGACCTCCCACGCCGATGAGGTTCCTGTGCCCGACTTCCGGCTCGTTGCCGACTTCAAGCCGACCGGCGACCAGCCCCAGGCGATCGATCGACTGAGCGAAGGCCTGGCCAAAGGCCTGCGCCATCAGACGCTGCTGGGCGCGACCGGCACCGGCAAGACGTACGTGGCGGCCCAGGCCATAGCCCAGGCCAACAAGCCCACCCTGGTCCTGTCCCACAACAAGACCCTGGCGGCGCAGCTGTACTCGGAGTTCCGCGAGTTCTTCCCGGACAACGCGGTCGAGTACTTCGTCAGCTACTTCGACTACTACCAGCCCGAGGCATACCTGCCGCGCTCGGACACGTACATCGAGAAGGACTCCAGCCGCAACGACGAGATCGACAAGCTCCGCCACGCCGCCACCAAGGCCCTCTTCGAGCGGCGCGACGTGATCATCGTCGCCAGCGTGAGCTGCATCTACGGCCTGGGCGCCCCGGTCGACTACGGCGCCACCGTCCTGCGGCTGCGCGTCGGCGGGCAGTACCGCCGCGACTCGGTGCTGCGCCACCTGGTGGACCTGCAGTACCAGCGCAACGATGCCGCCCTATCGCGGGCCCGCTTCCGTGTCCGCGGCGACACCCTGGAGCTGATCCCCGCCGCCGAGGACCGCCTGGTTCGCGTCGAGTTCTTCGGCGACGAGGTGGAGCGGATCTCCGAGCTGGATCCGCTCACGGGGGAGCTGCTGGCCGAGCGCAAGGACCTCAACGTCTACCCGGCCACCCACTTCGTGACCCCGGCCGACAAGCTGATGGCCGCCGTCAAGGCCATCGGCGAGGAGATGGAGGTCCGGGTCGGCGAGCTGGAGGCGCAGGGGCGCGAGCTCGAGGCGGCCAGGCTGCGGCAGCGCACCACCTTCGACCTCGAGATGATGCGCGAGCTCGGCTACTGCTCCGGCATCGAGAACTACTCGCGCCATCTGTCCGGCCGAGAAGCCGGCTCGAGGCCCTGGACGCTGCTCGACTACTTCCCGCCGGACTGGCTGCTGATCGTCGACGAGAGCCACATCTCCATCCCGCAGGTCGTGGGCATGTACAAGAACGACCGGACCCGCAAGGAGATCCTGGTCGACTTCGGCTTCCGCCTGCCCTCGGCGCTGGACAATCGCCCGCTGACTTTCGAGGAGTTCGAAGCCACAGCGAACCAGACGATCTACATGAGCGCCACGCCCGGGCCGTACGAGCTGGAGCGGAGCCAGCAGATCGTGGAGCAGCTCATCCGGCCCACCGGCGTCGTCGATCCGGGGATCACCGTCAAGCCGACGGAGGGCCAGATCGACGACCTCCTCGAGCTGATTCGCGGTCGAGTCGAGCGGGGTGAGCGCTCCATCGTCACGACGCTGACCAAGAAGATGGCCGAGGACCTGGCCGACTACCTCCACGAGCTGGGCGTCAAGGTCCAGTACCTTCACTCCGAGGTGGACACCCTGGAGCGGGTCCAGATCCTGCGCGACCTGCGTCTGGGCGTCTACGACGTGATCGTCGGCATCAACCTGCTGCGCGAAGGCATAGACCTGCCAGAGGTGACGCTCGTGGCGATCCTGGACGCCGACAAGGAGGGTTTCCTGCGCAGCGCCTGGTCGCTGGTCCAGATGATCGGCCGGGCGGCGCGCAACATCGGCGGCGAGGTCGTCATGTACGCCGACCACGTGACCGAGTCAATGCGGGTGGCGATCGACGAGACGAACCGGCGGCGCGCCATCCAGGAGCGCTACAACCGCGAGCACGGCATCGAGCCGGTCACGATCGTGAAGGGAATCCGCGACATCAACGACCGGCTGCGCGCGGTGGCGGAGGCGCACGGGACATATGCGACGGCACCGGGGCAGGAGCGAGCCTTCACCGAGATGGCGAAGGAGCAGGTCGAGAAGCTCGTAGGCCAGATGGAAGCGGAGATGCGGCAGGCGGCCCGAGAGCTGGAGTTCGAACGGGCGGCGGCCCTGCGCGACGAGATCCAGGAGATCCGGCTGCGAGTGCTGGATGAGGACGCGTCGGCCGAGGTGGCGCGGGCGGCCGAACGGGCCGCGAAGGCGGGCGGCGGACGGCCGATGGGCGGGCTGAAGGCCCCGGCGCGATCGGGTCGGGTCATCAGGCCGGTTCGAGAGGCGCGAAGGCGGGCGGCGGCGGCCGGCGGGGCGGGCGAGGCGGCGGCGGCCGGGGTGGCCGGAGGCGACGGCCGGGAGCCGGACGCATCGACCCTGGACGTCACGGACATCCGTGTCGAACCCGCCCTGGATATGCCCGACGAGGCGGCCGCGGCCGCGACGGCGTCCGACTGGCTGCCCGGGATCCGCGACGAGCACGAAGACGACGGCTGGTCGGTCAAGTGGCTGGATCGCCCGACATGGGACCATACCGTCACACCCAACGTGATCAAGAGGACGGGAACGCGACCGACGCGCGGCAGGCGGCGACGCTAGACCGGCCCTGGAGGAGGATCGATGGACCCGCTCGCTGAGGCGTTCCAGCACCACACCTGGGCTACGGAGAAGCTGATCCGGCACCTGCGCGGCTTGCCCGACGCGGCGTTGACCGCCAGCTCCAGCGGCGTGTACGGGGAGGTTCTGGCGACGCTCTCGCACCTGCTCGCCGCCGACGGCCGATACCTGCGGTACCTGGAGGGGCCGATGCCGCCTCCGCGTACCGGGCCGGATCCGGTCCACTCGCTCGATGAGCTGGCGGACCAGATGCGCGACCAGGCGGTTCGCTGGCGCGTTGTCCTGTCACGTATCGGCGAGATCGATTTCACGATGCCCGCTCGCCGCGATCGGCCGGAGATGCCGCATGCCACGAACCTGATCGTCGTGCAAGCGCTTCACCACGGCAACGACCACCGCACCCAGATCTGCACGGTCCTCTCGACGAACGGCTTCGAGTCGCCGGACCTGGACGTGTGGAGCTACTGGATGGACCGGCGGACGGCGTAGGCCGCGGCCGCTCACGGCTCTACGGCAACTCCGAAGGGACTGCCGGCTCTGGGACCATGGCGGCGATCGAGCCGATCGCGCGACCGGCCGTCGCGGCCAGGACGAGCAGCAGAGCGACGACCATCGCCAGGGCCACGCGCAACCCGGCCGCACCCGCGACAGTGCCGATGAGGGGCGGCGCCGCCATGACACCGGCGGAGCCCATCGTCGCCACCGCCGCAATTCCAACTCCGGAGGCGATCCCCGGCTGCGAACCGGCTGTGCGGAGGGCGATCGGGTAGGTGGCGGCAACGCCCATACCCACGCAACCGAAACCGACGATGGCGGCCAGCGGCTGGGCGACGACCAGAGCCATGAGCATGCCGAGCGCCGACACCACAGCGCCCAACGAAACCATGCGCGCGGGGCCAAGGATCTGGGTCAGGCGATCGCCGGCAAGCCGCGTCGCCGCCATCCCCGCGGAAAGGAACGTGATCGCCAGGGCCGCGTCCTGGGCGGTGCCTCCGATGTTCTCCTTGATGAAGACGCCGCTCCAATCGCCCGCCGATCCCTCTGCGATCAGAGCGCACAATGCTACGAAGCCGACCAGCACCAGGCGGCGCGGCGGTCTCGTGAAGATCGCGCCTCTGGAGGCGTGCCTCTCCGGCAGCATCGTCGCGTTCAGGATGACCGCCGAAACGGCCATCGCGGCTGCGAGCAACGAGAACTGTTGGAAGACCGACAGGCCGGCCTGGAGCGCGATGGTCGTCAGGAAGGCGCCGATGAACGACCCGATGCTCCAGCTGGC
>JBEKPL010000109.1:0-4482 GCA_049520815.1 Candidatus Limnocylindrales bacterium
TGATGCCATACGGGCGGGTCAGCTCGGAGCAGGCTCGCATCATCGGCACCGGGCCGATGGCGAAGACCTCGTCGATGCCGCCGGCCTCGCACAGGTCCTTGAGGGCCTCGGTCACGAAACCGGGCCGGCCGTAGCTGCCGTCGTCGGTGCAGACGATCACCTCGCCGACCGCGCGCAGCTCCTCCTCGTAGATGACCCACTCCTTGGAGCGGCCGCCGATGATGCTCGTCACCCTGGCGCCGTTCAAGGCCAGCGCCTGGGCAATGGGGTAGGCCACCGCGGTGCCAACGCCGCCGCCGACGCAGACCGCGTGCCCAGATGCGAGCAGGTGGGTTGGCTTGCCGAGCGGCCCGACGATGTCGGTTATCGCGTCGCCGGCCTGGAGCGCGGTCAGGTCGTGGGTGCTCTTGCCGATCGCCTGGATGACCAGGGTGATGGTCCCGGCCGCCTTGTCCACGTCGGCGATCGTCAGCGGGATACGCTCCGCCCCGGGACCGCGCCGGATGATCACGAACTGGCCGGGCCGTCGAATCTCGGCGATCCGGGGCGCCTCCACGACGAGACGGAAGACGTTCGGCGACAACTGCGCCTTGCTGACGATGGGGTGCATCTTGCTCCGCTGGGGTGAATCGGCAGGATTGTGTGCTAAGACACTACGCAATTATGGCGGATCGTGCCTGTGGCGAAGGTCCCTCGGCACGCCCGCTCTGTACCCTGCCGTGGGGCCGAAGGTCACAATCGTGGGACCTCGAACGGGTGGAAGGGCCTCGCCTACCAGCCTAGCAGCGACTTCGAGGTCGTGCGAACCTGGCCGAGCACTGGCGACGGCACCGCCATGACGGTCACGATCGCCATAACGGGTGTTGCGTCACCGGCTGCCGCAGACGCCGGAAAGACCGGGACCGCCAGCGGCCAGGGCTGCGTCTCTCTACCGAATCCGGACGAGTCGACAATGGACGTGTGCGCGCCCGGGCAGGCCGGCCTGGCGGTTGGCGCGGTCACAACCCCACCGCCGACGATCACTCCACCGCCGACGATCACTCCACCGCCGACGATCACTCCACCGCCGACGATCACTCCACCGCCGACGATCACCTTCGCTGGCTCACGCTCCGCGGAGGGCCAGGTGACATGGTATGCACTTGCCGCGCTGGCGATGTTCCCCGGCCTGTTGCTCGTCCTCCGGCTCAGAGTCCAGCGGCGACGCGCCGGACAGGGGTAGGAGTGGCAGCTCGCGGCGGTTGAGTCTCTCGTCCAAAGCTGGGACAAGGGGTCCAGACACACGCCGAGTCCGAGAGTCCCGCGCATTCGGGCCGAATGGCCGGCCCGTGCGGGACCCGAATACCGGGTCGCGATGCCAGTCGGCAGCGAGTCTGGCTGGCTCGCGCCTGTACAATCACCGGACATCGTGCGATTTCGTCGCCCGGGCGCTCCCCCGCCGCCCGCGCGCAACCAGCCACGCATCCAAGGAGAATGACACCCCCATGGCCGACTCTGGCAGCAAGACCCACAAAGCCGCCAAGCGCTACATCTACGCTTGGGGCGGTGGCAAGGCCGAGGGCAACGGCGGGATGAAGGACCTGCTCGGCGGCAAGGGCGCCGGGCTGGCGGAGATGACCAACGCCGGTCTGCCGACACCTCCGGGCTTCACCATCACCACCGAGGCCTGCAACGACTACTTCTCCGCCGGCAATCAGCTCCCGGCCGGGCTCTGGGACGACGTCCTGGCCGCCGTGAAGGTCGTCGAGCAGCAGACCGGCAAGGGCTTCGGCGATCCGAAGAACCCGCTCCTCGTCAGCGTCCGCTCCGGCGCCAAGTTCTCCATGCCGGGCATGATGGACACGGTCCTCAACCTCGGCCTCAATGAGGTCACCCTCCAGGGCCTGGTCGCCTTCACGGGCAACGAGCGCTTCGGCTGGGATGCCTACCGCCGCTTCATCTCCATGTTCGGCCGGATCGTGCTGAACGTCCCGCCGCGCGTCGCCAGAGGCAAGGACGGCTCGCTCGTCGAGTACAACCGCTTCGACGAAGCCCTCGAGGCCGCGAAGGAGAAGCACGGCAAGGACGCCAAGGACACGGACCTCAGCGTCGATGACCTCCGCAAGCTGGTGGCGGTCTACAAGAAGATCGTCAAGGACGCGATCGGCCGCGACTTCCCAGACGATCCGAATGAGCAGCTCGACCTGGCGATCAAGGCCGTCTTCGCTTCCTGGTTCGGCAAGCGCGCCAACGACTACCGCAACAGCCAGAAGATCCCGCACGACCTGGGCACGGCGGTCAACGTCGTGACGATGGTCTTCGGCAACATGGGCAACGACTCAGGCACCGGTGTTGCCTTCACCCGCAACCCGAACACGGGGGAGAAGGTCCTCTTTGGCGAATACCTCGTCAACGCCCAGGGCGAGGACGTGGTGGCCGGCATTCGGACCCCGTCCGCAATAGCGGCCCTGGCCAAGGAAATGCCCAAGGCCTACGCCGAGTTCAAGAAGATCGCCGAGAAGCTCGAGAGGCACTACAAGGACGTACAGGACCTTGAGTTCACGATCGAGCGTGGCCGTCTGTACATGCTCCAGACCCGCAGCGCCAAGCGCACCGCCGCTGCCGCCGTGCGGATCGCGATCGACATGGTCAAGGAAAGGCTCATCACCCAGGAAGAAGCCCTGGCCCGCATCGAGCCCGCTCAGGTCGATCAGCTCATGCGCGACCAGTTCGACCCAGCCGCCCGCAAGGCTGCCAGGCGCATCGCCAAGGGTCTGAACGCGTCGCCCGGCGCCGCCGTCGGCAAGGCAGTCTTCCACGCGGACGTCGCCGTGGCCTGGGTCGAGAAGGGCCAGAAGGTCGTTCTCGTTCGCGAGGAGACCTCTCCCGATGACTTCCATGGCATGGCGGTCGCCCAGGGCATCCTGACCGCCAAGGGCGGCGCGACCTCGCACGCCGCGGTCGTCGCCCGCCAGATCGGGAAGCCCTGCGTTGCCGGCTGCTCCGAGCTGGAAGTCAACTACTCCACCCGAACGGCTACGGCCAACGGCGTGACGATCAAGGAAGGCGATCCCATAAGCCTCGATGGCTCGACCGGCGAGGTCTTCGTGGGCGCGCTGCCGACGGTCCACGCTCAGTACGAGGACCAGAAGGACCTCCAGACGGTTCTGGGATGGGCCGACAAGGTCCGCAAGCTGCAGATCTGGACCAACGCCGACAAGCCGGAAGAAGCCGCCCAGGCCCGCTCCTACGGCGCCCAGGGCATCGGCCTCTGCCGCACCGAGCACATGTTCCGCGAGGGCCCGCGCCTCGAGATCGTGCGCAGCGCGATCCTCGTGGCCAACGTCGCCACGCGGGCGAAGGCGAAAACTGCCGCCGGCCAGGCACTCACCTCCGAGGAAAGGGCCGCGGTCAGACAGTTTGATGCGGCCATGGCCAAGCTCGAAGTGCTCCAGCAGGGCGACTTCGAGGGCATCCTGACGGCCATGAGCGGTCTGCCGGTCGTCATCCGCTTGATCGACCCGCCGCTCCATGAGTTCCTTCCGAACCTCGAGGATCAGCTCGTCAAGGTCACCAAGGCAGGCGACAAAGCAACGGCCAAGGACAAGGAAGTGCTCGCGACCATCAAGTCGATGCACGAGCAGAACCCGATGCTGGGCCTGCGTGGCTGCCGCCTTGGGCTGATGATCCCCGACTTCGTGAAGATCCAGACCCGGGCCATCCTCAACGCGGCGGTGGCCGTGAAGAAGGCCAGGAAAGACCCGCGGCCGGAGATCATGATCCCGCTCGTCGGTCACGTGAACGAGCTGCGGGCCACTCAGGCGCTCCTCGAGGCCGAGGCCGCCGCCGTGGTCAAGGCCGCTGGCGTCAAGATCGAC
The DNA here is from genome assembly GCA_049520815.1 of Candidatus Limnocylindrales bacterium. GTDB lineage: Bacteria > Chloroflexota > Limnocylindria > Limnocylindrales > CSP1-4 > Fen-1039. Next base: position 3,858 of record JBEKPL010000109.1, read on the forward strand.
TACAAGTTCGGCACCATGATCGAGATCCCGCGGGCCTGCTGGGTCGCGGACGAGATCGCCGAATACGCCCAGTTCTTCAGCTTCGGCACCAACGACCTGACCCAGATGACGTTCGGCTACAGCCGCGACGACGCCGAGGGCGGGTTCCTCCTCAAGTACGTCGAGGAGAAGATCCTTCCGTACAACCCGTTCCAGTCGCTCGACCCGGTCATCGTCAAGGAGATGGACATGGCCGTGAAGCTCGGCCGCAAGACTCGCCCGGATCTGAAGGTCGGCATCTGCGGCGAGCACGGCGGCGACCCGATGTCCATCGGGTTCTGCCACCAGATCGGCCTCAACTACGTCTCCTGCTCGCCCTTCCGGGTGCCGGTGGCTCGTCTGGCTGCGGCCCAGGCCGCCCTGCAGGGCGCGGCGGAGCGCGACAAGTAGCCTCTGTGCCGGCAACTCGAACGCCCGGCAGGGGTCGCCCGCCGGGCGTTCTGATTCGGGGCGATGGGCGCCCGACCGGCGGCTAGCTGTGGTCTCCACGGACGTTGTTGACAACGTCGATCGGTGAGAGTCCACCTAGCGCGGTGTGCGGGCGGGTCCGATTGTAGAAGTCGACGAAGCCCGGGAGCGCGTCGAG
>JBEKPL010000110.1:0-4460 GCA_049520815.1 Candidatus Limnocylindrales bacterium
CGCTGAAATCGGACGAGATCATGCGACCCGCGATGTCGAAGCAGTTGCCGAGGATGTCTCCGACGGCACCCTTGGCTCGCAGCCTGACCATCTCCTCCAGGGGGCAGCACCCGCTGCGCACCATGGTGCAGGCGTCGTCGGTACCGCCGATGCCGACGAGGGCAACGTCCGCATCAGCCGCGATCTGGAGGCTGTGCGCCACGGCCGCCTCCTGGAGGAGCTGATCGCGCATCACCGGGTTCTCGACGTAGGCGGGTGCATACAGGCTCTCGGCTCGGCCGCCGGACGACTGCGCCAAGGCGCGACAGATCTCGTTCGGGTTCGTTGGTGCCGCCACTGCCGGCGACCCGCCCATGGCGCTGACGAACGTGCGGTCGAGCCGGCGCGTCGGACGGTAGAACCGCGCGACGCCACCCGTGTTGCGGCCCATGCCAACCGCCACCACCGCGTTGGGGGGCAGGTGCAGCTCCAGGTAGTCGGCGGTTGCGCGGACGACGGCCTCGCGCTGTGCGTCCGGGTCGGAGTTGCTCAGGGCCACGATCGCATCCACGAGGTCGAACGTGGACCGGAGTCGATCCTCGAGGTCGAGGTTGAGACCGGCCGGCTGGGCAATGCGGATGTCGACGATGCCGGTCTGTCGAGCACGGTCCAGCAAACGCTGGACCTTCGGGCGCGAGAATCCCAACTCCCGGCCGATCTCGTCCTGGGTCCGATTGGCCACGTAGTAGCGGTGGGCGATCCTGGCCAGCAGCCACTGCTGCTGGCCAGGAGCCGGGTCGTCGCTCAACGTCCCTCCTCCGGGTGCCAACCGAGCATGTGCCCGACGGATGAGCATTTGCTCGCAGCGGCGATCCTACGTTTGCATTCAGGACTTTGGTAGAGCCGAATGGCAGGGTCCAGCCCAGCGCACAGGGGCATGCGGCACTGGCGCAGCATGAGTTTTAGGGCGCGGAGCTGATCGGGCTCGCGAGGCGCATCGGCCTGGCCCGGTCAGGCTCCCCGGCAAAGAAGAAGCCGAAGAAGTAGGGACCTCCCGCGGCCCAAAGGACGCTCGCCGAGGCCTACGGCTCGAACAGCTCGGCCGAGGCGAGAACTGAGCCCGGAGTGTTGGCCCCGCGCAGCGGGCGGGGCTGGCGTGACCACTCCGGCCGGGGCTGGCTGCGGACACGATGACTGCTATGCAGAGGGCCCCGCTGGTGAAATCGTGGGTTCTCAACGGAACCAATCACCAGGAGGCCCATGAGATGTTATACGCCGGATTGGACCTATCGCTGCGCATTCCGCTGAATTCGCCAGGTCATTCCGCTCTGAATTCGCCACCCTGTTCTAGGGTTTTGGCCCACCTCTCGGAGGCCGCGTCAGCGGCCGACGCGAAGCGTCAGATCATCCCCTTCAGACTCACTCCTTTCCTTGCGTGTTTGCGTAGTCTCGCACGGGTTCAGCGGCCATCGGATGCCGCCTCGACGATGGGCATAGATGCAGGGTCGGAGCGACGCCGCGACTCGCCGCGCAACTCCAGCCGGTGGGCGCCGTGGAGGAGTCGATCGAGGATCGCATCGGCCACGGTCGGTTCGCCCAGGCCCTCGTGCCAGTGAGCGATGGGGAGTTGGCTCGTGACGATGGTGGAGCGGCGGCCGGCTCGGTCTTCGATCACTTCGAGTAGATCGGCGGCCTGCGCATCGGTGAGAGGCTGCAGGCCAAAGTCATCGAGGACCAGAACCTCGACCTTCGCCCAGGCGGCAAGAAGCCTGGGCAGCCGGCCATCCAGGCGTGCGGTGGCAAGCTCGGTAAGAGCTCGCGAGGTTCGCAGGTAGAGGGCGCTGTGACCGGCCCGGATCGCGGCGGTCGCAAGAGCGCAGGCGAGATAGGTCTTGCCCACACCGGTCGGTCCGACGATCAGGACCTGCTGGTGGGCATCGACCCAGCGCGATGCGGCCAGCTCGAGGAAGCCTCCCCGGTCGAGTCCGCGGGCCGCCCGGAAGTCGACATCCTCCACGCTCGCGGCCAGGCGGAGTTTCGCAGCCCGAAGGTAGCGCTCCAGGCGGCGGTTCTCGCGATCGGTCGCTTCGCGGTCGACGAGCAGGCCAAGACGGTCCTCAAACCCGAGGCCGCCATAGGCCGCCGGTTGTTCGCGCTGTTCGGCGAGGGCGCGGGCCATGCCAGAGAGGTTGAGGGCGTAGAGCTTGTCGATGGTCGGTGCGCTGAGCATGGAACCTCCTTGTTGGTTCACTCGTAGTAGCCCGGGCCGCGGACGTTGGCGTGGACGACGCGGGGACGATGGTCTTGGGGAGCCGGCAGAGCCGCTCGGTCGAGGCCGTGCTTCAAGATCGAGTCGACGCTCCGATAGGAGGGTGAGGCGATCGCGAGAGCGCGGGTGCAGGCGGCTTCGAGACGCTCGTTGCCATAGCGCCGGCCCAGACGCATCACGCCAAGGGCACTGCGATAGCCCTGCTCCGGGTGCGGTTTGGACGCGAGGATCTCGTCCACTAGGCGTCCGGTCGAAGGACCCGCTTGCTCACCCCAGTTGACCAGGCGAGACGGCGTCCACTCCAGATGAGCGCGATGGCTCGCGGGCATGTGCTCGGGCGTCGTGGTGGCCGCGAAACGCTTGTAGCTGCGCGGATGACTCGCCACCCGCCGGCCGCGCACGAACAACTCGACCGTGGTCGCCGATAGGCGTGCGTCGCAGACCTCGTGCGCGAGCTGATAGGGCACGCTGTAGTAGTGGTAGTCGAGCTCGACGTGGTAGTCGATGTTGACCTTGGCCCGCTTCCAGATGCCCCACTCGTATGGCCGTGCTGGCAGCGGCCGCAGGGCGGGTCGGTCAACCTGCGCAAAGACGCTCGCTCGTGAACCTTCCAGCTTGCGGAATGGTCGGTTGTTGAGCCATTCGAGGCGCTCCCGAATGGCGGCGTTCGCCTCGGCGAGACTGAAGAACACCCGGTTGCGCAGGGCCGCGAGGATCCAGCGCTCGACCAGAAGGACACCCTGCTCGACCTTGGCCTTGTCACGCGGTTTGCGCGGCCGAGCCGGCATGATCGCGGTGCCGTAGTGGGCGGCGAGCTCCTCGTATGTCCGATTGAGGTCGGCCTCGTATCGGTCGGCGCGGGTGACCGCCGACCGAAGGTTGTCGGGGACCAGGAGTGCGGGAACGCCGCCGAAGAACTCGAAGGCTCGAACATGAGCGCCGGTCCAGTGCGGCAGGCTCTGGGCCGGCACGGCTTCGGCGTATGTGTAGTTGCTCGCACCCAGGACCGCGACGAAGAGCTCGGCCTCGCTGATAACGCCTGTGTCAGGGTCGACGATCTTGATCTTGTCGCCGGCGAAGTCGAGGAAGAGCTTTTCCCCGGCGCGGTGGTTGCCGCGGAGCACGACGTCGAGGTGATCGGCGAAGGCCCGATAGCGCTCGGCGAACCAGGAGTAGGCAAAGCCATCGTGGCAGCGCTCGCGATACTCGCTCCACAGGAGCATGAGCGTGACGTGAGGTCGGCGCATCTCGGCATGGATCGAGGCCCAGTCCGGTTCCGGCCGGCGCAGGATCGCGGGCGGCGGAGCGGCACGACCAAAGAGGCGCTCCTCGAGATCGCGGTCGTCCAAATCATCGGGCAGCGGCCAGTGCAGTCCGACCTCACGGGCTCGGTCGATGTAGTTGCGGACCGTTGTTCGGGGCAGGCCGACGGCGATGCCGACGGCCCGAGAACTCAGATGCTCGGCCTCATGGAGCCTCAGGACTTCTCTGATCTTGCGCATGGCAGCACGGGGACGGGGCACCGGCTCTTCTCCTCGACGACGGATACGTTCGAGGAGAGGGTGGCCGATGCGACCGGCTTCACGCCGCCGCTGGCGAGTGCCTCCAAGGTGGGCCAAAACCCGGCGGAATCAGGTGGCGAATTCCCGGCGGAATCAGGTGGCGAAAACCCGGCGGAATCGGGTGGCGAAATCGACCGGAATCCGCATCCGGGTTAAGCGGACATGGTTGAGCCGCACGGTCACGGGCGTTGTTCGGGAAAACGACCGTACGACACACCTTGTTGGTCCTGACTTCACGGTGACGACCGCGCAGGCAGCGACCGACATTGATAGGGGCGAGGGATTGTATCTGGTCAAGGTCGATGGCCACCTGCGAAGGATCGAGGTCGCTCGCGGCCACGAACCGTTCGTAGCTCTACCTGGCGGGGATAGCGCCCCGCTCCAGGTGGAAGAGATTGCTGGCGCCGATACAGGAGCCTCGCCGAGGGGCCCCGGGACCCGGCAGAGGTCAATCCGCTAGTAACTGGTGATGCTGTCTGTCGGGTTGACCTCGGGAGCTGCTTAGCCTGGAAGACTGATGTGCAATCTCTACTCATCCCAGGCGAAGGCAGTCTCCACGACGGCGCGGCGAATTGCCCCGGGGTCTAGCAGCCTCGTGCATTCGTCGGGGTCCATGCCCGTTGCCCCTTCAAGCCACTCAAGGAGTTCGC
>JBEKPL010000111.1:0-4459 GCA_049520815.1 Candidatus Limnocylindrales bacterium
ATCTGGCGATTCTGTACGAGATCCAAAAGGTTGACACCGAGATCGCCGCTGTGAAGGATGCCATGGCCGAGCTCGACACGGGCGTCGAGCTCGAGTCGCAGATCGCAGCGGAAGATGCCGAACTCGCGTCTCTGGTCGAACGCCACCGCGGCACGGAGAGAGAATCCCTCGATCGGGATCTAGAGCTGAAGACTCTCGAAGAGAAGAGAACCAAGTTCCGGACCCAGTTGTATGGCGGTACCGTACGCAACCCCCGACAGCTCCAGGATCTGCAAGAGGAAGTCGGGATGCTGGACCGCGAGATAGGCAAGACAGAAGATCGTATGCTCGAGCTGATGGATGCGCTCGAATCCGGGCAGCGCCGCAGCGTAGAACGCCGCACTGACCAGCCCGGCCGAACGGCGCCGCCAGACCGTCCGGCCGGCGCCGGCCCGCGACGTGGCGGTGGGCCGGGTCCGCGTGCGCAGACCAGCTCAGGCGGTACGATTGCGTGAAAGTCGCCGCGTTTCGGTCGTACAGGAGGAGGAATTCGTGCCCAGCGAGGGTTTCGTCACTAGCATCACCCGCCAGTCCGAGGATTTCCCGGACTGGTACAACGACGTCGTCCGGAAGGCTGAGCTGGCCGACAATTCCCCCGTTCGCGGCTGCATGATCATCCGGCCGTACGGCTACGCCATCTGGGAGTCGATGCAGGGCGAGCTGGACCGCCACATCAAGGCGACCGGACACAGCAACGTCTACTTCCCGCTCTTCGTGCCGCGCTCGCTGCTGGAGAAGGAAGCCCAGCACGTCGAGGGGTTCAACCCGCAGGTGGCGTGGGTAACGCACGCCGGCGGAAAGGCCCTGGAGGAGTGGCTGGCAATCCGGCCAACGAGCGAGGCGATCATCGCCGACAGCGTCAAGGACTGGATCCAGTCCTACCGCGACCTGCCGCTGCTGATGAACATGTGGAACAACGTCGTCCGCTGGGAACTACGACCGCGCCTCTTCCTGCGCACGGCCGAATTCCTGTGGCAGGAGGCGCACACGTTCCACGCCACTCGCGAAGAGGCCGAGGCGGAGGTCCGGACCGGTCTCGAGTGCTACCAGAAGGTCTCGGAAGAGTGGCTGGCGATCCCCGTCATCCAGGGTCGCAAGACCGAGAGCGAGAAGTTCCCCGGCGCCGAATTCACGTGGTGCATCGAGGCCATGATGCGCGACCGCAAGGCGCTTCAAGCCGGCACGAGCCACATGCTCGGCCAGAACTTCGCCCGGGCTGCCGGGATCGAGTTCCTGGATCGCGACAACACCCGCAAGAACCCGTTCGGCACCTCGTGGGGCTTCTCGACGCGCATGGTCGGGGCAGTTGTCATGGCTCACGGCGACGATTCGGGCCTGGTGCTGCCGCCCAACGTAGCGCCCGTGCAGGTCGTTGTCGTGCCGATCTTCCGTAAGGACGAGGAGAAAGCCGCGGTTGCGGAGGCGATCGATCGACTGCAGGCCGCCCTGGCCGAGACGCCCGAGGGCGCGGCCGTTCGCCTGAAAGCAGATTGGGGTGACGACTCGCCCGGCTTCAAGTACAACCACTGGGAGCTGCGCGGCGTGCCGTTCCGCCTCGAGATCGGGCCGCGTGAGGTGGCCGCGGGCCAGGGCTTGCTGGTCAAGCGCGTCGATCGGTCCAAGGAGACCGTCCCGCTCGATCGTCTGGCGGCCGAGCTGCCGGCCCGCCTGCGGACCTACCAGGCCGAGCTGCTGACGCGTGCGCGCGACTTCCGCGATGAGAACACCCATCGAGTGGACACCTACCAGCAGCTCAAGGATGGGCTGGACGGGGAGGGCGGCTTCTTCATGGCGCCGTGGTGCGGCGACGCGAAGTGCGAGAAGCAGGTCAACGACGAGACCGGCGCGACCATCCGCTGCATCCCGCTCGACTCCCCGGACGAGAAGGGCAGATGCGTCGTCTGCGGCGGATCATCGGAGCGAAGGGTCCTGTTCGCCCGAGCGTACTAGGGCCGCTCGGCGACCGCGCGCCGGGACGAGGTGGAAGCAGCGGGGCCCGCATTGCGGGTTGACGGCGTGATCGCCGGGAGGCGAGACTCCCACCGAGCGTCTCGTGGCACATCCACCTCATAACGGGAGGGCTCGATGACGTCACCTCGAGATCCGAACGCTCCGCAAGGTTCGGGTGAGCCGTCCTCCGGTCACCCGGGGACGCCGCCTGATGCGCAGCTGGGCTGGGGTGCGCCCCCGCCGAATCAGCCCGGATGGGCTGCTCCACCGCCGAACCAGCCCGGCTGGGGCGCACCTCCGCCTCCTGCCCAGGCGGGCTGGGCAGCTCCGCCGCCGAATCAGCCCGGTTGGGGGGCACCGCCGGGGTATCAGCCCGGTTGGGGCGCACCGCCTGGGTATCCGGGTGGAATGCCGCCTGGTTGGCCTGCTCGGCCTCCGAAGAAGGGCCACGGCTGCCTGATCGCCGCCCTGATCGTGTCGGGACTTCTCGTCTTGCTGGTGGCCGGCTGCGCCGTGGTGTTCGTCCCCATCATCCAGACGGATGTGAAGCTGAACCAGGATCTCGGACCGCGGGCCAGCAGCGTCGAGCTCAGCTGGGTGAACGGCGAGACAACCTTCACGATCCACCTGGCGCCCGGGTACGAGAGCCAGGCCGAGAGTATCGCCTGCCGGATCGTGAAGCCGGACATCAAGACCAGCTCAACACCGAACGCTCACTTCGAGATAGTGAGCTCTGGCGGATACATCCTGGCGGACGACACGACCCCCTGCGGCTGACGCGGGCGGCCTTCGGGCCGGGCACGGCAACCGCCCCACACCGGCGGATCGCATCCCACGCGCTCCCGATCACCCATTGGATGGTCCGGGGGCGATGTGTATACTCTCAGTAATCTGCCGGCCGCTCGTGACGTGGGTGACCCCCACGTCTTTTGTTGACCGGTCGGTGATCGGGTGGACAATCCTGGGCCGAAAGCAAGAACGGGAGGCGCGAAGTGAGTCGAGATTTCGTCGGCGCCCTCCTGCAGCTCAACGCTGAGAAGGGCGTCTCGCGCGAGCAGCTCATTCGGACCGTGGAGGAAGCGATCCAGTCCGCCTACCGCCGTGTCGCCGGCGACGAGGACATCCAGGTCCGCATCGACGCCGAATCGGGCAAGGTGCGGGTCTTTCGGGCTCGCCTGGTGGCAGAGGAGATCGACGACCCCGCCACTCAGATCACCGTTGCGGACGCCCAGGCCTACCAGCCCGGCGCCGCGATCGGCGATCTGGTAGAGACCGAGCAGCTCGACCAGGAGGCCTTCGGCCGTATCCACGCCCAGACCGCCAAGCAGGTCGTGCTGCAGCGGCTCCACGAGGCAGAGCGCAACGTCGTCTTCGACCAGTACGCCAGTCGCGAGGGTGAGCTGATAACGGGCACGGTCTCGAGAGTGGAGCCGCGGGCCATGGTCCTTGATGTCGGCAAGGCCGAGGCGATCCTGGCGACGACCGAACAGTCGCCACTCGAGCACTACCGCATCGGCCAGAACGTCAAGGCCTACGTCCTGGAGGTTCGCCGCAGCGCGAGGGGTCCGCAGATCTACGTCAGCCGGACCCACAAGGGCTTCCTGCGCCGCCTCTTCGAGCTCGAAGTGCCGGAGATTCACGCCGGCACGGTCGAGATCAAGGCCATCGCCCGCGAGGCCGGCAGCCGGTCCAAGGTGGCGGTCGCCTCGCGCCAGCCGGGTCTGGACCCAGTGGGAGCCACCGTCGGCCAGCGCGGTGCGCGCGTCCAGGCCGTCGTGGCGGAGCTGGGCGGCGAGAAGATCGACGTCATCGAGTGGTCGGAGGATGCTTCGACGTTCGTGGCCAAGGCCTTGAGCCCGGCTCAGGTCATCGAGGTCCGGATCGACGAGGAGCACCGCATCGCCAACGTCGTTGTGCCCGAGCGGATGCTCTCGCTGGCGATCGGGCGCGAGGGCCAGAACGCCCGGCTGGCGGCGAAGCTGACTGGGTGGCGGATCGACATCCGTAGCGACGTCTCGGTCGCCGAGGCGGCCAAGGCTGAGGCGGAGGGTCGATTGGCGGAGGCAGCCGAGGCCGCCCACTCGGTGGTGGCGGTGTCGGCTGGAGCGGAAGCTCCGGAACCGGCTCCTGCTGCCGAACCGGAGCCCGGGGCCGCTCAGACAGCCGTGGCCACGCAAGAAGCTCCGGCCAAGCCCAAGCGGCGGAAGGCCGGCGCCGCGGCGGCCGAACCGGAGCCCGGGGCCGCTCAGACAGCCGTGGCCACGCAAGAAGCTCCGGCCAAGCCCAAACGGCGAAAGGCCGGCTCCGCACCGACAGAACCGGCTGGCGACGGGGAGGTCTCACGGTAGCCCGGGGCGCGCCTCCGCGGCGGTTCCCGACCAGGTCTTGCGTCGTCTGCCGGACAGCGCGGCAGAAGCGCGAGCTGCAGCGGGTGGTGCGGACGCCGGATGGCCGGGTTGTCCTGGATCCG
>JBEKPL010000112.1:0-4386 GCA_049520815.1 Candidatus Limnocylindrales bacterium
AGTGGCAGCGGTCGAGCCGATGGGCGTGGCGACGTTGGAGGCAGTGGCGGTTCGACGCGCCGTGCCCGCCGCGACGGCCGTAGCCGTGGCCCCGGGCGATGCAGCAGTGGGGCACGCTCCAACCGGCAGTGGAGGCGCGGCCGGAGTACCGGACGAGGGCACGTACCGGAAGCCCTCCGCATCGCCGTCGCCCAGAGTCAAGGCCGAAATGCCCACGTTCGAGAGCCGCCACGCGCCGCCGCCCCGGGCCACGAAGACGGCCCAATAGGCGTCCTTGCCGGGGCAGGAGGAGTACCGGGCCGGCTCCCCGTCCACGGCGCACACGGCGGCGCCGAAACCACCGAATGTCTGGCCGGACCAGGCGATGCCTGAGGCGTTCAGCAGCTGCTCCCCGGTGACCACGCTCGGGTCGAGGGCCACGCAACGAGTCAGGACCGAGCCGTCGCCATGCTCCACGACCAGAGCCGCGCGATGCGATCCCGCGGCCGCGCAGGTCGAAGGAGCGGGCGATCCGGGCGCGAGCGAAGCGAGCGCCGCCAGGGACGCCGCGAGGGCGAGAGCCGCAATCGGGCGACGCATCAGCGCTTCCTCGGCCGGGACGTCAGCACCCAGCCCCCGCCGGCCACGGCCAGGAGAGCCACGAGCGCGGCCATGACGTACAGAACCGGAGCGGGCAGTCCGTCCGGAGGGGCGGCGTCATTGCCCGAAACGGTGGGCGGACCTCCAGTCGCGGTCGCACCGGCAACTGCGGAGGTCGGCGCCTCCGAGGCGGTGGTGGCAATGGACGCCGGGACTGCGGTGGCGGTCGGGCCCGAGGTTTCCGGGCCGGCCGTTGGGATCGACGTCGGCTCGGCGGTCGGTCGAGCCGTCGGTCGAGCGGTCGGTCGAGCGGTCGGTCGAGCGGTCGGTCGGGCCGTCGGCTGTGCGGTCGGCTGCACGGTCGGTTGAGCGGTCGGCTGCGCGGTCGGTTGAGCGGTCGGACTCGGGCTCGAGCTGCTGGCGGCCGATGGGCTTGGGCTCGGGCAGGCATCGGTCGGCAGGCTGCGACCCGGCGTAGGGTGAACCGCCGCCGCGTAAGGGACGCGCATCAGCGCCGCCGGCACCTGGCTCGTCGTGAAGGCGTTCTCCGTCATGCCCGGGTAGGCGTACCCGCCGTCGCTGCCCTGCCCGGCGCGAAGATGCGTCAGGACCGTGCTCGATCCCTGCGACCAGGCCGCCGCTTCGGGGTCCTCGCCGGTCGCGACAAGCGCCTGCAGAACGATCGAATCGGAGTCCGGATCGCTCGCCGGAGGCCCCCACGTCGATGAGTTCTGGAATGGGAACCCGCCGTCCCCCAGTTGCTGAGAGTGAAGGTAGGCCAGCCCGGTCGAATCGGCCGAATGATCCCCGGCCGCGTCCAGCGCCATGAGCGCAATCGCGGTCGAGTTCGTGTCACCCTCACCGGCGGCCACCGGTGCGGAGGTGCCGTAGCTCCAGCTCCCGTCCGCTGCACCCTGGAGCGCCTCGAGTTCGGCGAGCGCAGCAGCGGGCACGGCCTGCCGGGAGGCGACGAGGGCGAGAATCGCGAACGATTGGCTGAAGGTGGCACCGTCGCCGTACGCGCCGCCTGTGGCGTGGTACAGCGCGGCCAATCGGGCCAGCAGATCCCGGTTCGTGAAGCTCGAGGGATCGCCGCCCGCCGCGACGACCGCCAGGACGGCCTTGCCGGTCTTGGCCGCGTCGGTGGCCGCGGCGTCGGAGGCAGTGGCCAGGAACTCCAAGACGCCGGCCTCGCCCGTGCAGCCGTGGAGAGTGGCAGGGTCGTAGCCAGCGGCCGCCGTCCCAATGACAAAGTCCTCGGTCTCACCTAGCGACCCGTCGATCGAGCCGTCGGCCCGCTGCGCCGCCAGGAGGTACTGGAGTGCCGCCGTCGCCCGCTCCGAATCGGTCGGCGCCGTCGCCGGGTGAGTGGTGGGAGACGCCGCCGCCATGCCGAGCGGCAAGCTGAGGAGGGTCGCCAGTATCGCGCTGGCGACGACGAGTCTTCGCATTGTTCCTCCGGCGGCCTGGCCCGCCTGCCGGAGGGAGCCTCGCCGCCGGAGGCCTCCCATCCGATCCGCGCAGGTGGGTGACTCGTGCCGTCCGGTCAGGTCTCCTGGCTTGCGGATCGTCGCTGGCTGGCCGCCTTCCCGGGCTCACGCCCAGTGGCATTTGGCCAGCCGCTCCTCGCTCACAGTTGCGCGACAGCGCCGGTTTCGCACCGGCTTCCCTGATACGAGCGGCTCAATTCGAAATGACAATGAGAGGTTACAGCGCCGCGCGACCGAGCGCCAGGCCGACCAGCCTAGAGCGACGCCCGCAGGATCGCCGCGATCTCGTCGTCGGTGAGCACGATCGGGTTCGTCTTCATGCTGCTGCCGCGCGAGTCGGCGACGACGGCCGGGATGTCGGCCTCGGTCATACCGTAATCGGAAAGCCGCGCGATGGAGAGGTGGGCGCGGTAGCGATCCAGCAGCTCAACCAGGGCCGAGCGCAGCCCCTCGGCGGGCGCCGCGCCACTGCCCGCCAACACCCGCGCCATCTCCGCATAGCGGGCGAGTGCCACGCCCTCTGGATCTCGCTCCCCAAGGGCCGCGATATTCGTCCGCGTCGTCGCCGCGAGCGTCGCCCCGCAGGCTACGCCGTGTGGAATCGGGAAGTGGGCGCCTAGGGGCGAGGCCAACCCGTGGACGGCTCCCAGGCCGGCCTGGGCAAGGCAGATGCCCGAGCACAGGGCCGCATAGGCCATCCGCCCCCGGGCCAATGCGGCCGCGCTCTCGGAACCGGCGCTTCCCCGCCCCGCGACCGCCTCCTCGTACCAGGCCACCAGGCCGTCGCGCACCGCCGCCAGACCGGAGAGCGCCAGCGCATCGGTGAACGGATTCGCCCGCACCGACAGGTACGACTCCATGAGCTGCGTCAGCGCATCCATGCCGTTGCCCGCGACCAGTTCCGGCGGGCAGCTCGCCAGCAGGTCCGGATCGACGATGACGACCCGCGCGACCAGGGCCTCGTCGCGAAAGGACCTCTTGAAGCCGCTCGGGCCCCGCACGCTGAGCACCGCGTTCTTGGTGGCCTCGCTGCCGGTCCCGGCGGTTGTGGGGACGGCCACGAACGGAACCGCCGGCCCGCGGTATGGCAATTCCGGCCCGATGCCCTCGAGATGATCCATCACCGAATTGCCTGGGATCAACAACCCGGCAACGGCCTTGGCGGTGTCCAGAACGCTGCCGCCGCCGATGCCGACGACGACGTCGACCGGCCCTCGGGCGCGGACGCGGGCTACGATTTCGTCGACGAGGGCGGGCGAGGGTTCGCCCGATACGCCCTCCGTCTCGACCTCGACCCCGCCCTGCCGCAATCCAGCGCCGAGACGAGCCCAATCTGGGCCGTCGGTGAACCCAGGCTGGCGCGTTACGACCAGCGCCCGCGGCCCAAAGCTGCGCACGATCTCAGGCAGCTCGACCGATCGTCCGGCGCCGAACACGATCCTGGGCAGGCGTGCGATCGAAAACGAGCGCCAGGCGTTGGAATCGGTGCCCCGGAGTGCCATCGGGCGCCTACGCGATGGCCGGGAAGAGGCCGTCGTAGCGGACGCCATGGCGCGGCTCGGCCATCCAGTCGGCCACCGCGTCTCGCCAGGCCTGGTAGTGGGCCGTCTCCTTGTGGGCCTTCGCCGAGGCTTCGTCCCGATAGGCCTCGTAGGCGACGAATCGGGTCGGATCGTCGACCGATTGCAGGATGTCGAAACGCAGGTTGCCCGGCTCCCGAACGGACCCCTCGTGGTTCGCTCGGATCGCCTCGATGAAGTCGGCGACGCGCTCGGGTTTGACGTGGACGTAGACGATCGTGACGTACATCTGCCCTCGAACCTCCGGTCGTGACGGGCTGGGCTTCGCTCGAATGATCTCTCATCCGAGCCGAACGCGGACCAACCACGGTTGGGCCGGCCCCGGACAGCAGCGTGTGAGTCGGGCCGCTGCGGAACCGCCGCAGGGACAGCCGGACGGGGAGCGGCGGGAGGCCGATCCGAGTATGCGTCGAAGGCGCTGCCTCCACGCACCATCTGGGCGGAATCGTCTGGCGCAGGCCGCAACGAGTGTCCACAATGGCCGGGTCGGGCGCCCCAAGTCGGATCAACCCGGCGCGCTGGACACCAGCGCCCACCACCCGCCATGGGAGGAACACCCTCGTGCGCCGCCTGCTCCTCATCATGCTCTCCAGCGCGATCGTCCTGTCCGCGTGCGGCCCATCCAAGTCATGGCCCGGAGGCTCGAACAACGCGCTCAGCCAGCCCCCATCCACGGCCGCCACCACACTCGCCCCGACCGAAGCCCCTCCGACCGAAGCCCCTCCGACCGAAGCCCC
>JBEKPL010000113.1:0-4073 GCA_049520815.1 Candidatus Limnocylindrales bacterium
ACCGCTGCCACTCCGACCGCTGCCCCTCCGACCGCTGCCACTCCGGTCCAGTCGGTCGATTCGGCCGTTGCGGCCGTGGCCGGTACGACGGCGTCGGCCGCTCCGGCCGCGTCCGCCGGGACCGCCCCTCGTCCGGATACGCCGGCCCCGACGCCTCCTCCGGCACCCGGCCCCGACCCAGGGCTTCTGGCGGCCGCTCTCGCCGGCGGCGGGCTTGGCGGGCTGGCGCTGCTGCGACTGACGGCCCTGCGGCGTCCGGTTCGGTGACATTTGGGTCCGGGTCCGTGACCGCCGAGACCGCCCCGCCGCGGCCCTTGGCCGGGCACCCGGGCCTGGCGCCGCGCGCCTGGGTGGTCTGGTCGCTGGCCGCAGTGACCGTCGCTCTCGTCAGCAGCAACCCGGTCTATCGCGGCCTGGTTGCCCTGGTTGCGTTCAACGTCCTGTTGAGATGGCTGCCACCCGGCCGGAACCTCCGGCCACTCGCCGTGGCCGTCGCCCTGGCTGCGGTCTTCGCTGCGCTGATCAACGTCATCGCGAGCCACACAGGCGCAGACGTCTTGCTGCGGCTGCCCGCGGATTGGCCGCTCGTCGGCGGCCCACTGACCGTAGAGTCGCTGACGTTCGGTGGTGCGCTTGGGCTCGGACTCGTCGCGGCGCTGCTGGCCGTGGCGCCGCTTTCGCTGGTCCTGGAACCGCACGACGTCGTCGACGCGATGCCTTCGCCGCTGGAGCGGACGGGAATCGCGGTGGCCACCTCGCTCAATCTCGTTTCTGGCTTCGGCCGTACTTTCACCGCTGTGCGGGACGCCCAGCGGATGCGGGGCTGGCGTCCACGCGGCATCCGATCCTGGAACGAAGTCCTGGTGCCCGTGGTGCTGACGGCGATCGAGGATTCGGTCCTGCTCGCCGAGGCAATGGAGGCCCGCGGTTTCGGCGCGGGTCGGCGGACCAGCTACGCCCGATCGACCGTCGGTGGCTGGGATTGGCTGGTCGTTGCCGGGGCGCTCGGGGCCGCCGGGCTCTTCGTCGGCGCCCGGCTCGCCGGCGCGCCGATCGACTGGTATCCGTACCCGACTCTCGCCCTGCCACCGATCGACGCCGCGCTCGTCGCAGGTTGCCTTGCCCTGACACTGCCGGCGTTCGCCAGGCCCGCGCCGGCTCGGCCGGAGCCGGACGGAGACCGACCGTGACGAGTTCGGTCGCCCGACTCGACCGCGTCTGCTACCGATATCCGGGGGCGATGGCGCTGTCACTGCGCGGGGTCAGCCTGGCGATAGAGCCGGGCTTGACGCTCGTAGCCGGCAGCTCGGGAGGCGGCAAGTCGACGCTGCTCCGGCTCCTAGACGGCCTGGTGCCGCAGTTCCACGGTGGCCGAGTCTCGGGGAGTGCCGTCGTCGCCGGCCTGGATCCGCTGCGCACCCCGATCCCGCGCATGGCAACTCGGGTCGGCCTGGTCTTCCAGGACGTGGAGACGCAGTCGGTCTACGGGTCGGTGGAGCGCGAGGTCGCGTTCGGTCTGGAGAACCTCGGGGTGTCGCGGGGGGAGATGCACGACCGCGTAGACGAAGCGCTGGCCGAGCTCGGCATCGAGGAGCTGCGGGAGCGTCGCCTGTCCACCCTCTCCGGCGGGGAGCGACAGCGAGTCCAGCTGGCGGCGGTCCTGGCTCTGCGGCCGCAGCTCGTGGCCTTGGATGAGCCTACGTCCCAGCTCGACCCGGATGGAGCGGCCGCGGTCCTGGCCGCGTGCCTCAAGGCGGTGGCTGGCGGGCGGGCCGTCGTCGTGGCCGAGCACAGGCTCGCAACGCTGCTGCCCGGGGCTAATCGGCTGCTGCTGGTCGAGGGCGGGCGCGTGACGGCGACCGACCCGGGCGGAGCGTCGCGTCCGGAGGCGAGCCACCCGGCGGAATCGTCGCTTGGGGCGCGCAGGCTGCCATGGCCTAGGGACGCGGGCGATGCCGCCTGGGAGTTGCGCGACGTGGCGGCCGGCCCGGCGAGGGACGCGATCCTGGAGGGCGTCTCGCTGGCGGGAGGTGCCGGCGAGGTCGTGGCGCTGGCGGGCCCGAACGGCTCCGGCAAGACGACGCTGCTCCGGACTCTGGCCGGCCTGCTCCCCGCGCTGGCGGGCACGGTGCGGCGACCGCCCGGCCGGACGGCATACCTACCGCAGAACCCCGGCGTCTTGCTCCACCTGCCCACGGTTGGGGCCGAGGTCGCGCTCACCCTCAAGCGTACGCAGGGCGAAGGCGATGAGTCGCCCGACGAGATGCTGGCTGCGTTCGGCCTGCTTGATCTGGCGGACCGCTACCCGCGCGACCTGAGCTCCGGTGAGCGGCAGCGCGCCGCCCTGGCGGCGACCCTCGCCGGCTCCCCGACGCTCGTCCTGCTCGACGAGCCGACGCGGGGGATGGACCCCGCAGCGAGGCAGTCGTTGAGGGCGGCGGTCCGCGGTCTCACGGCCCGAGGCTCGGCCGTGGTGCTCGCCACTCACGACAGGGATCTGATTGCGGACCTGGCCGACCGAACCGCGGAACTGCGCGACGGCCGGGTTGTCGAGCAGCCGGCATCGGGGGGTCCCGCATGATCGCCTTCGTCTCGGGCGCGGGCCTTCTCCTCTTCCTGTGGCCGTTCCTGGGCGGCGACCTGCCGCCGGAAGGACCTGCCCTGGCCGTGACTCTCGGAGCCGTGGCGGCACTCGCGCTGATGGAGGCAGGGGCGCGTCATCTGGACTCGGGCCGGCTGGCCCTGCTCGCCGCCCTGGCCGCGATAGACGCCGCGCTCCGTCTCGCGGTCGTGAACGGCGTCGCCGGCTTCAGCCCGATCTTCTTCCTGGTCCTGGCGGCGGGCTACGAGTTCGGCCCGTCGTACGGGTTCCTCGTCGGCTCGTTCTCGCTGCTCGTCTCGGCGCTCGTCACCGGCGGCGTCGGGCCGTGGCTGCCGTACGAGACGTTCGCCGTCGGCTGGGTCGGAGTCTCGGCCGGTATGGCCGGCTCGCTCGTCCGGCGGATTCGACCCGTTCGCGAATCCTGGCTGCCGCGCAGGCTCGATCTCGCCGCCCTCGTCGTCGTTGCCGTGGTGACCGGCTTCGCCTACGGCGCCCTGACCGACATCTGGGGCTGGGTCGCCTTCTACCGCGGCGTCGAGAACGTCGGTTGGATTCCCGGCATGTCGCCGGGCGCGTCGCTGGCCCAGTTCGGCCGCTACTACGTCCTCACGTCGCTGGCCTGGGACACTTTCCGTGCCGCCGGCGACGCCATCGCCGTCCTCGCCCTTGGCACACCGGTGCTCATGGCTCTCGGCCGCCTGCGCGCCCGTCTCGGCTACGAGATCGTTGCCTCAGTGACCGGGCCGCAGCCGCCGGGCGAAGAGGCACCATAGGGCCAGGAGCCCATAGAGCGAGCTCGACCAGGCGAGGGTCACGACCGGCGCCAGCGGACCGGAGGCGGGCGGTTCGATCGCCCACACGATCGTCCAGACGAGCGCCGAGCCGAACCACGTTCCGAGCAGCCCCAGGTCGATTCGCCCGAGGGTGCGCAGCCGGAGGTCCGGCGCATCGACCGCCAGCAGCAGCCCGACCGCGATCAGGGCGATCGACTGATTCCAGAAGCTCTCCTTTGGGGCCCCAACCATGCCGGCCACGAGCGCCAGTCCCAGTCCGAGCGCGGCGCCTCGCCGCGTGAGCATCGTTCCGCGAGCCCGCCACAGGACCGCGAGTGTCAGCAGGCCGAAGACGGCGGTGGCGACGAGCATCGCCCGCCGCGGGTCGAAGCCGCCGTTCCAGAGCGACACCGACTTGTCGGACGGCTCGACCAGTCGGGTTATGAAGCCGTTGATGGACTGGTTCGTGTAGAAGGGATCGGGCTCGAGGAGCGAGGCCAGGCCGCCACTGCCGGCAGCGGCCCAGGGCGCGACGGCGATGGCAGCGAGGAGCGCGCCGAGCATGCCGGCCGCGATCCCCAGCGCGGCTCCGAAGCGCCGGCCCAGGCCAAGCGGCACGGCCCAGACGCCCGGTACGAGCTTCACGACGGCCGCCAGGCCGACGAGCAGCCCGCCCCAGAACCGCCGCACGGAAGTGG
>JBEKPL010000114.1:0-3946 GCA_049520815.1 Candidatus Limnocylindrales bacterium
AGTTCGAGGTCACGATGCCCACGCCGAGCGCAATGATGAACAGAGGCCAGACCCTGTCCCAATCGAGCTCCGGCATCGCCAGACCCAGGGTGTTCGTCAGGAAGTAGTAGACGCCCACCCCGAGGATGATCAGCCCGATCAGGATCCCCCCGACATCGAGGCCACGCAACCGCTCCACCTCACTCCTCCACTCGCCTGGGGGCGTCCGGTCGATCGTCGGGACTACCCCGCAGGAGTGTTGCGGCATGCGGCGCGGTCGGCCAGTGCCGATTCTCCTCTCCCGAAGGTCAGCCCGGGCCGGCCGCCGACCGGCAGGCCACTACGGGCCGATTACATCGTCCGCTGCAGCAGTCGTCACCCACCGGACTCGGGGGACGCACTCGGGCCGCAGTTGTCGGCGTCGTTCCTGCGCGCTCAGCTGTCCTGCTTCCCCTGCGCCTGGAGCTTCGCCCAGGTGTCCTTGAGCGTCAGCGTCCGGTTGAAGACAAGCCTGCCCGGCGTCGAGTCGGGGTCAGGGCAGAAGTAGCCGAGGCGCTCGAACTGAACGGTTTCGCCGACCGGCAGCTCGGCCAGGCTCGGCTCCACCATGCAACCCTGCAGCACCTTCTCCGACTCGGGGTTCAGGTCCGCGAAGAGGTCGCCGTCGGCGCCCGGGTCGGGTCGCGTGAACAGGTGGTCGTACAGCCGTACCTCGGCCGCCATGGCGTGCGTCGCGGAGATCCAGTGCAACGTCGCCTTGGGCTTGCGGCCGTCGGGTGAGTCGCCGCCCAGAGTGGCCGGGTCGTACGTGCAGCGCAACTCCACGATGTCGCCGGAGGCGCCTTTCACGACGCCGGTACAAGCGACGAAGTAGGCGGAGCGCAGCCGGACCTCGCGGCCGGGCGCCAGGCGGAAGAACTTCGCCGGAGGATCCTCCATAAAGTCCTCGCGCTCGATCCACAGCTCGCGGCTGAACGGCACCTTGCGGGTCCCCGCGGACGGGTCCTCCGGGTTGTTAACGACGTCCATCTCCTCGACCTGGCCCTCGGGGTAGTTCTCGATGACCACCTTCAGCGGGTTCAGGACGGCGAAGCGGCGCGCGGCCTTGCGGTTCAACACGTCGCGGACGGCGTGCTCGAGCTGGCCGACCTCCACGACGCTGTCGCTCTTCGCCACCCCGATCATGGCCGCGAAGTCGCGTATGCCCTCGGCGGGGAAGCCGCGCCGGCGCAGGCCCGAGATCGTGGGCATCCGCGGGTCGTCCCATCCGCGCACGTGTCCCTCGTTGACGAGGCGGAGGAGCACACGCTTGGAGAGGACGGTGTACGTGACGTTGAGCCGCGCGAACTCGATCTGCCGGGGGCGCGACGGCACGGGAAGGTTCTCGATGAACCAGTCGTAGAGGGGCCGGTGGACCTCGAACTCGAGGGTGCAGATCGAGTGCGTGATGCCCTCGATCGCGTCGGACTGGCCGTGCGCGAAGTCGTACGTCGGGTAGACGCACCACGCGTCACCGGTGCGCGGATGCGCGGCGTGCACGATCCGGTACAGCACCGGGTCTCGCAGGTTGATGTTCGGAGCGGCCATGTCGATCCTGGCGCGCAGCACCCGCGCGCCGTTTGGGAACTCGCCCTTCCGCATCCGTTCGAAGAGATCAAGGCTCTCCTCGACCGGCCGGTCCCGCCAGGGGCTGTTCCGGCCGGGCTCGGTCAGTGTGCCGCGGTGCTCGCGAATCTCGTCGGCCGAGAGGTCGTCCACGTAGGCCTTGCCGGCCCGGATGAGGTAGACGGCCCACTCGTAGAGCTGCTCGAAATAGTCGGACGCGTAGTAGAGGTGCTCGCCCCAATCGAAGCCCAGCCAGCGCACGTCCGCCTGGATGGCGTCGATGTACTCCTGCTCCTCCTTGGTGGGGTTCGTGTCGTCGAAGCGCAGGTGACAGCGGCCGCCGAACTCATTCGCGATGCCGAAGTTGAGGCAGATCGACTTGGCGTGGCCGATATGCAGGTAGCCGTTGGGCTCCGGCGGGAAGCGGGTGACGATCGTCTGATGCCTGCCGTCCCGCAGGTCGGCGGAGACGATCTCACGGATGAAATCCCCTCGTTCAGGCGAGGTTGGGGATTGCATGCTCACGTGGCGGCGACTCCCGACTCGTGGCTGATAGGGGTGCGGCTCTACCGTTTGGCCAGTCGCCAGCGAGCACGCTGAGCTTACCGCATCGGACCCCCCTCGCGAACTCGGACCCCGCCGACATGCCGCGGACCGTGCTTGCCCAGCGGCGTGCGACGCCGGTTGCCGTCTGTTGCCCCGTTCGTCTCAGCCAGTCATGGCATGACTACTATCGAACGGCGACGGCGGCGAATCGAACTGGACGCCGGGCTGCGCCGGCGTGCTGGAGCCATCCCACGCTCGGATCGGGGTCATCGAGGGGCCCTGCCGTCCCGACGGAGCAGTCGAACCGGCCCGGCGACTCGATAGGAGTCGTGTGGCGACTATGCGAGAGGTAGCCGGCCGAGGAAGAACAGGGAACCAAGTCCCGCCCCGCTACCGCCCGCCACCCTACCCGACCGCGTGACCGACCAGCGTCCCCAGCCCGAAAGTGACCGCCGCCGCGAACATGCCGAGCAAGACCTGCCGGCCGCCCGTCCGCAGAACGCTCGAGCCCGTCACAACCGTGATCGCCGCGCCGACGAGCATCAGGGCCACGGCGCTGACGGCGATCGAGGCCACGACCGCGCCCATCCCCGAGGCGAAGACAAACGGGCTGACCGGCACGATCGCACCGAGCGCGAAGAGGAAGAACGAAGTCGCGGCCGCGATCCAGGCCGAACCGCCGAGCTCGTCCGGGTCGATGCCGAGCTCCTCGCGAGCCAGCGTGTCCACCGCGTGGCCCAGCTCACCGCCGACGATCGATTGGGACATCAGGCGGGCCTGCTCGGCCGTGAGGCCCTTGGCCTGATAGATGAGCGTCAGCTCCTCTTCCTCCTCGTCGGGGACCTGGAGCAGCTCCTCCCGTTCGACCTTGACCTGGTGCGCATAGAGCTCACGGGCGCTCTGGACAGAGAGCCACTCCCCGATGGCCATGGAGAGCGCGCCGGCGAGCATCCCCGCGAAGCCGGCGATCAGGACGGCATGGCCGCCCCCCGACGCCCCGGCCACGCCCATGGAGATGCTGAGGTTCGAGATGAGCCCGTCGTTGGCACCCAGGACGGCCGCGCGCAGCTGATTGCCCCCGCTGCCCCGATGGCGGCCCTCGATCCGGGCGATCGTCCCGCCCGTGGCGCCCTGGCCGGCGGCCAGTTCGCGGAAGAGACGGGCGTGGGACCGCTCGTCGCCCGGCATGCGTGCCAGCGCTTCCGGCTGTTCGTCGTACATCGCCTGGTCCGACGCCTCGCGCTCTGCGATCGTAGGCACTACGAGGCTCGGCCCGAAATGGCGGGCGACGAACATCAGGACACGCGCTCGCCAGGCCGGCCCCATCCGGCTCGTATCCACTCCGGCCGCTTCCAGCTGCTTGCGCCAGACGCCGGCGTGGATCCCCTCCACCTCGACCATGCGGGCGTAGAAGTCCTGGAGCATCCCGCTCGGCTCCTCGTCCGCGAGCAGCCCGTACAGGGCAATCGCGTCGATCTCGCCCTGAAGGTTCTCGCGGTAGCGGGCGATGTCGGCCGCCGTGGGTGGCGCGGGCGGCACCGGGCCGGCGGCCGGCATGGGCGCGGCCCGTCGCGTGGCAGAGGCGGCGAGGGTCTCGGCCGCTTTGGACTTGCTCGATCCGGAGGCGGGCTTCGTCTTGGGACTCATACCCGTAGTGTCGCCCAGCTCCGCCCGCTCGACAACGCCGGTACCGCCCTGGCGGCTAGCTGTGGTCTCCACGGACGTTGTTGACAACGTCGATCGGTGAGAGTCCACCTAGCGCGGTGTGCGGGCGGGTCCGATTGTAGAAGTCGACGAAGCCCGGGAGCGCGTCGAG
>JBEKPL010000115.1:0-3716 GCA_049520815.1 Candidatus Limnocylindrales bacterium
ACTGTGCTGAGACGACCTTAAGGACGGCCACCTGGTGCTTCGACATGCAGCAGACTGTCACGCATGTCCCGACTCACCAGTAACCGATCAAGTGTCACCTATGTCCTGAACTCAGACACCTCCGGGCGCGCCACTTCCTGAGCGTGAAACCGGCCCGCCGAGCCCCGTGCGGCGTCTCCAGGCTCTACGGTTCAGCGGCTCGATCTAGGCAAATCAGACTTCACGGATCCTGGGATAGTGGATTCGGGGGACACCTGTCCCCGAGAGAGACTCGGCCTTCAGCAGGCTCCGAGACTGGCCTCCACGTTGTTGTTCGCATGCGCCCGAATCCCTCCGGGCGCGCCAGGTTCGGAGCAGCGCGGCTCTTCCAAGCCGTTCGTCGGCGAGGTACCGTTTCTCTGCAATGAGACGTCCGCGCCTCGCCGCCACCACCACCGCCGTCGTCGCGCTGGTCATGATGGTCGCAGGATGCGCGCCCGGCAGCACACCCGGCCCGAGCGCGACTCCCGCCGACACCGGCCCGATCTCATACGCGACTGGACCGACCGACCTCGTGCTCCAGGCGAGCTCCGGCGGCGGCCTGCTGCCGCAGAGCATGCGCCTGGCCGAGATGCCGGAGGTCTCGATCTACGGCGACGGATCGATCGTCAGGCTCGGTTCGCATGGCAGCGGGTCGCGGGACCCGCTGCTGCCGCAGCTCATCGAGACGCGCGTCACCGCCGACGGCATGGCCCGGATCCTCGGCGCCGCCCGCGAGGCGGGAGCCCTGGGGCCGGACCGGCACTACGACCTGCCCGACACCTACGACCTTTGGACGGTGGAGTTCACCGTGACCGCCGACGGGAAGACGCACCGCGTGTCCGCCTTCGCACTCGGGTTCAAGGACGAGGAACGGCTCGCGCCGCCCGGGGAGATGGAGGCGCGCAGGAGCCTCGACAAGCTCTACGACCGACTCCTGGACCCTCGGGCCTGGCTCCCGGTAGGCACCGTCGGAACCGACTCGGCGTACGTGCCGGCCGGAACCCGTGTCTTCATGACCCGGCTCGTGGACTGGTCGACCGCCGTCGGGAGCGCCACGGCAGCCCCTGCCAGCCCCAGGCCTGGTCAGGAGGTCCGCGACTGGCCGTTCGCCAGTCTCCCCGAATCGTTCGGTACGGCGGTCGACACGCACCAGCTCTGGTACTGCGCGGTCGTCGGGCAGGATGAGTCAACAGCACTCGGCCTCGACGTTGCCACTTGGGACACGAGGTGGCGGGCGGCGGATCATCTGTATCAGGTCGTGGCCCGTCCGCTTCTGCCGGACGAGTCAGGATGCCCGGCGGGCATCTGACGGCTGTAGCAGACACCGAGAGCGGCCTTCCCGGCAGCGTCGTCGCTAGTGCGCGCTCACGGTCCTCCCGGGCGCGCCAGGTTCTGAGGCGATCCTCGTGACGGTCACTTCGAAGGGCGGGCCGGCCGCGCCTTCTGGGTCCGGTTGGTGGAGGCGAGCCTGCGGCGGTAGCGAGTCATCTTTGCGCGACTCCCGCACGTGGCCATCTCACACCAGACGCGGCTGTGGTTCTTCGATTCATCGATGAACAGCCAGCCGCACGAGGGGTTGGCGCAGTGGCGTAGCCGACCTCGGATCTCCGTGAGCTCGAACAAGGCCGCTACCAACTGCGCGCCAAACGCGTCCCAGCCGTCCTCGGCAGGCTCGACCGTCCCGAATCCGTTGAAGCGAAACAGGTGACGACCGGCGACATTGGCGAGCTTCGGCCGCCACTCGCTCTCCGGCAGCCGGTCGAACGCGAACGGGAGGTCCGCGATCTCGCGCAGGCGGGCGAGCTCATCGGCGCTTGGGAGGCCAAGCGGCAGCTCGAGCCCTTGCTCGGACAGGTACGACCGCGCTTCCTCGGCCGACGCGAGGTGGTCGTGCTCTACCGCAGGGGGTTGGGCGTGTGCGCCCGGACCATGGCGGGCGTTGGCGACTTCCAGCAGAGAAGTTACTTGCGATCCAGTCATTGACAGGTAACATTGTGCGGACTATCGTGGTTACTGTCAAACAAGGCCCATGGCAGTAACGCGGCATGAGGATCCCCCGCCGACCAGACGAAAGGAGCACTATGGATCACTTCCTGAGCGAGACCTTCTCGCGGCAGAGGATGGCATCGCTTATGGCGGAGGCCGATCGAGAGCGCCTCGCACGGATGTGTCGCTCCGAACCGCGCGTGGCGTGGCACCGCAGGCTGCTCACTCCTGTCCGCGGCCTGCTGGCCGCTGCGGCGCGTCGGTTTCGGTACCGCGGGTCCAGGCCAGTGACGTCCGTCCAACAAGGTCGCACCTGAACACGGGATCCGTTGTTGTTTCTCACGCGCGTCTGGCGTCGAAAGAAGCCGCCGGATACCTGGGTTCGTCAACGGCCGAAGGCTGCCCTCGCGTTCGCCAGACCGGCTTCGTAGGCGGCGATCAGGCGGTCCATCCATTCGTCCATCTCGGTGTCCACTTCCTGGCGCGGGATCGGCGTCGTACCAGGCGATCGTCTGCTTGATCCCTTCGGCGTATGGCATGACCGGCCGGGATTCCGGCACGAACCGCCTGATCTTGCTGTTGT
Source organism: Candidatus Limnocylindrales bacterium (assembly GCA_049520815.1). Classification (GTDB taxonomy): domain Bacteria; phylum Chloroflexota; class Limnocylindria; order Limnocylindrales; family CSP1-4; genus Fen-1039. The sequence goes on from JBEKPL010000115.1 coordinate 2,591, forward strand.
CGAAGACCGCGCAGACCGAGGCGTCGCCGATCAGCCGGCCACTCATCTCTGGACGGCAGGCGGCAATGAAGTCGGTCGGGATGTGGACGATCCGGCAATCCGCACCGGCCGCGGCGGCAGTCTGACGATGGATCTCGTCCCAGGTCAGGGCCTCGTCGGACACGATGTGGAACGCGTGGCCAATAGCCTGCCGGCGACCGAGCAGTCCGACGAGCCCCACCGCGAAGTCGCTGTTGTGCGTCAGCGTCCAGAGCGTCTGGCCATCGCCGGGGACGATGAGGGCCTTGCCGGCCCGCCACCGCGCGTTCGAGCTGTACGGCTTCTTCCAGCTGCTCACGGCCAGCGGCATCGACCAGTTGCCATAGGTGTGCGCCGGCCGCACGATCGTCATCGGGAAGCCTTCGTCACGAAGGGCCCGCATGCACCGCTCTTCGGCCGCGATCTTGCCGCGCGAATAGTCCCAGTAAGGGTTGGCGAGCGGCGTGTCCTCGCGGATCAGCCACTGGCCGAGCGGCTTCATGTAGGCACTCGCCGAGCTGATGAAGATGAACTGGTCGGTCCTATCGTGGAAGAGGCGGATGTCGCGCTCGATGTCTTCGGCGCCGTAGGCGATACGGTCCACGACGGCATCGAACCTCTGGCCGGCCAGAGCCCGCTCGGCTGCGGCTTCGTCGTGCACGTCGGCGACGAGAGTGGCCACGCCCTCGATCGGGTGGACGCCGCTGGAGCGGTTCAGGTGGACGACTTCGATCCCGCGCTCCAGGGCCAGGCGAGTGCACGCTGTGCTGATGAGGCCGGTGCCACCTACGAACAGGACTCTCACGGACGTCCTCCAGATCCAGGTGCGGGCGGCCTCGAGGGTTCGCGGGAGAACCGGCGGACCGCGATCTCCTCGCAGGATAGCGGGCTTCCGGGCCACTGCTGACATACTGGTGGCATGCAAGAGAACCCCGCTCGTCCGGCCCGCATTCTCGTCCTCTACTTCAGCAAGGAAGGCCACACCAGGCTGATGGCCGACCTCGTCGCGGAAGGCGCCGGCACCGTGCCGGACACGGAAGTCCGGCTCAAGGACGTGGAGGAAGCCTCGGCCGACGACCTCGTCTGGTGCGATGGGATCGCGGTGGGT
>JBEKPL010000116.1:0-3672 GCA_049520815.1 Candidatus Limnocylindrales bacterium
AGGCGAGCGGCAGGAAGTCGAAGTGGTTGTGGAGGAGGTCGAAGCGATCCGCCTGCTCCATGGCCCGGGCGATGTGGAGCGCCTCGTACACCCTGGGGGTGACCTGCGCGTCCTCCTCGTAGCCGGCCGGGGCGACCGCCTCGAGATGACCGGCGGTCAGTGAATCGGCTGTGGCGAAGAGAGTGACCTCGTGACCCCGTGCCACCAGCCCTTCGGCGACATTCGAGGCGACCTGCTCCCAGGGCCCGTAGGCACGCGGCGGGGTGCGCCAGGCGATCGGGCTGATCACACCTACCCGCATCGAGGCCTACCTGCTGGTCGCGATCGGGCGGCCAGCCGGGTGACACCGCCTGCGCCGCCGGCCATCAGCTCGGCGGGTTGTGCCGACGCCTCGTTGTGGAGGGCGCGCATCCGTTCGACCGCGACCAGCCAGGCAAGCGTCGATTCGGCGCACATGTTGCCGTTCACGCCGTCCGGCCCCAGGCCGTCACGACACGAACCGTCGTCGGGATCGGCCAGCCGCATTCCCATGTCGTTGTCGCCCAGGAACCAGCCGTAGGCCCGCTCTCCCCCGGCCGGGCTCGGCCGCTGGCATTCAGATTGCCATTGCCTCCCTCTCGCCGCACCAGCTCATCCCACCACTTCATGAGCTTCATGGTCGCCTCGTCCGCAAGGTCCGCCGTCCCGACTCCTTGTACCACGACGTGGCCACGGGTCAAGCAGGCTCACTCCTGACCTCGCTCGAACGCCGGCGTAGAGACTATCTGCTCATCGTGCGTAGCTCGGGGCGCGCCCGAGGCGCCCCGTCGGTGTTGGGCCTACCCCCGGGTCAGGACAAGAAGCCGACGTGCCGTTGAGGCCGACGTGTTGCTCGATCCAGACCTAGTCCCTTACCCATGCCCCGACAAAGGCGTCGTTCAGCCGCTTCTCTCCCTCGGTCAGCCTGGAATATGCCTTCTTGGGGACGCTCGGCACGGCAGGGTACTCGTGGAAGGTGGCAGGCTTAACTGCGGCCAGGTTGTCGGGGGCCGGTTGGCCCGAGGCTTCGAACCATGACCGGGTCGGCCAGCCACAGACGTAGTGGACCCACCAGCCACGTTCTTCGTCAAACGTGTAACCCGAAGGTATGCATCCGCAGAAGCGTATTCGCAGCTCTCGTCCGCAGGCTTCATGAGTGACGACTCGGTGGGCCCGGACGGTGCAGATGCCCGCTGGGAACTCGCACCCACCCGGGTGATCCAAGAGGGTTGACGGGCCACGCGCGTACAGCGGTGCATCCGGGCAATCACACCACACCGATCGCGCCGATACGAAATCCGGGCTGGAAAGGGTAGGCCCCATTGCGTCATCCTAGCAGCGAGCAGCCTACTCGGAAGGGGTGAGGGCTCATGACACTCGACTTCTGCGCCATCGACTTCGAGACCGCGAACTCATTCCGCGGCAGCCCGTGTGCGGTTGGCTTGGCGCGCGTTGTGGACGGGCGAGTGGTCGACACACATCGGCGTTTGATGCGTCCGCCGGAGGGCTTTGACGACTTCGACGCCTTCAACGTCATGCTCCACGGCATCACACGGACGATGGTGGCTCACGAGCCGCGCTTTGGAGACATCCTGCCCGAGATCGTGGCGTTCGCCGATGGATTGCCGTTCGTCGCCCACAACGCGGCGTTCGACATGAGCGTGATCCGCGACGCGTGCGGCGCTAGTGAGATCGCTTGGCCTCAATGCTCGTACGCCTGCACCCTTGTGCTCTCGCGCGTCACGTGGAGGCTCCTCTCCTACTCCCTGCCGTGGGTCGCGCAAACCGCCGGGGTCGAACTCGATCACCACCACGAACCGGAAGCGGATGCATTGGCCGCGGGATCAATCATGGTCGCCATAGCACGAGAACATGGCGCAGGCTCCCTGGAGGAGCTTCTTTCGGCCACGGGGGTCCGGCTTGGTTCGCTGACACCTGGTGATTGGTTCGGATGTCACCGGAAGGACTTCTTGCACTTCGTGCCGGTGGCCGACCAAGATGCGGACCCCAACAATCCGCTCTACGGCCGCGAGATTGTCTTCACGGGCGCGCTTTCGTCGATGACCCGTGAGACGGCCTGGCAAGTCATCGCCGCAGTAGGGGCACGGCCATGCCGCAACGTCACGAAGGGAACAAACATCCTGGTCATCGGCTACCAAGATGCCGGCGTCCTGAGGCCCGGAGAGTGTCTTTCGGGAAAGGCCCGACGAGCCGAGGAATTGCGCGCGGAAGGCCAGGCTATCGAGATAATGGACGAGGCCGACTTCCTGCAACATCTGACGGCATAGGGCCCTCCCGGAGTCGTAAGCAGACACCTGCCAGCGCCGGCCGCAGGTGGCGGCCTGTCTCCCGCCACAAGGCCTCCGCGACCAACCACGATGCGAACGTCGCGTCGGGTGCGGCGCCAGGCCCTGGGCCAAGCGGTTCAAGGAGTCGGGCCGAGACCATCCGGGTCATCGCCCACGTCGGCCAGCCGCCCTGACGCTCCAGGCTGGCAGCCGTGGCTTGATGTCGCCGGAAGTGGGCGGCGGCGTGGCGAGAGGACCAGGAGGTCCGCCGCAACGCCGCAACGCCACCACGGGGCAACGCGGCGCCCGGTGCAACCGAGAGCACGCCTACACTCAGGCTTGGTCGGCGAGCCCTAGCGTGCCAGACCGACCGCCGCATCGAGGAGAACGTCATGGCCAGAAAGAAGGACAAGAAGGCGCAGAAGGACAAGAAGGCGCAGTCCGCGCAGGGCGCCCCAGCCGCACCTGAGACGGCCGTCGCTCCGTCCGCGAGTCCGCGACCCAAGAAGAGCTAGTTGGTCGTCTCGGCCACGCGTCGGGAACGCACGGTGGGAGCCGAACCGACCGAAGGGAGTCGAGCCCAGCCTGTGCTGGTACTCGTCCGCATCGTAGGTCGCGCCCTGATCCGTCAGGCTGGCCGGCGTCGGTTGATGCCGGGAAGGCGGGAGGTCGGTGGCCCGAGCGGCTCCGCACGCCCGCACGATCCAATCAGCCGTCTAGTCTCGTCCGGCTGGAAGACGCCCACGTGCGGCCCACACCACCATGCGTGCATCGTGACCACCTTCGGTCCGAATCAGTTCAGAGCCGGCGGCGTGCCCAAGGAAGTCGTCCTGATCGCGCCCTACTGGTTTGACTTCCTGGCTTGCGCATAGCGATCGAGGGATTGAATGAGTCCGTCCACCACGTCGTGAACGCTGGACCCCGAGAACTCCGCGAACGGGAGTCCGATGTTCTGCGACGTGCTCAGCGGTCGTAGGGTCCCGAAGCACGTCCGCCCGACTCTACGAAGGAACAGTGCCTGAGCGGGCCTGATCTCACATGCGAGCGCCATTAGCCGCGCAGCCTTGGCGTCGTCTAGCCGGTGAGCCCCGGCGTCGTCCGAAGCCAGCCAGTCCTGGAGGTCCGAGACAGCGTCCGAACTCGCAACCCGGATGCATGGGTTCAGCGGCTTCGACATAGCCCAAACCTCATCGACGCGGAAACGAGGTCCATCCTACAGCGGGGGCAAGCCGGGCGGTCCGGCCTGCGGCAGTGGCCTGCGCAAGCCGCGAGGGCACGGCCGAGCGAGAATGACCCGACGCCCTTCTGAGGTCCGGCGATGTGGAGCTGCAACGGCAGCGCCTCGCCGGCGGTACTCCCGGAGCGC
>JBEKPL010000117.1:0-3592 GCA_049520815.1 Candidatus Limnocylindrales bacterium
GATGACCGCGTCCCGATCATCGCGTCGTCGCTGGCTGGCCGTATGTGGGGCGGTCGCGCTCCTCATCGCCCTGGCTGGGACGGCGATGATCGGGGGATCGCCGCGGGCGAGCGGCGGCCCCACCTCACCCGGCGGCACCTACGTCGCCGTGGGCACGTCCGCAGGCCTGCCGCCAACGGAGTCCGGTGCCACGGCCTCTGCCACTGCCACCGCCACGGCCACCCTTCCGGACCCGACCGCCGGGCCGCCGATCGGCCCCACGTTCCGGCCGCTCGACCTCTTCGTGACGCCCAGCCCAGCGCCCGCCAGGGGCGCCCAGCCGACCGATCCCGCATATACGATCGATCCCCGCCGGACCATTCCCGTCCAGACGGTGGATTGGCTCACGGCCAAGGCCGCCGGGCGCGTCGCCCTGGTCTACGGCGAAGTCGTGCTCCTGGATCCGGGTGCCGACCCGTTCCTGATGCCGGCCACCGGCGAGGCCGTCCCCGCCGCCCGGACCCTGGACACGACCTGGACCCGCCAGGTGGTCGAGCCGCCCGGCTACGGCACCGACGAGAAGGGCAATCGATTCTCCGACCTCAACTACTGGAACCTGTGCAGCCCCGGCGCCACGACCGTAGCTCTCTTCTACTGGCAGGGGCTGACCGGCCATCCCGACGTGACCGGCACCGCCGGCTACTTCCTGGAGCCCTACGCAGCCGAAGGCGTCGACTGGCCCCATCCCGGCCCTACCGTGGCGCTGGCCGGTGACGGCTCTCGCCTGGGCACGTACTGGTCCGGCTCGGACTCGGTCAGCGGCTACACGGCCAACGGCCGCGGCTTCCTGATGTACCTGGCCACGCAGATCCAGCCGCCGCTGTGGCGGACGACCGGGATGGTGGTCTACGCCGGGAAGGACGGCACGCCGCTGTACCCGACCCGCGGCGGACCGAGGCCCAACATCATGACCGCGCTCAACTGGGAGGCCTCGGGCCGCAACCAGAGCGACTGGGTCCAGACCTGGTACACGTCGGTGATCAGGCCCGATCCGACCCTGGCTCGCGACCTCACGGTGGCCGTGACTCTCGACGTGGGCCGTGACGGAGTGCCGGTCATCGCCGCCGTGGACACATTCGACCTGCCGAACTGGCAGGACGGCCGGGCAACGCCGCACATCCGCCACGCGGTCGCGATCGTCGGCTACGACAACGCCGCGAACCCACCGACCTTCACCTACATCGACACCTGCGGACGCGGGTGCAACAACCGGGGCGGCAACCAGAACGGCGGGACCCACGTCATCTCGCAGTCGCAGATGGTCAAGGCCATACAGGACACGCTGGGCTCAGGGTTCGTCTGGTAGGGGCGGCAAGTGCTAACAAATGTCATGAGTTGACCCATAGCGTACATTTCTGTACGGTATGAGCGTACGCATGACACCACTATGAGCTGTTCAGACCTGGCCGACTCGTATCTGCGCCACCGCGTCGCCGTCGTCGACGTCGCCTCGGCCGAGTTTCGACGCGCCCGCGCCGAGGTACTCTCGCCCGGCTACTCGGTGGACGTGTGCCTCCGCAGGCTGGTCGCGGCCGGGCGTGTCCGGCGTATCGGCCGTGGTCTCTATCTCGTCATCGACCCCGTCCGGGAGACGCCGGCGATCGCCGTGGCGAGCGCGATCTTCGCCGAGACCCGACACTACGTCACCACGGACGCGGCCCTCGCCTACGAGGGCCTGATCGATCAGCCGGTCGCGACCATCACAGTCGTCCTGCCCCGGGCGCGCAGGCCGCTCTCGCTCGACTCGGCGACCACGCTGCGGCCGGTGACCCTCGACGAGGCTCGGCTGGTTGCCGCCGATGCGTTCGAAACCACCCTCGATGGCTTTCGGATCAGAGTCGCCGGGCGCGAGCAGGCCGTTGTCGATGCGCTGGCGGAGCCGCGATGGATGGTCCACGTCGACCTTCTGCCCGAAGTCCTCGCCGCCTTCTCCGACGACGAGATCGCACGGACCGCCGCCGGTGCCATGGCCCGAACCACCGCCGCCGCCCAACGCCTCGGCTACCTGCTCGAAGAAGCCGGCAAGGCACTGCCTCCGGCGCTCGCGAATCTTCGCCCAGTGCGGGCGGTCCGGCTCAGGCCGCAGCGCAGCGGCCGCGGGCCCTACTCAACCCGCTGGCGGGTGTATGGCTGAGCCGCGCGGACGCGAGGGTATCGCGGCCGCCTACCAGGCCGCCCGTTCTCGCGGTGACACCAGGGCGATGTGGCGGTCGCAGAATGAAGAGGCGTGCCTGGTCCTGCTCACGATCCTGGAGCGGCTGGCCGGCGATGCGTCCAGCTTCGTCCACGAGGTGGCCCTCAAGGGCGGCATCTTGATGGCAGGCGAGCTCCGCTCGCCTCGCGCATCAGCCGACATCGACGCGACGGCGGGACACCAGCGAAGGCTCGATCCGGATCGGGTGGTGGCCGATCTGCGGCGAGCAGGACGCGAGTTCGGCCTTCGGCTCGACGGTGAGCCCGACCGAACCGCCGGCGGGATGATCGTCCGCCTCCGTTTCGATTCGTTGACGGATGGAGGCGCCGCGAAACTCGAGATCAGCGTTCGCGAGGATCCGGTATTCGCCGTCCGCGACGCTCTATTCGACGTCAGCGACCTCGGGCTGGCGTCCTTCACACTGCCCGCCGTCGCCGAAGCGGAGCTCGTCGCCGAGAAGATCAGGGCGCTGGTCCAGCGAGCCCAGCCGCGCGACCTCTTCGACCTGCATCTGTATCTGGTGGAATCCGGGTGGCACTTCGATCCCGCTGCCCTGCGACAGGCCGTCGATGCGAAGCTGTCGATGACACGCCACAGGCGCTGGCGGTCCGAGCTGTGGAGGACGAACCTGGACGAGATAGAGGCGATCTGGGACACGACGATGCCCGCCTGGGTCGAGCCTGCCCGGCTGCCGTCCTTCACAATCGCGGTTGACGGAGTGGCCCGACGGATGCGGGCGCTGCGCCTGGACTGAAAGCGGAGGAGATCGATGACATCCGATCAACTCATCAGGCAGCACCGGACGGCGGACGCGACCGTCACCGTCCTGGCCGGCGGGGCGCCGCTGGCGAACCGGCAGGTCACCGTCGCCCAGCGCAGCCACAAGTTCCTGTTCGGCTGCATCGGCTTCGACATGATCCCGCTGGCGAACGGCGAGCGTGCGGTGCCGCAGTCGGGGGCAAGGGGCGGCGTGGGATCCTTGGGCGAAGCTCCGGCGGCCGATGCGGAGCGCCTGGCCGGGCTCTGGCTCGAGCTGTTCAACTTCGCCACGCTGCCCTTCTACTGGGGCCGCTTCGAGCCGGAGCGGGGTCATCCCGACACGGCCCGGCTGCGCAAGGCGGCCCAGTGGTTCGTCGACCGCGGTGTGCCGCTCAAGGGCCATCCCCTGTGCTGGCATACCAACCAGCCCGCCTGGCTCCTGCCTCTGTCGAACGGCGAGATCGAGGCGGCGCAGAGGGCCCGCATCCGGCGCGATGTGGCCGACTTCCGCGGCCTCGTCGACACCTGGGACGCCATCAACGAAGCCGTGATCATGCCGATCTTCGACAAGTACGACAACGGCCTGACCCGCATCTGCCT
>JBEKPL010000118.1:0-3350 GCA_049520815.1 Candidatus Limnocylindrales bacterium
ACGCGCGGTCGGTTCGCGCCCCGTCTGGAGGCGGCCACCGGCCTCCGGGCCGAGACCGACTTCCTGGTCGCCTTCTCGCCGGAGCGGCTCTACTCGGGCGCCGTCTTCGCCAACCTGGCCACGTATCCGAAGCTGGTCGGTGGAATCGGCCCCGAATCGGGACGGCGAGCCGCCACGTTCTACGACTCGGTGCTGGACGCCGAGATCGTGGCCATGAGCTGTGCCGAGGCGGCCGAGTTCTCCAAGATCGCCGAGACCACCTACCGCGACGTGAACATCGCTCTGGCAAACGACCTCGCCCGCTACGCCGACCGCGTTGGAGTCGACATCCAGGAGGTCATCGACGGCGCCAACAGCCAGCCCTACTCGCACATCCATCAGCCCGGGATCGGGGTCGGCGGCCACTGCATCCCGGTCTACCCGCACCTGCTCCTCAGCCGCGCTCCCGATCTCGAGGTAGTGGCGGTTTCGCGCCGGACCAACGACGCCCAGGTTGGCGCGGCGATCAAGTCGCTCGAGGCCTCGCTCGGCGGCCTCGACGACGTTCCGATCCTCGTCCTCGGGCTCACCTATCGAGCCTACGTCAAGGAGCTGGCCTATTCGCGGGCCCTGCCGCTGATAGAGCGGCTGTCGTTCCACGGCGCCGAAGTGTCCGCCTACGATCCTCTCCTTTCGACCGAAGAGATCGAGCGTTGCGGCGCCACGCCCTATCGGTGGGGCCAGCCGGCGCCTTTCCGGGCCATCGTCACCCAGACCTCGGACGGCCTGTGGGAACGCCTGGACTTCGGTCTCTTCCCGCAGCTGGAGATCGTCCTGGACGGACGCAACAGCCTGCGCGAGATCGAGCTGCCGCCGAGCGTTCGCTACCTCGGCATCGGCGTCCAGGCCGCCACGCGGCGCCGCAAAGGCGACGCGGCGCCCAGCGGCGCCGCCTCCTCGTAGGGGAGAGCCGGCGATGCGAATCGTCAGCGTCGTCGGCACGCGACCGCAGCTCATAAAGGCGGCCGCGCTACAGCCCGTCCTGCGGCGCGACCACGACGAGACCTTCGTCGACACCGGTCAGCACTACGACGAGGCGATGGCCGGCAGCTTCTTCGGCGAGCTGGGCCTGGCGCGGCCGGACCACTCGCTCGGAATCGGTGGAGGCGGCCACGGCGACCAGGCCGGCCGAATGCTGATCGCCCTGGAGCCGCTGCTGCGCGACGTGGCGCCGGACGCGGTGCTGGTCTACGGTGACACCAACTCCACCCTCGCCGGGGCACTGGCGGCGGCCAAGCTCGGAATCCCGGTCGCCCACGTCGAGGCCGGGCTGCGCTCCTTCGACCGGCGCATGCCAGAGGAGCTCAACCGCGTCGTGGCCGACCATCTCTCGCGCTGGCTCTTCGCCCCGACCGCCGCCGCGGTCGCCAACCTGGCCGCGGAGGGCATCACGACCGGCGTCGCCCAGGTCGGCGACCTGATGCTCGATCTGGCCGCTCGCGTCTCCGCCGAGGTGCGCGACCCAGCCGTGCTGGCCGAGATCGGAGCGAGGTTGAGCCTCCGGCTACGTCCCGGCGGCTACCTACTGGCGACGGTCCATCGGGCCGAGAACAGGACGCCCGAGGCGATGGCCGCCTGGACCGGTCTCCTCGGCGCATTGGCCGCAACCGATCGGCCGGTGGTCCTGCCGCTCCACCCGGGCACGCGGGCGGCGCTGGCCGCCGCCGGAATCGCCCTCCCTGACAGGATCGCCGCAATCGAACCTGCGGGCTACGCCACGATGCTGGCGCTGCAGCTGCATGCCGCCGCCGTGCTCACGGATTCGGGCGGCGTCCAGCGGGAGTCGGCCTGGCTCGGCGTTCCGTGCCTGGTCCTGCGAACCACGACCGAATGGATCGAGACCGTGGGCGACGCCGACAGCTCGTCTGTGCTCGTAGGCCTCGATCGCGACGCCGCCGTTCGCGAGCTCGCGGTCCGAGCACCGGCGGCGCGATCGGCCGAGATGGCGACTGATCGCGCCCGGGCACTCCATCTGGTGGGGCCCGGCGCGGCGGAGAGGATCTCGGCGATCCTGGCCGCGGATCCCCCGGGAGGAGGCCGGCCATGACCGCCCCGGCGCCGCGTCGCCCGATCTGCATGATCGTCCATGCCTACTACGAGGAGGATGCTCGCGTCCGGCGCGAGGCGGAGACGCTCGTCGCCGCCGGCTGGGAAGTGGACGTCTTCGGCCTGCGGCGCCCTGGCGAGGCGGCCTCCGCGACGATCGAAGGCGTGAACCTGCGGCGGTTGCCCGTCAGGCGCCACCAGGGTGCGGGCCTGTCGGTGTATCTCGTCGAGTACGGCGCCTTTCTCCTGCGCGCCCTGTGGGCCGCAACTCGAGCCCATCGTCGCCGCCGCTACGAGCTGGTCGAGGTCCATTCCCTGCCGGACTATCTGGTCTTCTCGGCCCTGCCGATGAAGCTGGCCGGAGTGCCCGTGCTGCTCGACCTTCACGAGGCCATGCCCGAGTTCTTCCGCAGCCGCTTTCCCAGAGCGGCCAATCCGATCAGCTACCGGCTCCTGCGGCTGCAGGAGAAGCTGTCGGTCGCCGTGGCCAACGAAGTGCTGACCGTGAACGAGCCGCTGGCGGAGCGCCTTCGGAGGCTCGGCGCCCGACCGGACCGTCTGACCGTCATCCTCAACAGCCCGGATCTGCGTCTCTTCGACCCGGCGGCGCACCCTCGCCGCAGGTTCATGGCGGACGGGAAGTTGCGGATCGTCTACACCGGGGCGCTCACCCCGACCTACGAGCTGGGCGTCGTCCTGCGGGCCGTGGCCTCGCTCGCCCGGACCCGGCCGGACCTGCCCGTCCATGCCACCTTCTACGGCCGTGGCGACGCCCAGGCGCCGCTCGAGGCGCTGGCCGCGGATCTCGGCATCGCCGATAGGACCAGCTTCCCCGGCCGCATCCCGATCGAGGATGTCCCGCGGGCCGTGGCCGTGGCGGATATCGGAGTGGCGCCAACGCGGCTGGATCCGTTCACAGGGATGAGCTTGTCCACCAAGCTGCTCGAGTACGCGGCCATGGACAAACCCGTCGTAGCATCGCGCCTGCCGACCGTCGAACGCTACTTCGACGCCGACACGCTCGCTCTCTACGAGCCTGGCGACCCCGAGTCGCTCGCATCGACGATCCTGCGTCTGGTCGACGACCCGGCCGAGCGGCGAGCCCGCGTCGGGCGAACTCGCCGGCGCGTCGAGGAGCTCAGCTGGACGCACCAGGCGGAAGCCTATCTGGGGGTCGTTCGCCGCATGGTGGCCGATCCCGGCGCCCGGAGGCCCGGCCGAAGCGCGCGACCATAGCCCTGCCAGCCGCGCGGTCGCGGCTCGCG
>JBEKPL010000119.1:0-3258 GCA_049520815.1 Candidatus Limnocylindrales bacterium
CGTGGGCGTGGGACCCAGGACGAAGAGCGGGACGCCGCGCTCCTTGCAGGCGCGGGCCAGGACGTCGAACTCGTCAGTCGGTCGGCGACAGGTAGTCGAAGTCCAGCTGAACCGACGCAACGATGTCGCGGCCTGTGAAGTCGTCGTACGTGCCGTACCTGAACGGGAGAGCCGTGACTCCGTGCTCGGCGGCAGCGTCGATGAGGCCGTCCTCGAACGCCTTCCAGGCGTCCTTGGCGTCATCCGTAAGTCCGTCTCCAGCCACAACGACGATCAAGCCGCCGACGAGGCTGACCGCGGGATCGTCGGCTGTAAGCAGGCGCAGAGAGGCGACTTCGTCCCGGTATCGCCGACCCTTGTCCTTGAGCCACGTACGAAGTGGCAGCACGATCCTCGCCGTCAGGGCCGCCGACAACGCTGGACGACCGCGGCGAGTGGCTAACCGGGCAGCCAGGGTCTTGCTCTCAGGTAGAGACGCAAAGCCTTTCCGCGGTTCTCGACCGACTAACCAGCCCTTCTCCACGGGAACCTCAATCCGGAGGTCTGCAACCCAAGTGCCTTCACCAAGCCAATCGGCGGTCAGCAGGATCAGATGTCCAACTTCGCCGCGGCGGATCTGCTCGCGTTGGCCACCCGTGACCTTCGAGGTGATGTCGTAGACGGGGGCGACAGCAAACCAAGGCTGCCGGGGCCGAGTGCCTTCTTCGAACAAGTCGCACGTCTGGGTCGTGATCAGGCCGTACGGAGGGCCGTCGGCTGGATCCAGTTCGGCGATCGACCCGTCGCGGGCCTCATCATCGGGCTCAAACTGCAAGTTCCACAGAGCGTGCTCGTCGCTGCGAAAGTAGAAGAACGGCGGCTCTTCGACGACGTCTCCCTGCCGGAACTGGCGGACGGCATCAAGAACTACCTGCGGCCACTCCGAAGGAATGCGGTCGTCAATCACCCAAGGCGACCTCGGCGGACCCTTCGGCGGGATGCACGAGCGGGTGCGCCGGAACCGACCTCAACATCGAAGTCGGCGTTGGTTTCCACCGCTGGGTTGAAAGCCCTGACATAGGCCGGATTGAATGCAACACGAGCTACCAGACGCTCGACCTTGCCAAGGTCCTGGGCCTCCAGCACCGATAGGGGCGACGGCGCTCCCGAGCGGAGCCAAGACCGAGTGCCGGCAGTTCCGAGTGCCGCCTGCAGGCTCATTGCCATGCCGTACAGACGCCACAGTTCGCGGACCGTGCTCGGCCGTGGCGAGGTGCCCGTGCGCCTCCAGTACATCGGCGTGGTTCGCCCGATCCCGGCCATTGCGGTAACGGCCTCCATCGGCAGCTCGAACAACTCGCCGATCGCATCCACGGCGTCGAGGGCGGACGTGCCAGACTGCTGCCGGCGGGCCGGCAACACGGCCGCGGTTGGGGCCGACAGAAGGTCAACTCCGACCTTGGCGCCGAGTCGTCTTAGCGCGTCTCCGAACTGCTCGACCATGCCGAGGTTGCCGACGACGGAGGTCTGCCAATGTGCGCTTCCCGCGTCGACAAGGATCGACTGCTGGCCCGGAAAGGACTTGCCTTCGAAGTCCGACTCGAAGCCGCACGTCGACGGTGTTCCCGATTGCCACCTCGTGTCAGCAATCCACATGGCGGACACAGGCTCGAGCGCGGCCCGCGACTGGCCCCAGATCCTGGTTTCCACAGTTAGTTCCCCCTGAGTTCGTCAAGCATCTCAGGCGTTATTGCGACTTGGAACAGCCGCAAGGCAAGGTGGTTGAAGGCCGACAAAGCCGTGAACACCTCGGCCACGTCGAGAGCCTTGGCGGCGTCGGTGTGGATGTCCCAATCAAGCAGATAGGCTGGGCTCGCGCTGGTTGCCTCCAGAACAGTACCGTGCCGCAGAGTGCACTTGATGCCGTCGCCCGCATCTATCTCAAGTTGTTGCTGGGCGGACAGGACGGCGGACCCGAACCCCGGGTGCATGATCGGACCAAGCAGAGACTCACAGATCCATCCGCGCCAGTCCTCGGGCGACTCGATGCCCGGATGCGCGATCACGTCGATGTACCGCAGGCCGAGTCGCATCTGAATGGCTGGATTGACGTGCGTTACCACGGCTCCAAGGATCGCCCGGAGCCTCGCCTCGAAGTCGGCCGTCCAGCTGGTGTACGCCGTCGTCTCCAAGGAAACGCTGTTAGGCAAGACGACCACGTTCCAAGCACGGTCCTGAGACAGGAACTTCCACCCCGCCAGCTGGGTCTGTTGGGCCGAAATCGGATTCCCGGGTGAAACGGTGATGTCGACCTGCTGACCTCGGAACTCACTGAACTGCGGATATGGTCCCGAGTCTCCGCCCAGGCTCTCGAAGAGCGCCAGTCCGGTCTTTGGGTCTGAGACGGAAGCGGTTTCCTCGAAGCGGACCTGGCACACGACCAACTTGAGTGGGGGGTTGATGAGCCGATCCGTGACCGGCTCTGGCAGTGTCAATGGCAAGACTGCCTCCTCTCGTATTGAGCACTAGTTGAACTTTACACTGCCGCGTCGCTTTCGTCGTCGTCACTTCGCAGTAGACCGCCAGGCGCTCCCGGCGAGCTTCCAGCGAGGAGGAAGGCGCGACCAACCTCGGTCACTGCGTGCGGCTACGCCCCAAGCGCCCGCAGGTGCACCTTGGGCGGGCCTTGATCGCCTACGCAGTACCTGAGATGCCGGACGTAGGGCGCGGTGAGAAGGGCGCCGGAGGTCCCCCGCGGCCAGGCCCCAACGATAGGCCCAGCCATGGTAACGAGGGCACGGCCGCTCGCGGGCACGCCCGGATCGGATGGTCCATGACCCCATGGGTCGGGTATCGCCAAGGATGGATTAGCGTGGCAAAGAGAGCCGCGGGACTCGTCCTTTGACTCCCGATCTGGCACCCGATCTAGTGTCAGATCTGCGAGCCGCGACGATTGGCCGCCCGCGATCAACCGCGGTCTATCTGGGAAGGCCGCGGGCTCAGGGTCGTTCCAGGAGTCCGCTCACCCACTCGCGCATGCCCCCTTCGTACAGCCGCTCGGCGACGAAGCGGTGGCCGTCGGGGGTCAGGTGGAGGCCGTCCGCGCGCAGCAGCGGACGCCCGTCCCCATCGGCCGTGCCCTCGAGCAACGCGCACGGCACGCCGGTGCCCGCGAGGCGGCGCCGGATGGCGTCGTTGGCCCGGCGCGTGACCCGGCTGGCCCACCACGAGAGCGTCGTGGGCGTGGGACCCAGGACGAAGAGCGGGATGCCGCGCTCC
>JBEKPL010000120.1:0-3254 GCA_049520815.1 Candidatus Limnocylindrales bacterium
CTCAGGCTCGCGGCCGAGGAGTTCGAGGCCGCCGGGGTGAAGGTCACGCTCGTCAAGGCGGACATCACCAGCCAGGCAGACGTAGACCGCGTGATCGACGAGACGGTCGCCGCCCACGGGCAGGTGGATGTGCTCGCCAACGTCGCCGGGATCATGGACTTCTTCCTGGCCGCGCACGACGTGGACGACGCCACCTGGGCACACGTCATGGACGTGAATGTCACGGGCCCCATGCGCCTCGGGCGCAAAGTCCTACCCGCGATGATGGAGCGCAGGGCCGGCTGCATCGTGAACGTCGCCTCGGTCGGAGGCTTCAAGGGCGGCGCGGCAGGCGTAGCGTACACGGCCTCGAAGCACGCCATCATCGGCTACACCCGGAACGTCGCCTGGACCTACCAGACCGAGGGCATCCGGTGCAATGCCGTGTGCCCTGGCGGGGTCGAGACGAACATTGGCACCACGGCTGTGCCGAGGGCGGAATGGGACCTCACGCGTCTCGCCAAGATCCACGCCGCCGCCGAGCGGACGGCGAAGCCTGACGAGGTTGCCGCCCTGATCTCCTGGCTCGCGTCGGCAGAGGCCTCGAATGTCAATGGAGCCATCATCGCCGACGACAACGGCTGGTCGGCTGGCTGACCGGCGCGTCCGCACGCCTGAAGAGGAGCTCGAGCTTCGAGTTTCAGGTTATGGTCGGGGCGAGAGGAGTAGCGCCGACCATCTAGGGCTGCTGACCGTCTGGTGACATTAGCGCACACTCGCCAACGCGACAGCACTGTCACACACGTCGTAGCTCGATGGCCGTGCAGCGGTCCATGACGACCGCCAGGCCGCCCTTGGCCGCGATCCGGGCGGTCTCCCAGTCGACCACGCCGAGCTGCAGCCACAGCGCCCCGGCGCCGATCGCGACAGCCTCCCGTGCGACCGCCTCGGTCAGCTCGGGCCAGCGGAACACGTCGACGATGTCGATGTGGCCGGTCGCGGCGGCTTGGGCGAGAGTGGCGACCGCCGGTATACGCTCGACCTCGGTTTCGTTCGGGTTGACCGGAATGCATTCGTAGCCCGCCTCGACCAGAGTCCGAAAGACGCCGTTCGATGGTCGCGCCTGGTTCGAGGACGCTCCCACGACCGCGATTCGCCGGGCGGTGCGAAGCAGCTCTGCGATCGCGCCGTCGTCCAGAAGGGCGACCTGGGGCAGCGGCGACTCGTTTGCGCTCATCGGTGCGCCTATGTGGCCAGTGGCTCGGGCGAGCTGCCGGGTGGCGGCGGTGTCGGGTGAGCGGGGCCGTTCTTCAAGGCCGCGAGAACGCCGGCGAGCTGCGAGTCGAACCCGGCGGGCCGGTCCACGTGAAAGTCGCTGAGCGCGACGCCCCCCGTGGAGACGTCCTCGAGGGTCACCGCCGAGGCCGTCTGGCCGGACGCCGCGCGCAGGATCGCTTCTCGAACGGCAACGTCGTAGCGCTTCAGAACGCTCGCGATCAGGCACGAGCGTACGTCGGGGACGACCTGCCAGGCGTCCGTGTCCACGGCCACGAGCTGGACCTTGCGTCCGCAGGCCTCGCGGAGCGCGCCGATCCCCGAGAGGCTTGGCTGGGCCGACAACACGGCGATCCCGGACTTGACCAGGCCCGCCGCCGCGGTCCGGCCCTCCTCCGGGGAATCCGATGTGCCGACGTAGGCGACCGCCACGCCGATGCCTGTCCCAGCTTGCGAGGCACCGTTCCGGAAGCCCGAGGCGTAGTTGGCCGAGCGCGCGTCCCCCGACACGTCGCCGACGAACCCAGCCTTGCCACCGCCGGCGAAGGAGCCGGCCAGGAACCCGGCCAGGTAGCCCGCCTCCGCCTCGTCGAAAACGATTCCGTGCACGTTGGCCGGCGATCCCGTCGGGACTGCCACGTCCATCTCGAGGAATTGGGTCGCCGGGTGGGCGACGGCCGCGGCCTTGACGGCGGCAGCGGCATCCGAACCGATCGTGACCACGACGGCGAGGTCGCCCGCCGCGGCCGTCTCCACGGCTGACGGTAGGTCGGCGTTGGAGCTCGGCACGACGAGAGATGTCGACGCGCCGGTCTTCGCGCCCGCGTCCTGTACGCCCTTCCAGGTAAGCCCGGATGGCGTGGCATCTTTCGGCTCGGCGATGGACGCGACCAGTGTGATCACCTTCACGAGGGGGGTCGCGGGGCTCGGAGTGGCCGTAGCTGTCGAAAGCTCGCTGGTCGGGCTGGGGGTGGACGACGGGGAGGCGGTCAGAGCGGGCGGTTTCGAGACGAAGCCGCATGTGGCGACCAGCAAGGCCACCGCCGCGAGGACCGCGGCCGTGGCGAGGGCCGTGCGCGCGACGAGGCGCTTCCGGCGGGGCCGGCCGCCCCCGGCCGCGAACGAGGGCGCGTGTTTCGATTGGATCACGATGTCGCGATTGTACGGACGCCGCGGCCCGCTCGGTGGGACCGCGGCCCGCCGGGAGCCGCGGCGACCCGTCGGCGGATCAGACTTGCCTCGCGGAATAGGATGGCGAGAACGGGAGACGGAAGTGAGCTCACAGATCGAACCGGACGACGAACGAGTCGAGGTGGCGGACGGCCTTCAGTTGCGCGTTCTTCGCTGGGCCCCGGCCGACGGCAGTCGCGACAACGCGGGCACGGGCCACGCTGCCGGCACGGGGGACGCTGCCGGCGCGGGCGACGACGCCGGCGCGCAGGCGGCGCCATTCCTGCTGGTCCACGGCCTCGCGTCCAACGCGCGTCTCTGGGACGGAGTGGCGCGGCGGCTGGCCGCCGCCGGACGGACCGCGGTGGCGGTCGATCTCCGCGGTCACGGCCATTCCGACAAGCCGGACGGCGGCTACGACTTTGCGACCGTCTCCGGGGACCTGCGCGGACTCATCGCCGCGCTGGGCCCGGGCTTCGACCGGCCCGTCCTCGTCGGCCAGTCGTGGGGTGGGAGCGTGGTCCTGGATTTCGCGGTTCGCAACCCGGACCTGACCCGCGGCATCGTGCTCGTGGACGGTGGCTTGACCGATCTGCGCGATGCCTTCCCGACCTGGGAGATCTGCTGGGACCGCCTGGCCCCGCCGCCGCTGGTCGGTCTGCCGCTCTCGTCCGTGGAGGGCTACTTCCGGGCGAATCACGCCGACTGGCCCGAGGAGGGCTTCGAAGGATCGCTCAGCAACTTCGAGATTCGGCCCGATCGAACCATCGTGCCATGGCTCTCGCGAGAGCACCACAAGGCCATCCTCGAGGCGATGTGGGGCCAGCGCA
>JBEKPL010000121.1:0-3486 GCA_049520815.1 Candidatus Limnocylindrales bacterium
CTCCGACTCCGACCGCCACACCATGACTGAGCGCTTCACCCTCCTATCCGAACTGGGACGGGGTGGGATGGGAGTCGTCTGGAAGGCCCGCGACGAAAAGGCCGGGCAGATCGTCGCGATCAAGCTGCTCCACGCCGCGTTCGCCGTCGATGCCGACCAGCCCAACCCCGCCGTCCCTCCAGCCAACCAACCGGTGACGCCGGCTGCTCCTGGAGTGCCAGGCTGGGCGCCCGATCGTCCTCCAGGCAACCGCAGCGGTTCGAGCCCAGATCGCCTCATGACTGGAGCATCACCTCAGAGGAGATCTACACGCCATGACTGAGCGCTTCACCCTCCTATCGGAACTCGGCCGGGGCGGTATGGGGATCGTCTGGAAGGCCCGCGACGAAGAGACGGGGCAGGTCGTCGCGCTCAAGCTGCTGCGCGAGACGCGGGGCAGGTCGTCGCGCTCAAGCTGCTGCGCGAGACGTACGCCGAAGACCCTGACTATGTGTTGCGCTTCGAGCGCGAGCTCGAGCTGGCCAAGAGGATCCACTCACGCAACGTGGTCCAGGTCCTCGGCTACGGCGTCCGAGATGGGACCCCGTATCTGGCCCTCGAATACGTCGACGGACCGTCTCTGCGGGAGCGGCTCGCGACCCACGGGCCATACAGCTGGCCCGAGGCGAAGGCACTCCTCGCCCAAGTCGCCCAGGGACTCGCCGACGCTCATGCCGCAGGCGTCGTCCATCGCGATCTCAAGCCCTCCAACGTTCTCATCGGCTCCGATGGGGTGGCCAAGATCTCCGATTTCGGCATATCTCGCACCAGAGGGACCCGCCGACGAGCGCTCCGATCTCTACAGCCTCGGTGTCATCGCCTTCGAGATGCTCACAGGCGTCGTGCCCTTCGAGGGCCGCACCTATCAGGAGGTGATCCTCCGCCACGTTCGCGAGGCGCCCGATCTGGACAAGCTGCCGCCCGAAGCTCGTCCGACCGTCGGCTGGCTACTGGCGAAAGATCCGGCCGAGCGGCCGCAGCGAAGCGCGGAGTTGCTGCCAGTTCTGTATGGGGCCGCCGAGGTGCCGGCGCCAGCTCCGGCCGCACAGCCTGCCCTGGCTCCTGCGCCAGCGCTTGGGATGGTCGGTCCAAGTTCCCCTGCGAGCACCAACAGATCCATTTCCCATCCGTCCTGGACGAGCCGGCGACCCCCGGTCTGGGCCACGATCGGTGCTCTCCTGGCCTCTCTGGTTGTAGGTGGCACCGTCCTGGTGGGATGGTCGGGCGTGGTCCAGGTGCCAATCGTCAGCTCGCTGTTCGGCATGGACCACGCGCGAGACCTGGGCATGCAGCGCGACCAGCAGGCGCTCGAGGTCTTCTGCGCCCAATACGGGATCACTCGGCCGTCGGCGCCCGCGAATTACACTCTCTCGAACCCTCACCACTGGTCGGGCAGCGTCGCGATCGACGGCATGATCAGCGAGGCGGCCCTGGGATCGCTGCCCGAGTTCAACAGCGCCAACCCCTACCTCTCTGGGATCAACTTCCGGATCCATGACGGCTACGTGGAGATGGCCGCCTTCGTGAAGAACGTGCCTGGGTATCCGTTCTCGGGCCCGGTGTACGGCCAGTTCTCGGTCGAACGTACGGGCCCGGCTTCCGTCCAGGTGCACATCAGCCACCTCGACCTCGGACATATCGGCGTACCGGGCGACATCGTCAGGCAGGTCGAGGATGAGCTGAACGTGACCCTGAACCAGATGATCGTCAACTCGGGCGTCACGTTCGACGCTCTCGAGCTGCGCGAGGGTGAGATCTATTACAAGGGGACGTGGCCCAAGACGATCACTGCCGACCCTCCAGCGGCGGTTGATGGAGCGTTCGGTGGCTCGGGGTATCTCGTCTCGGCCAGACGGACGTCCCATGACTGAACGCTTCACCCTTCTCTCCGAACTAGGACGGGGTGGGATGGGGATCGTCTGGAAGGCCCGCGAGGCCGAAGCGAGGAATCGGCGCTCGCGGGCATGCGAGAGCGGGTCGCCGGAGGGCTGTGCGCACACAGGTTTTCGCCAGTGTCGCCGAACGTCGAGATTCCCCAGGCTCGACCAGCGAGACTCCCTGGGCTGACGAGCCCCGGATGGGCCGTGCAAGCCTAGCCGTCCCGCCGGACGACCACCCCCTTTCGGATCTGCTCGGCACGGGCCCGGTGGGCCCGCATCCGGTAGCTGTCGCCGTTGAGTTTGAAGACGACGCCGCGATGCAGCAGCTCTCGTTCACATCATCTGGTTGTGCGGCGTCAATTCGTCGCCGATACTGCGGACCAACGGCAGCGGTACCGTCACCGCGGCGGAATGGAGGGAGTCAAATGGATATTCGACACTGCCCGCACTGCGGAACTGGGCTGCCAATTGCGGGAATGCGCTTCTGCGGGACATGTGGCTTCGACTTCTCGACGCTGAAGCCGCCCTCCATTGCGGTCGCTGCCGGTTCTCCGGTCATTCCCACCCCGCCGCCCGCGCCATGGGCTGGCGCGGCACAGGTCGCGGATCCAGCACCGTCGCTGGTCACGCCCACGGCGGCTCCTTCTATCGGCCCTATAGTTGCCGGGCCTCAAGAACTGATCGTTGCGGCGGGATGCGCGGCCGGAGCGCTCATCGCGACCGTCCTTCCTTGGTATTCCACCGTCTTGGGCTTGGCCTCGGTCTCTGGCCTGCAGTTCGTCTATCCGGTGATTGCTCCAGTGGTAGGACTCATCGCCTACTGGAAACTGCACACGAACCCACCCGAGTCTCTCACGAGCGGCTGGACGTACGCGCTGCGAATCTCGCTCACGGCGGGGCTGGTGATCGCGGCGTGGATACTCATCGCCGTAGCCAACTCGACTACGACCTCGTACGGCTACACCTACAGCACGTCCAGCCTGGCGCAGCCCAGCGTCGGAATATGGCTGTACGGCCTCGCCTGCGCTGTGGGCGCAGTCTTCTCGTTCAAGTTCCCATACGCGAAGAAGGCTCCGAAGTGATCCGCCTCAAGGGCCGGTCGATCGGAGCAAATCTGGCGTCACGGCATAAGGCGGCCAGCACGCCAACTGCGACTGCCGCTGGTCGCCGTGGACCGAGCACTCAAAGCGACTTGCGATGGGGACCCGCTGGCATGGCCTCGCACATTGGCTACCGCCGACTGGCCTGCGCCGGTCGGATCACGTCAGTGCCGAAACCGTGAAGCTGCGAACTTCGAACTGAGTCTTGTCCGACCAAAGACCGACGTAGCCCGGCTCGAGGTTGCTGTTGTCGTCGTACTTGTAGTCGATCTGCTGCAGGCCATTGACATATACCCGGACTTCCTTCGCCTGGACTTCGATGCGCAGCTTGAGCCAGCCGCTTGGGGCGAATGCCTTGCTGGCCAACGGACCGTGCCATTGGTCCGCACCGGGCCAATCACCGACCGTTCTTAGCTGAAGGCTTTGGTCCGCGCAGCGATAACCGGCGCCGAATCCGCCTCCACCGC
>JBEKPL010000122.1:0-2778 GCA_049520815.1 Candidatus Limnocylindrales bacterium
GCCCACGACCGATGCTGCACCCGGAAATGCTCCGGGGCGTTCGAGAATGGGTCGTCATCTCCTGACCTCCATTGTGCTAGTGACACAGCGTGCGTTCGCTGCGCCACGGAGGGCCTAGACCCACCCCCCTACATAGACGAGACTGTAGCAGGGCCACTGTGCTGCCGCTATGCGCGCTCGCAACCATCTAGTCGGTCTGCATGGGAATGCCCACAGGGTCGAAGCCGATGGCTTAGCTCGGCCCTCGATCCGATTTGCGTCCTCAAGCTAGGCGTCGCGGGCACCCATCGTGGCTGTTGGTCAGGGAACCTGGTCGATGCAAACGTCGAGTGAATCCCTACGGCTGGTACAGCTCAGCTAACGCGAGAACCGTCGAGCTATCAGCGCCTCCCGCGATGAGGACGCGACCATCCGATAGCAGAGTGGCGCTGTAACCGCGGCGAGGAGCGCTCATCGAGCCGGCTAGGCTGAACTTGCCGGTCTTCGGGTCGTATAGCTCGACCGCAGGGTCAGTCGAACCGCCGGCGATTAGGACGCGGCCGTCGAGGAGCAAGGTGGCGGTGTGGTAGTCGCGAGTGTCGCCCATCGAGCCAGTCGGGCTGAAGGTGCCAGTCTTCGGCTCATACAACTCGGCCGAAACGAGCCAGTCCGACAGGTGCTCGCCTCCGACGATGAGAACACGGCCGTCGGAGAGCAGAGTGGCGGTGGGAAGCCAGCGAGCGGTAGCCATCGAGCCGGTCGGGCTGAAGGTGCCAGTCTCGGGGTCATACAACTCGGCTGACGCGAGGTATCCCGAGGCGCCTCCTTGACCTCCTGATATGAGAACGCGTCCATCGGAGAGTAGGGTCGCGGTGTGGTAGTTGCGAGCCTCAGCCATCGAGCCGGTTGCGCTGAACGTGCCAGTCTTCGGGTCGAACAGCTCGGCAGAGGCGTGGGACGATTGGGCATCGTGGCCACCGGCGATTAGGACTCTGCCGTCGTGGAGGAGGGTGGCGGTGTGGTCCCAGCGAGCAGTGGTCATGGAGCCGGTCGGGCTGAACCTGCCTGTCTTCGGGTCATACAGCTCTGCTGAGGCGAGGTCGTTGCCGTTGGCGTCGTGGCCTCCTGCCATCAGAACCCGTCCGTCGGAGAGCAGGCTGGCGGTCTGGTACAAACGAGCGACACTCATCGAGCCGGTCGGGCTGAAGGTGCCTGTCTTCGGGTCATACAGCTCCGCTGAGGCGAGGTCGTTGCCGTTGGCGTCGTGGCCTCCTGCCATCAGAACCCGTCCGTCGGAGAGCAGGCTGGCTGTCTGGTACAAACGAGCGATAGCCATCGAGCCGGTCGGGCTGAAGGTGCCCCGAATTGCGACCGAGCTTCCGGAGCAGCCCGCGACGGTGAGGGCGACGAGCAGGCCTACCAGGCCTAGTCTGGTTGCCCAAGGGACCGACCCGCGACGCAGCCACACCGGGCCGATGCCCCACGAAGTGAGGGTCCGGGTGGCCTGAGAACGGATCGTCACGTCCTCGCTCCCTCTGTCGGCAACTCGACCTGAGTGCCCGCGACCGCCTCCTCCAGGATCGTGCCGGACGGCCCTGATGCGGCCACTCTAGTATGGGCCACCGGCCAGGCACCAGATTGCTCGTCCGGGCCGGCGGCGTCGACGATTATCGCAACAACATGACTGAGGGGCGAGTCGTGGCCACACCACGATCGGGTGATCGTGTTGGCCCTCCAACGCGAGGTCTGGGGGATGTCGTTGGAGTAGCGGCCACTGGGGCGGACGGATGGCGGAACGCCGACGACACCGAGGATCGCGGCATCATCCCGATCGACGCTCTGAGCTTCCTCTAGAACGCTCGGTGGCGGACGCGCCACGATGCCGCGATCGTGTGGCACCAGGGTGAGCAGCATGCGGTCCATCACTCATGGCCTTCGCGCGCTGTTGAGTTCACTTGACGGCAGCTACTTCTCGGGCGACCCTTCCGCTCATGTACTACGGGGCGATCGCGGACCCAGACGGGGCGGCGATTGAGGTTCGAGGGTGGAATCCGTTACGAGGCCGAGGGCGGCTCGTCGCGTTGTTCACCGCCACACTCGCCGCTGACTTCGGGATGCGTTTCGCATTCGACCGAATGGTCGGCTCGCCCCCCTGGACGTTCCTGGTCCTTACGGCGACGGAATGGATCACCGGGCTGTGCACCCTTCTGATACCAGTTGCCGTCATGGTTCGTACGCCGGACGCATGGGTCTCGCGGCGCGCGCTCCTCCTCGGGGTACTGCTCGGCGCTCTCACAGAGCTGCTCGCGGCCGCAGGCGAGGGCGTGAGCGCGCTCAACTGGTGGCTGCTGCCGAGTGGTATCGAGCCCGCGCTCAGGTGGCCAATCACCCAAGGTATCTACTGGACCGAGCACCTGGCTAGCATCCCAGCTGCCGTGCTAGTCGGGTTCGCACTTACCCAGGTCCGAACTCGTCCGGTTCCAAGGCGCGCCTGGCCCTGGCTTGGCGGCACTCTGGTTGTCACCGCCGTTGTCGCCGCGGTCGCCCCGCTTCTCACCCCCGGCGGCGTGGGCGTGGCCGGCCCGGCCCTCCTCACAGCCTCGCTGCTCGGTGTGGAGATCCTTGTCGGAACCTACCGTCTCTGGGCGGTGCTCGCAGGCTGGCTCGCCGCCGAGTCGCCCAGGCGGCGCTGGGCGCTCGCGAGTGCCGGCGTCGCCGTGTCAATCGTCGCGTGGGCCATCTGGCTGACGATCAACGCCTGGCCGGCCATAGGTGAGCCGGGAATCGTCGCCATGGCTG
>JBEKPL010000123.1:0-3914 GCA_049520815.1 Candidatus Limnocylindrales bacterium
TCGGCGATGACCGGGCCAACGCGGTCACGGTGGCTCTTAGTGGCACCGGCACTCTCAGCGTCACCTATGCCGCTCCGACTCTCGGGCCGACGGCGCATGTGATCTTCGATGTCACCGGGTACTTCACGACATAGCCGGCGGGGCATCAGCGGATCGGAGGACAGTCAGACCTCGATAGTGATCCTCACGATCAGGTCATGGTGCGGCGTCTTTCGACCGTGAGACCGCGTGCTCCGGGACCGCCTCCTCTTGGTCGATCAGCGTCCCGTGGCGCCACCAGCGGCGGCTCTTCGAGTCTGCTCGAAGTTGGACTCGACCGATCTTCACAATCGCCCCCGTGCCGTTTTCATGACCAGGGCTGGCGTCCGATATGACCAGGGCTGGCGTCCGATTCTCCCTCAAGTCAGAATGTCCTCGCGAGCCAGCCAAGCCGCTGTGCATGCCACGCCGTAGAGTCGAGCGGCGCGTAGACCGACGTGGTTCAACTGGCCTGGACCCATCGAGCCGTTGCTCGCGACCACCAGGAGGACGAGATGCCTGCTCGTAAGACCAAGGGAAAGGCCGCGGCCGACACCAAAACTAAGGTTCGCGCGGAGGAGCTGGCCGCAGCCGATAGCGCGGCAGCGGCCGCGAGGATTGAGACAGCCGCAGGTGCCGCCGACGTGACCGTCGGCGAAGATGAGGCAGCCGCCGCAGCCGCCTTTTCGGCCTCCAGCGATGCTGCCGCTCGGAGAGGTGCGCGCAACGCCGCCGAGGGCGCTGCGACCCTCTCGTTGGCCGACCAGGTCGCCGCTGGCGGAGAGCTCGCTGCGGCGCTCAGCGGCGATGAGTTTCGCCGCGGCATGGAGCTTGCGGGCATCGCCGGCCAGGTACAGGTAGCAGCGGAGCTGCTCGGGGGCATCACGCAGCCAACTCTCGTGGCGTTTCTCGGCCGCACGAGCCACCAGCTGCACGTCCTGGCAGTGGAAGCGCTCAGCCGGGCCACCGAGGGCGCCATCGTCGCCCACGGAGCGGAGCACCTCGCCGGTGAGCTCGCGGCGCTCGGACTCACCGAGATGAGTGAGGGGCGCGACGAATACGCGACATCCGAGGCGCTCGGCGTCGCGAGCGCCGAGATGGCCGCGGCAGCCGTGCGATCGGTCGCGGCGGGAGCAGCGGAACTAGCCGCTGCGAAGGCTATGGGTGGTATGGCGCAGGCGATCGCAAACGATGCCGCCAATGGTGCAGTCCGCACCAGGGGAGCTGACCGGGGCCAGACCGGCAAGACCGCGGCAGCGGTGGGCTCACGGGCGGCCAAGCCGGCGACGCGACCGGCAGCCAAGCGTGCGCCGCGCGATCGATCGGCGCCAAAGCCGTAGCCCTGGTCTGCGGCCGCCCAAAGAGTCACAATGAGGAGGACCCGGCGCTCCGGGAGTACCGCCGGCGAGGCGCTGCCGTTGCAGCTCCACATCGCCGGACCTCAGAAGGGCGTCGGGTCATTCTGTCGACCGTCCTATGCTTGCGAACAGGAGGTGTCACGTGGGCGACAAGACGCCGAAGAGGCCGCCGAAACCC
This sequence comes from Candidatus Limnocylindrales bacterium, assembly GCA_049520815.1. Lineage (GTDB taxonomy): Bacteria > Chloroflexota > Limnocylindria > Limnocylindrales > CSP1-4 > Fen-1039. Next base: position 1,555 of record JBEKPL010000123.1, read on the forward strand.
AAGAAGCCGAAGCCGCCGAAGAAGCCCGTCGCGTAGAGAACACGCGATCGAGCACGAGCTGCGCGTAGCCCCGCCCGAGCGAGAGGGCCGGATAGGCAACTTGAGGCGCCGCGCGGCGGGAGTGGAAGCGGGAGGTCGCGGACTCGACGACCGCCCTGGGAAAGGAGGGACTGCGATGACCAGTCCCCACACCACCGGTATCTGGATCTCTGCCAATTCGGCGACGATGTTGCGCTGGAGCCCTGAGCTCACCGTGCGCCACCGCATCGACTCCACGGTCCCTGGCCGGCACCGCTCAACAGGACGACCACCGACCGAGGAGCACCCGGGCGGCGAGGGCCATCGTGATGAACACATGCGGAGCTTCCTCGATCATGTCGCCCACGCGGTGCCGGTCGACGACGACCTCCTGCTGGTAGGGGACGGCGAGGTGGTCGAGCACCTCGCGGACCACATGCGCACCAAGGACGCCAGCCACGACCGCCAACGACGGATTCAGGTCGAGAAGAGCGGCACGATCACCGAACGCCAGTTGCTCGCCCGAATCCGCACCTTCGCCGGATCGCCGGCGAGGCGCACGCTGCCGCGCTGAGCCCGACGCGTGGTTGTCACCGGTGGGCCGGTCGAGAGTAGAACTTCGGTGGGCCATCCGCGCCTCTGTCGCCAGGGCTTCCCTGGCTGCCGCGGAGCGCCCTCGACACGACTGTGGACTGGAATTGTGTGGGCGAAGCTGGTCGCGTTCGGGGAGATCACCCGCGTCGAGTTCTTTCGGACGCCCCAGACCAAGATAGCTTGGGTTCGCTCAGGCAGCCGGTACGACCGCTACGCAGCCATCGTGGGCGTGGGAGCATCATGACGGCGAAGTGGGCCACCGCCTGGCTCCTGTACATGTCCCGGTAGAGGTCGGTCAGATGCTCGAGACTAGTGTCCTTCGTCTTTCGGCGTTCACGGTTGACCCCGCTGGCGGCAACCCGGCCGGCGTCGTAATCAGCCCCAGCCATCCGTCCGATCTGGAGATGCAAGCGATCGCGGCTCATGTGGGCTACTCGGAGACGGCCTTCCTGGCGCCCGTCGGTGATCGCGCCTACCGCGTCCGCTATTTCAGCCCGCTCGCGGAGGTCCCATTCTGCGGGCACGCCACGATCGCTGCGGCAGTCGCGATCACAGAGCGGTCCGGGCCAGGCTCGTTCCGTTTCGACACGAACAATGGACCAGTCGCGATCGAAACCCGCCCCACGTCCGAGGGCTTGATCGAGGCGACCCTCACTTCGGTCCCGCCGCGGGTCGAGCCGGCAGCCGACGCATTGGTCGACGCGGCGCTCTCCTGTCTCGACTGGACGCGCGGCGAGCTAGACCCACGGTTGCCACCGGCTCGGGCGTTTGCGGGGGCCTGGCACCTGGTCCTTGCGGTCCAGGAACGGGTGACTCTAGACAGCATGCGCTACGACTTCGAGAAGCTACGAGCGCTGATGCTCGCCGAGGACCTCACGACCCTGCAGCTAGTCTGGCAGGCGGGCCCAACGACCTACCGGGTGCGTGATCCCTTCCCGGTTGGTGGCGTTGTCGAGGACCCCGCGACCGGCGCGGGGGCCGCCGCCTTCGGCGCCTACCTGCGCGAGCACGGGCTGATCGTTGCCCCGGCGACGATCACGATCCTCCAGGGCGAGGAGATCGGCCGCCCGAGTCGCCTTCGCGTCGAGATCGTGCCCGACCAAGCCGGCATCCGGGTGAGCGGTACCGCGGTTCCGATCGACTAGAAGAGAAAGTCGGGCGCTCAGTAGGCCCCGGGGTATCGTCCAAGGCGCGCCCTGCCTCTGGTGCCTTCGGCGTCACCATTCAGCCATAGTGTGGAGGAACGGGAACGCGGTTCGGTCGGCTATGACTCGACTGGCTCGGCTCTGGCCGGCTTCGCTTCCGCGAGGCGACTGGCCACCCAGTCAAGCGCCGCGAAGAGGATGACCGCCTCCATGATCAGGAAGAACGCGACCGTGCCAACCCGCAGGGCGATGCCTGTCGCGAGGCTTGGACGGTCCTCGGTTGGCGACATCCCAGCTTGAGTGCTCATCGTTCCCTCCCCGTCCGTCTCGAACGTCGGAGACCCATGCCAGAAATGTGGGCCGTTCGGCGCTGCGACCGACGGGGCCGAGCTCGTGCCGGGCCGCCTGTCCGCCCTGCCTACGCACCCGGCGCTGCGGCGGCGCCGCACTCGAGCTCAGCTCCCCCTACGGCACGAAGAAGCCGGTGACATCGAAGATGACCTGGGCCGTGGGCCCCATGGTCGCGGCGGCATAGGTGGCCGAAAGGGTGCCGCCCACGCCCAGAGCCACGGTGACCGCGTTGGCTCGGTCGTCACCAAGGGG